>NZ_JAERIS010000009.1 GCF_017979425.1 Helicobacter salomonis | reverse complement strand
TATGGCTACATACTGGATATAGCTAGTTATGGATTGTTGAAACAAGAAGTCCAGTCGTCTTTGGTGGGTGGTTCACACTCTAGGGCACATTGGTATGATTCGAATAAGTTGGCTTTTTCATAGCTACTTTGATTGTTTAGAGCTCATCCTAGTGTTTGCCTATACCATCAACCAAGATTAAACCATGGTCAGCTTTCGTAACTCTCAATGGTACAACTATTTTATACACTCCCCAACCTAGTTCTGGCAGCTCAACTGCTTTACCCTATCACAGCCCTTTTCAACCCCCATATCACAAGCCTTTTGGTAATATTGTCGCGCCACCAACTCATCCTGACCAACTCCACGTCCATATTCATACATAACCCCCAAGTTATACCAAGCCTCAGCAAGTCCTCCATCCGCTCCCTTTTTATAATATTCAAAAGCCTTTTTATAGTCCTGTGTAACACCTTGACCTTTCTCATACATGAACCCTAAATTACAGCAAGCACTAGCATCCCCCATATCTGCTGCCTTTTGATAGTATTGCAAAGCTTTTTGATAATCTTGTGGAATACCTTGACCATATTCATATATACCCCCCAAATTATAACAAGCTGCAGCAACTCCCATGTCTGCTGCTTTTTGGTAGTACTCAATAGCCTTTTTGTAGTCTCTAGGGACACCTTGACCATATTCACACATACCCGCTAAATTATCATAGGCCACAGCAACCCCCATATCCGCAGCTTTTTGATAATACTCTAGGGCTTTAGAAAAGTCTTGCACCACACCTTGGCCCTTAGCATACATAATCCCCAAATTATTGTAAGCCACAGCATGCTCCATATCTGCTGCCTTTTGGTAGTATTGCAAGGCTTTGGAATAATCTCCATTAACCTCAGCCTCTGAAGCAATAGAAAAATACTGTTTTTTAAGATCACCTTTATCCGCATTCACCACTTTATCTCCCTTAAAACCAAAGTTTAATCCCAATTTCCTGATCAACCAAATAATCCTAGACCAAACCATTCTTCTTACACTCCAACTATTCAGTAAATTCATTTTTATTCTCCCTCCCTAACCCCTTTAGGGGTGTCCTTATACTAGCACACAGAAACATGATCCTAATCTGAAACCCTACACACTTTTCGCTTTGCCAGCCATCTCAGTCAATGTAGAGATACCCGTAAGCTCGCTTGCTTCATTTGCTATTCATGCGCCGTAGCCTTAAAAATTTTCTTTGCTTTTACACCAAAAAGCCATAGTTAAAGTTGCGCGTCTAGCAGCATTAATCGATTCATAGCATAAGTGGCACTCATTCAAACACGCTCTAACCTCGCCCATTTGGTTTGCAACACCACAATCATAAGAGAGTGTGATGATAAAGCTGATGTAAGTAAAAGAGATTATTGAGTATCTCACGATACTTTTGAGCTCTCAAAGATAAATCGGGTTATGCTTGGGAGAAATATGCGCTTTAAGGATTTATACAGGGTATTATTAGTCGGTCTATGGGTACTTTTGTGGGCAAAGGAGGGTGCTTTGGATTTTACAATCGCACAAAAAGCTTTTAAGAGTGAAAATTACACAAAAACCCTAGAGTATTATTTAAAAGCAGGAGATAGAGGCTATGCGGAGGGTTATGCCATGGCTGGGTCTTTACATCTTGGTGGACTTAAAGGAGTGGAACAAGATGTCTATAAAGCCTTAGAATACTTGAAAAGAGCGGGGAAATGGGGAGTGCTGATGCGTATTACAGGCAATGAAGGGGTGACTAGAGATTTGAAAAAGCCCTCAAACACAACCAAACAGCCTACTTATTGGATCGCGAAGAGTTTCACGATAATTGTAATGATGCTAATTGTCTCAAATTCTCCATCCGAGCAGAAGCCTATGAATATGGCAGAGGGGTAACTAAGGACTTGAAAAAGGCACTTTATTACTACCAAAAAGCCTGTAAGACAGATTGGAGAGGGGCTACTCATGAGGATTGCGCTAAGGCTGAACACCTTAAACAGGCGATATATCCCCACTCTAACCAAGCATTAGTGTTCTTACCACTCGCGCTCTAAGGCCCGCAAGCTTGAAGCTATGGTGGTAGTTGGCTACATGTGGTAAAAAGCACAATGCGTAAGAGTTGAGACATTAATTCTAGGCGTAGAAACCATAAGACCCCTGGCAGACGGATTTTGAGATGGTACAGTTCTCAAGAGGAATAATCTCCCAGTTTTTATCCAAATTGCGCGTAAAACTCCGCCCTTTAGGGCTTAAGATGTAAGCGCACTCTAAGAAAAGAAAGGCTAACCTTGCAATAGGTAAGTGAGGTTAGTGAAAGCCTGATGTGGCAGAGTTGGATGCGCTCATTCTAGCCACTAAAAACTAGCACGATGACAGGTTGGCAACTGATCTCCGCCCATATCAGTGGGTCTGTAAGTCTTTTGGGTTAGGGACTAGCCTTGCGGACTATAAACAGCAAAGCCTTTCGAGCTCAGAAACGCTAGTTTGAAGTTAGTTAGGAAGCTCCTCCCTTTAGGGAGGGGCGGTTCACAAAGGACTGCCATGATCTTCCAGATAGCTGGCACTAGTAAAAGGAAGATTGTGAGCATGAGAACACCCTCTTCACTTTTTTGTAGCTCTTATTAGCAAAGTTGATCGATGAGTGCAATTTCTTGACAATGTAGCTTTCGGAGGCTTGTCACTTTTTAATATCAGCTCATCCCTAATGTGCTAAGCCACAACGCCGCTCCCTCACTTGTTAAGATAAAGGAGTTGGGTGCGCTGTAAATTTCTCTTGTTTCAAAGAGTTGGCGTTCTTGTGTAGAAAATCCTCCCTCTGGTCCGATGAGCATACCCTGTTCTAAATGGCTGGGCTGGGGGGTTTTACGACCTTGTAAATCTAAAATTTTGGCCTCTGGATACATCTGTAAAGCTTCCTGGGTGCTTGTCAATAGCTCCAGGCGCATCAAATCGCTGCGCCCACTTTGTTGGTTAGAAGCAATCAAGATTTTTCTAAGCCGTTCAAATTGGCGAGTCCCCCATAATTCCTGCCGCTGGCTGTATTGGGCGTAGAAAAAACTGATCTTAGTCACACCCATTTGATTAAGGTAGGGTAACACGCGCTCTATCTCCTTAAGGGCGATGAGTGCCCAAATCAAATGGACTTGGTGCGCGGGGCATTTGGGGGCATGGCGCGTTTCCAACAAATGTAAGCATGCGCGTTTTTTATGCACGCTAGTGTGGGCATAAAGATAAAGATTGCTATCTTCAAGATTTCTAAATGGCAAGATAGCTTGCGCTTGCGTGCGCCGACTCAAATACAGATGCCTGTAAAGCTCTCCCTCGACCATAATTTCGCTTTGTCCTGCATGGGGATGGTAACTAAATTGCATGTGTTCTCTTTATATGGGTTCTATACCAGGGCATTCAAGACCATGGAAGCCCTATTCTAAGATGAATAGCACAAAATTGTAGTATAATAGGAAAAGTGGGGCGCTAAGACCCGTGAGTTTGTGTTTGCGCGGGTTTTCACTGGGCTTTTATTGTTATCATCCGCGTGCTAAAGCCCCTAACTTTAGCTGTGATTAGAAATAATGACATGGACACTTTGATATCTTCACATTTCCAAGAAGCTGTTGTTTTGTTAAACATGGGCGGGCCTAATAACCTCCAAGAGGTTGAGGTATTTTTGCGCAATATGTTTAATGACCCCTGCATTCTCTCGATTAGAAACGCACGCCTGCGTCAACTGGTCGCACACTTCATTGTCAAAAGTAGGGCTTCCAAGTCGCGCGCCATTTACGAGCGTCTGGGGGGCAAATCTCCTATTTCGGCCCTCAGCGCACAATTGGTGCAGAGATTGCGCACGCTAGACCCCAGCCGACATTATGCTTATGCGATGCGCTACACTCCTCCCTATGCCCTCGATGTGCTAGCGCAATTGCAGGATCAGGGATTTACACATTTGACCTTCTTTTCCATGTATGCCCAGTATTCCACCACTACAACACTCTCTTCCATGCAAGATGCCTTGAATGCGCTCAAAACACTCAACTATACCCCTACTCTCTCTAGTATTGAGCGCTTTTACACGCATGCGCTTTATAATCAAGCCATTGTGCACAGCATTGCCAACACACTAAAGGGGCGACCACCTGAGGACTTTGTACTCATTTTTTCTGTGCATGGCTTGCCCGAGCGCGTAGTTTTGGAGGGTGATCCCTACCAGGCCGAATGCGTCCATCATGTGAGTTTACTCAAGCGCGCGCTTGTCCAAGCTTCCTTGCGCTTTAAACATGTGGAATTATCCTACCAATCTAAGTTAGGCCCTATGAAGTGGCTAGAACCCAGCACAGCAGAGGTGATCGAATCCCATCGCAAGAGCAATATCATTATCTACCCCCTCGCCTTTAGCATTGATAATTCTGAAACCCTCTACGAATTGGAGATTCAATACCGCCTTGATGCAGAGCGATTAGCTATCAAAGAATACTTGGTATGCCCCTGTTTAAATGATCAACCAGACTTCGCCAAAGCCATCTTGGACCTCCTCGCACATACGCCGCGCACTATTCTAAGCTAAAGCTTTACCCTAGAAGACTACAATGGGCCCCTAGTAAAATTTTAAAAAAGGATTTATCATGCGTAAGTTTTTCTTGCTGTTTTTGACTTGCTTCTCCCTAACACGTTTTGCTATTGCCGATGACGATACTATTGATGAGAGCATGATCAGCCAGGGCAGTAGCAGTTCTGCGCAAGCTCTCGAAGAAGCGAATAATTTAGACAAACAGAGCTATGCAGGGCTCGAAGATGTCTTTTCAGACACCAAAAATATTGCTCCTAATGGCAAGTACATGCTCTTGGTTTTTGGCAAAAATGGCTGTTCGTATTGTGAATTGCTCAAAGAAGACATTAAAAAGCACGAGGTCCTCAGGAACTTCATTAAGGCCCACTACAGCGCTTACTATATCAACATCAGTTATTCCAAAATGCATAGCTTTAAGGTGGGAGGAGTGCATCACAATAAAGAGTTCAAGCTCCCGACATCCGAGCTAGCTTCCATTTACGATGTGGGCTCTACTCCCACCATTGTGTTTGCTAATCCCGATGGCAAGACTATCTACGAGCTCCCCGGCTACATGCCCTATAAACAATTTTTAGCTGTCCTGGAATTTATCGGTAAAGGTTTGGACGAGGGGATTAAGGACGATAAGGAATTTATCCAAAAACTCCGTGCCTATATTTTAAAACGCACCAGGGAACTCAATGCAGCTTAGGGCGTTTTTAGGCTTTTTTTTAGGTTCGTTTTGGGCGGCGATTCCAGTGATGATCACTTATGCCACTGCTTGTGCACTGGCAACTTTTATTGAGAATGATTATGGCACGCCTGCAGCCCAGGCTGTGGTTTACCACACTTGGTGGTTTAACGCTTTGCACGCCTATTTGCTCGTTCTCATTTTGGGATCACTCATCACTTCTAAAGCTTTCCAGCGTAAACGCTGGGTAAGTATTTTTTTTCATCTCTCCTTCGTGGTGATTATTGTTGGCGCAGGGATCACGCGCTTTTTTGGGTTTGAGGCGACCATGCACATCCGCGAAGCAGCCACAAGCAATAGCATCACCACCAGCGACACCTATTTGAATATCCAGGTGAGCAAGCCGGATGTTCCTCCATTTTACACCGCCCTTAAGAGCGAGCTCTCTCCCTTTTCTAGGCATTTGCCCATAGAAAGGATACAGGTTTATGACCAGCCCTTAATTTTAGAACCCTTAAGTGTGCGCAAACAAAGTGCAGACAAAAAAGATAACCGCGCCCTCTTAGAGCTGAAAGTAACTTATGGAGGGCAGAGTCGTCTGTATGCTATCACGGGTGGGCCCGGTATTGAAGGTCAAAGCGTGAGTGCGGATTTCTCGGGTGTGCGCATTGCGATCAATTGGGGAGTAACGACTAAAAAACTCCCCTTTGCGCTCAAACTCAAGCGCTTTGAGCTAGAGCGCTATCCAGGCTCCATGAGTCCTTCTTCCTATGCCTCAGAAGTGGAGATTTTAGACGACCAGGGCAAGCTCATCAAGCCTTACCGTATTTTTATGAATCATGTCCTAGATTATGGCGGATACCGCTTTTTCCAGACTTCTTACGATCGCGATGAAAAAGGTACCATTCTCTCTGTCAATAAAGACCCGGGTAAGACCATCACCTACATCGGTTATGCGGGCTTAATTCTAGGTGCGATTGCGCTTCTCTTTAGTCGAAGTGGGCGATTTCAGAGGCTATCCCTCTTTCTCAAGTCCCAAAAAATTACGGGCCTGCTCTTGGCGTGCGCACTGGGCTTTGGAGGTGTGCATTTGCGCGCTCAAGAGGGCAAAATCGACATGCATGGGGGCAAGAGTGCTCCCACCCCCCTCAATGACATGGGAAAGGCCGCGCTTGAACAGCAAAAAGTCGCCGCGCACAATGCTGGTATTATCACGCGCATGAAAAATCTCAAGGCGCATTCCAAGGGACAATTAAGACTATTCCAACGCCTACAGGTGCAAGGTTTTGATGGGCGAATCAAGCCCCTAGACACTTTGAGCATGGACCTCATCCATAAAATCACCAAGCAGGATGGTTTTAAGGGCATGGACAATATCCAGGTGATGTTAGGGCTGATGCTCTATCCTGATGATTACAAGAGCATCAAAATGATTTACACCTCTACACCTAAATTGCGCCAAATTCTGGGAGTGCCCAAAAATCAAGCACGTGTGGCTTTTATCGACATCTTTGGTCCCCATGGGTATAAGTTACAAAACTATGTCGAAGAGATTAACCAAAAAGCCCCCAAAGATCGCGATGAATTCGATAAAGATGTGCTCAGAGTTGATGAGCGCGTCAATTGGATGTATACCATTTTCAGCGGGGCGATTTTAAAAGTTTTTCCTGAAAAACATTCTACAACTTGGCTCTCTCCTGCCGACGCACTCAAGAGCACAGATGCAGACCTAGCCAAGACGGCTAAAGATATTTTGCGCGATCTCTTTACAGGCTTTGATGCGGGCGTGGATTCCAACCAGTGGACAGAGGTAAATCGCACTTTAGAGGTCCTTGGTGCTTACCAACGCACCCATAGCTCTTTAACTCTAAGTCCTTCTAAGGTCGATGCAGAGATTTTCTTAAACCATAGCAATTTCTTCAACATGCTCACTCTGCCCTATATTGTGCTAGGACTCCTTTTATTGGTGGTGGTGTTGAGCGCTACTTTTCAAAACAAGCCTCCAAAGGCTTGGGTGCATTGGGGGTTTTATGGTGCGCTCTTGCTCTGTGCGTTAGCGCACACGGCCGGTCTCTTGTTACGCTGGTATGTGAGCGAGCACTCGCCCTGGAGCAATGCCTACGAATCCATGCTCTACATCGCATGGGCGGCCATTATAGCTGGGCTCATTTTGCGCTCCAATTTAGCCCTATGCGCCTCAAGTTTTCTTGGAGGTATCTCTCTTTTTGTGGCACATTTAGGGTTTATGGACCCTCAAATTGGCAATCTTGTGCCCGTGCTCAAATCCTACTGGCTCAATATTCATGTGTCCATCATCACAGCCAGCTATGGCTTTTTGGGATTGTGCTTCATTTTAGGGGTGTTAACCCTCTTACTCTTCGTGCTCAGAAGTCCTAAACGCCCTAATATCGATAGTACGATCTGCTCTTTGAGTGCGATCAATGAAATGGGTATGATCTTAGGGCTCTTGATGTTGAGCGTGGGGAATTTTTTAGGGGGCGTGTGGGCTAATGAGTCTTGGGGGCGTTATTGGGGTTGGGATGCGAAGGAAACATGGGCGCTGATCTCCATTGCTGTTTATGCTGTGATCTTGCACCTGCGCTTTTTGCGCTTTGAATTCATGCCCTATGTCTTTGCAAGCGCAAGTGTGATCGGCTTTTATTCTATTTTAATGACCTACTTTGGAGTGAATTACTACCTCTCGGGCATGCACAGCTACGCAGCAGGCGATCCCATCCCCATCCCCAGTTTCCTCTACTTTTTCGTGGCAGGAACATTTGTTCTCATTATTGTGGCGGGCTGGAAACGCCGACTTGTGATGCCTAAAATCTAGCTGTGGCCATAATTAATCTTAAGTGGCTACAATAGTGCGTTTCAATTTTAATACTAAGGGAGATTTAATGGCAACTAGAAAAGAACACGATTTTATCGGTGAGATGGAAATCGACGATAGTGTCTACTATGGGATTCAAACCATGCGAGCTGTGGAAAATTTCAACATCACCCATGACCGCTTGCTGAATTACCCCATTTTTATTCGTTCCTTTGCGCAAGTAAAAAAGGCTGCCGCACTGGCCAATGCTGAACTAGGCCTCATTGAGATCAAGATCAAAGATGCGATCTGCCATGCATGCGATAAGATCATCGATGGGGAGTATCAAGATCAATTTGTAGTGGATATGATTCAAGGGGGCGCTGGCACAAGCACCAACATGAACATGAACGAGGTGATCGCCAATGTTGCTCTAGAATATCTAGGGCATAAAAAGGGAGAATACCAATACTGCCACCCCAATGATCATGTGAACCGATCACAATCGACTAATGATGCCTATCCTAGCGCACTCAAGATTGCAATTTACGAACGCCTAGACCACATGACCCAAGTGCTCAAGGTGCTCAAAGATGCCTTTGCTCGCAAGGCCAAAGAATTTGCCCATGTTCTCAAAATGGGGCGCACTCAGCTCCAAGATGCTGTGCCCATGACTCTAGGACAAGAATTTGAAACCTTTGTGTCGATGGTAGAAAAGGACATCCAGCACATTTTAGACGCACGCAACTGGACGCGCGTGATTAATTTAGGTGGGACAGCGATTGGAACAGGCATTAACTCCCACCCTGATTACAAACGCATTGTGGAAAAGAAAATCCAAGAAGTAACAGGCAGACCTTTCACTATTGCCCACGATCTCATTGAAGCTAGCCAGAGCACGGGTTCTTATGTGCAAGTGAGTGGTGCGCTCAAACGCGTGGCGATCAAACTCTCTAAAATTTGCAACGATCTGCGCCTCTTGAGTTCAGGTCCGCGCGCGGGTCTCAATGAAATCAACCTGCCCAAAATGCAACCGGGGAGTTCTATCATGCCTGGTAAAGTCAATCCTGTCATCCCCGAAGTGGTCAATCAGGTCTGTTTCTCTGTCATTGGAAATGATCTAGCCGTAGCTATGGCTGCTGAGGGAGGACAATTACAGCTCAATGTCTTTGAACCCGTCATTGCCTACAAACTCTTCCATTCCTTTGTGATGTTGAATCGCGCCATCCGCACTTTAGTGGAAAAATGTATCAATGGTATCACTGCCAATGAAAAAATCTGCCATGATTATGTGTTCAACAGCATCGGCATTGTTACTGCGCTCAATCCTCACATTGGCTATGAAAAATCTGCTTCAATTGCCAAAGAAGCCCTGGACACAGGTAAGTCTGTGCACGACATCGTATTGGAGCGCAAACTCCTCACCAAAGAACAGCTAGCCGAAATCTTCCAGCCAGAAAACATGCTCTCTCCTCACGCTTTCAAAAAGCACAAAGACTAAAATTGAGATTAGCATTACTTGTCTTGGCGTGTAGCACGCTCCTAGTCCATGCGGGTGTGCGCCCGCGCATGCTCTCGCCCCTACCTCCGGTTAAACAAATTGTCATGCCCTTAGAGCCTTGTAATGAGGATTGTCTAAAAAGGCTTTATGCGGATGGCAAAATTTTTTCCTTCATGGCACGCTATGTAGCCAGTGAAGACGCTCAGCTCAAAGACAACTACACCATTATCAGCGACCTTCTCAACCCAAGGGTAGCGATTGCCTCACAAGATAACACCAAAACAGAGCCCACTCAAAGTGCTTTACACAAGGTTGCGCTCTTAGTGCCTAAAGAAGTGGTGGGCAAGTATAGTAACACTGCGATCAACGCTATTCTGGCTTACCTTTCGCTCAAAGAGCAGAATTTTATCTTTAAAGTCTTTGACAGCAGAAAAGAAGACTCCGAGAGTTTAAAGCAAGCGTATCAAAGCATTGTGGCCGAACACTTTCCCTTTGTGATCGCCCTGCTCACACAGCATGGGGTGCAAAATCTCATCAGTAAAACGCCCCTAAGCCTGCCCACCATCGTGCCTAGCGCACACAAAGATCAGCTAGAAAAGCTCATGGACCTGCCCTCTACGCTGATTTTTGGGGGAATTGATTTTGCTAAACAAATTAGCATGCTTGTGGACTTGAGCGGGCACAAACCCATGGTGGTTTACAATGACGATAGCTTTAGGGGCGCGATGTTGGGCAAGAGTGTGCAGGAACTAGGTGCACCCATTCTCCACCAAGACACCATCACCTTTAAAAAGGCCAGTAGCTTTTCTTTCGAGTTGAGAAATCAAGCCAAGTATCTCAAGGGCTCCGTGGTGATGCTCAATACTCCCATCGTCAAAACAGGGCTTCTCCTCTCTCAAATGAGTCTCCTCTCTCGGACTAACCGCCCTCATATGTTGCTCTCCTCTCAGATCAATTTCAATTTAGCTCTTTTCATGCTCACCCAGCCCAAAGATCGCCAGCATTTCTATTTAGCAAGTGCCATTGGCCCCATCAATCCATACTTATACCAATATGCCTCCATCTTGGGGGTGAATTTGGCCTATGATTGGGTGGGTTATGCCAGTGTGAACGCTCTAGAACACATGCTCACGCGTGTCTATGGTATGCAAGAGCGTTATTTCAGCGAACCCTTGCGCAACAACCAGATTATCTACACCAACACTATTTACACACCTCAGAACCTGAGCTTTACACCCATGTCTTTGCCTTCTAACGCCACTCCCCGATCTCAAATCCCCATTTTCTTGGAAGAACAGAATAATGACGACGAATAAAGAAGAGCCATGCAAGTAACTCTTAAACACGCCACCCCGCTGCATTGTTGCTATGAAGCCATCCGCACTTGTTACCAAAGCTTTGCCTACAGCGATGGAGGTGGGCGCAAAGATTTAGAACTCATCGATCGTGTCGCCAATAAATACCGCCATAACTCTACCCTAGAGCACTTGTTTTACAATTTTGAGATCAAGGACATTAGCCGCGCTTGTTTGCAAGAACTCGCGCGCCATCGCATGGCAAGTTTCTCCGTTAAATCCAGCCGCTACACCTTGAGTGAACTCAAACAAGAAGAGAGTTTTCTACCTCTTTATGAGGAAAATCTAACACGCGCGCAAAAATTCTTGGTCTTCACGGGGGTAGAGGCGGTGGATAAAGCCAGCGTGCAGGCGCTAGAAAACCTACGCCTCTTGATTAGCAGCCATGTCAAGAATGACTACGCCAAATTCGCCATGCCAGAGAGTTATAAGACCAGCTTAGCTTTTAGTGTAAACGCACGCAGTTTGCAGAATTTTCTCTCCTTGCGCACGGACTCTAAAGCACTTTGGGAGATCCGCCAACTCGCCTTTGCGCTTTACAAGGCCCTGCCTCAAGATCACCAATATCTCTTTAGTGCGTGTTTAAAGGACACATCTGAAACTCCATCTAGTTGACACTTTTAGTCTGCTCTTTAAATTCTACTACCACTTACAGGATTTACGCACTTCTACGGGCACCAACACTGCATGGCTGAGTGCCTTTGTGCGTGTGGTGCAACAGGTGTATAAATGCGGAGGCGATCACCTTGTCTTTGCCCTGGAAAGCAAAGTCAATAAGCGCAAAACTCTCTACCCCGCCTATAAAGCTAATCGTGTTGCCCCACCCGGCCTAGAGGAACAATTACCCATCATTTTGGAGTGGATCAAGGCCATGGAGCTAGATATCTTCAGTGTTGAAGGGTATGAGAGCGATGATGTGATTGCAAGCCTGTGTGCTTGTTTTGCAGAAGAACAAGTGCGCATTTTTAGTATGGATAAGGATTTTTATCAATTAGTGAATCCACATGTTTTCTTATGCGATCCAAGCACCCATGCACTCAAAGGGATAGAGGAATGCCTAGAAAAATATGGCATTTACCCCCATCAATTTGTGCAATACCAGGGCTTGATTGGGGATAGTAGCGATGGATACAAGGGAGTGGAGGGCATTGGGCCTACCTATGGCACTAAACTGATTCAGGCCTTTGGGACTTTAGAAAATCTCTACCATACCCTAGAAACTAGGGGGATCACAGAGGTAAAACTCCCCTCCAAATTACAACATGCGCTCTTAAGAGATAAAGAACAAGCCTTTTTGAGCCGACAACTTGCTATCCTAGAGAGCTCTCTTTTTAGTGCACCTCCCCCTCTAAAGCCCTTTCCTCAAGAAAACCCCTTATTGCGCATTGCAGACGCGTTAGAACATTATGAGATGTTTGCCCTACTCAAGCAAATTGAACCCACCCATACACCTAAAATTCCCACACCGCCCAAGCCCCAGTCTAACACCCTCGAACAAATTTTAGATTCCATCACATTAGGGCGCACATTTGTCATCTGCTTAGAGCAAAATTGGTTGGGGATTTTGAATTTAGAGGGCACGCCCTCTTTTCTGCTCTTAGACCTACAAACTCCCCAAGCTCCAGCATGCCTGCAAGCGCTCTACCAGCGTAAGCTCGTAGGCTACCAGATCAAAGAAATCTTTCTTGCGTTGCATCAGCGTTACTCCCTAGAACCCCCACAAGACTATGAAGATGTCGCACTCTTAGCATGGCTAGATCGCTCAAACCTAGAGCCCAAGATCAGTGCGCTGGCTAAGTTGTTCGGCCTAGAGGCCTTTGAAAGCAAACCCAATGCCCCCTTAAATGCCTGGATGTTGGAGTGCAACGCACAGCTCATCGCGACCGCTTACACTCATTACACAAGCACATTAAACCCCGCACTCTTAGAATTAGCCCACACCCTAGAGTATCCGCTTTTAAATCTCTTATTGCGCATGCAAGCGCATGGCTTTAGCGTGGATCGAGCGTATTTTCAAGACTTATGCCAGGAATTTAAACAGACTCTAGCCCGCCTTGAGGCTAAAATCCATGCACTAGCACACACCCCTCTTAATGTCAATTCCACCAAACAATGGGCGCAGTTTCTCTACCAACACTTAGGGTTACAAGCTAAGGGGGTTAAGAAGATCAAGACGGGCTTGTCTACAGATGAGGCGAGTTTAAAAGCCCTGCAAGAGAGTTATCAGGGCGCGTGCATTCAGGGCGTGGAGGTCGCTACACTGCTAGAGACCCTCTTAGAATACCGCGAGGTGTTCAAGCTCCAATCCACCTATGTAGAACCCTTGCTTACTCAAAGCACGCATGGCAAAATCCACACTATTTTTTACCAACACAGCACCGCAAGCTCTAGGCTCTCTTCTGCCCATCCCAATCTGCAAAATATCCCCATACGCACTCCACTGGGCAAAAAAATTGCGACTGGATTCATTCCTAGTGCGCCCGATTTAATCTTGTTAGGACTGGATTACTCCCAAATTGAGCTCAGACTTCTAGCCCATTTTAGCGCGGATACACACCTTATTAACGCCTTTTTGCAAGGGGAGGATATTCATCTTAACACCGCTCTAGCTCTTTTCAATGACCCCTCTAAACGCCATGCTGCCAAGAGTATTAATTTTGCCTTGCTCTATGGTATGGGACCCAAACGCCTGGCACAGGTGCTTAAAATCAGCCAACAAGAGGCAAAAAACTACATTGAACGCTACTTTAGCACCTTCCCCACTATTAAAGACTTTTTAGAGCAAACCAAAACGCAGTTACAACAAGAGGGCAAAATCACCACGCTCTTAGGCCATGAACGCCATTTTGACTTCACCCATGCTAATCCCAAACTCCAAGCCGAATACTTACGTGAAGGGGTTAACACCCTCTTTCAGGGCAGTGCAAGCGATCTGGTTAAACTCGCCATGCTCAAAATCAGCGCGCACATCGCTGCATATCCTCAAACCAGCATGTTAGTGCAGGTGCATGATGAAATCATTTTAGAAACACCCCGCATGCAAGCACCCACTCTAGCCAAAGAGCTCAAAGACTTGATGGAGAGCATTTACCCACTTAGGGTTCCCCTAGAATGCCACACCAGCATCGCGCCAAATTGGGGAGTTTTGAAGAGTTGAGCGCATCCTCTAGTCATTTTAATCTTTAAGATACATTTGATCGCTATGTGATGATCTACTACTCTCCACCCCATCAAAGTTTGCATTAATGAAATTATGCTTTAATAACTCGTTTAGATCATGATATGGAGCTAGTGGTGGGAACAAGTGGTGTGGTAGAGCATCCCTACTTTGGGGTGTTTGTTCTCTTGGTCTTTAGCTTTGTGGTGTTCAACTGGACTTTAAAAATCCAACGCTTTATCAGCCGTGCGATGGCGCAACGCAAAAACGAAAAGCTCAAACTCGCCGCTTATGAGTGTGGACCCCTAGCCCTCAAACAACAGAACCGCGTTAGCCACCAATTCTATGTCATGGCGATGCTTTTCATTCTCTTTGATGTGGAGATCGTCTTCATGTTTCCGTGGGCATTAGATTTCAAAGACTTGGGGCTATTTGGCTTTATGGAGATGTTGAGTTTCATCGCCTTGCTAGGGATTGGCTTTGTTTATGCCTTAAAGAGAGGAGCGCTAGAATGGCACAGCATGCAGTAAATTATCTCAAAAATAGCGGGCTTCCCATCGCACTCACCACTTTAGACCACCTGCTCAACTGGGGACGTAGTAATTCGCTCTGGCCTCTCACTTATGGGCTGGCTTGTTGTGCGATTGAGATGATGGCTACGGGGGGCTCGCGCTTTGATTTTGATCGCTTTGGAACTATTTTTAGAGCCTCGCCTAGACAATCTGATGTGATGATCATCGCAGGCACTCTCACCAAAAAACACGCCGAATTCACCCGTCGCCTTTACGACCAAATGCCCGAACCTAAGTGGGTAATTTCTATGGGCTCATGTGCGAACACGGGGGGAATGTTCAACACTTATGCCACCGTGCAGGGTGTGGATCGCATCATTCCAGTGGATATCTACCTACCCGGTTGCGCCCCTCGCCCGGAAACTTTGCAATACGCCTTGATGGTCTTGCAGGATAAAATCCGCCGCACTAAGGCGATTAAAACCGACCCGCGCAAAAGTCTAGCAAGGATCACAAATGGTTAGAAAGCAGCGTCCTAATGCCAATGTGCAAAAACAGGTGCATTATTCCGATCGCTTTCATGTGGTTAGGGGCACACCCAAAGCCCCCGTCGTGGGCACGCCCTATGAAGTTATCTATAACCATCTCAGTTATGCACACCAGATTTTAGAAAGCTATATTGAGCTTGGTTGTGCGGTCTTTTGGGTGGCAAAGCAAGATATAGCAGGGGTGGCTGCCGTGCTTAAAAAAGTGGGTTATAGCACTTTGAGCGAAATGAGTGCCATCGACTTTTTAGAGCAGCGTGATCAATTCGAACTCTTTTATCAATTTGTCTCCTATTTGCCCAGTTTTGCAGACAAACGGCGCGTGCGCGTTAAATGCACTTTGGGTGCACAAGAGAGCGTGGAATCCTTAAGCCATCTGTTCAGGTCCGCGCTGTGGAGTGAACGCGAGGCTTATGATATGTTTGGCATTGTTTTTGAAAACCACCCCCATTTGCGCCGTATTTTGATGCCTGAAGATTGGGTGGGCCATCCCTTGTTAAAATCCTACCCGCTCAAAGGCGATGAACACGCCGCATGGTATGAGGTGGATAAGATTTTTGGCAAGGAATACCGCGAGATTATCGGGCCCGAACAGCGTGACAGCGCGCGCGTAGATGAGAAGGATACCTTCAACTTCTCTAAAGTGGGGCATGAGCAAGCTAAGGGCTTGAGCCTTGAGGATAACCCGGGCAAGCATGCCTTCCAAAAATCCTTATTTGTCAAAGACCTACATACCAACGAGCCCACAGAACTCAAAGAGCGACCCTAATGGCACAGATTTTTACCAAACTCAAACCCCAGTTTGAAAATGTGCTCTTTGAGCAGGATGGCAACAAAATGGTGGTTAATTTTGGTCCCCAGCACCCTTCTTCGCACGGACAGCTACGCCTGATCTTGGAGTTAGACGGAGAGAAGATTACCAAAGCCACCCCAGAAATCGGATATTTGCACCGCGGGTGTGAAAAATTGGGCGAAAACATGACCTATAATGAATACATGCCCACTACAGATCGCCTAGATTACACTTCTTCTACCAGCAATAACTACGCTTACGCTTATGCGGTGGAAAAACTCATCGGGCTAGAAATCCCTAGACGCGCGCAGGTGATTCGCACCATGCTTTTAGAGCTCAACCGCGTCATCTCCCATGTTTTTTTCTTGAGCGTGCATGCCCTAGATGTGGGCGCGATGTCGGTGTTTCTCTATTGTTTTAAAACGCGCGAATATGGACTAGATTTAATGGAGGATTATTGCGGGGCGCGGCTCACGCACAACGCCATTCGCATCGGGGGAGTGCCGATGGACTTACCCCCTCATTGGTGTGAGAGTTTGCAAGGCTTCATCAAAGAAGTGCGCGCCACCCATAAACTCATCAGTGGGCTACTAGATAGCAACCGCATTTGGCGCGCGCGCCTAGAGAATGTGGGCACTCTCACCCAAGAGATGGCAAAATCATGGGGGGCGAGTGGAATCATGTTGCGCGCCACCGGAATTGCCTATGATGTACGCAAGGAAGAACCCTATGAGCTTTACCCAGAGCTGGACTTTGATATTCCAGTGGGTTCTAATGGGGATTCTTACGATCGCTACTTGCTCTACATGTATGAAATCGAGCAATCCTTGCGTATCTTAGAGCAACTCATCCCCATGTATGCGCCCACAGACACGCCCATCATGGCTAAAGCTCCCGATTACATCAGCGCACCCAAAGAAGACGTCATGACCCAAAACTACGCCTTGATGCAACACTTTGTGCTGGTAACTCAGGGCATGCGCCCCCCAAAAGGCGAGGTGTATGCGCCCACCGAATCGCCCAAGGGCGAGCTGGGCTTTTTTATCCACTCTGAAGGGCAGCCCTATGCTTACCGCTTAAAAATCCGTGCTCCCAGTTTCTTTCATATTGGATCGTTGCAAGATGTGCTTGTGGGGCAGTATTTAGCAGATGCAGTAACCATCATCGGATCGAGTAATGCCGTCTTTGGAGAGGTGGATCGATGAGGCGTTTTGATTTACGCCACTTGAGAGATGAGACTAACGAGGTGGTGTTGAAGCGCTTGGGGGAGATCTTGGATAGCAGTGTGAGCGTGGGCGAGGTGGTGATTTTCATGGTTGAGGTGGTAGATTTTGATCTAGTGGAGCAGAGTGCAGAGTTTGTCAAGGCTAGGGGGGATACTTTGATGAACTCTCTGCGCTTTAATCGCGTGGATTGGACCTTAGTGGTCAAAAAGGGGGCTTGATGGTTTTTAACATTGATGGGCAGGAAGTCGCGTTTCAAGAGGGGCAAACCATTTTAGAAGCTGCTAGGAGTGCGGGGGTTTACATCCCCGCCATTTGTTATCTAAGCGGGTGTTGCCCCACCGTGGCGTGCAAGATGTGCATGGTGGAGGTGGATGGCAAACGCGTTTATGGCTGTAACACCAAAGCCAAGCCCAACACGCAGGTATGCACTAACACACTAGAGATCGTAGCCGAGCGCAAAATGATCATGCAAACTTATGATGTCAACCACCCTTTAGAGTGTGGGGTGTGTGATAAGAGCGGGGAGTGCGAATTGCAGGACATGACCATGCGCATGCAGGTAGACACCCAGCCCTTTGCCGTGCGCGACAATTTAAAACCCTTCGCCTTTTGGGCGCAGGCTTCTTATGACCCTAACTTGTGCATCATGTGTGAGCGTTGCGTCACTACTTGTAGTGATAATATCGGGGATAGCAATTTAAAGGCAATCAAAGCGGATCTGCACGCTCCAGATAAATTCAAAACTAGCATGCCTAAAGACCCTTTCAGCGTGTGGAGTCGCAAACAAAAGGGGATGATCGGTTTTGTGGGTGACACGCCTTGTTTTGATTGCGGAGAGTGTATCGCGGTGTGTCCAGTGGGCGCAATTGTCTATAAGGATTTTAGTTATAGTGCGAATGCGTGGGAACTCAAACGCATTGACTCTACTTGCGCACATTGTGCAGCTGGATGCTATATTAGCTATGAAGTGCGCCACTTTGACACTTTGGGCGATACACTCAAAATCTTTCGGGTGGGCAATGATTTTTACCATAACCCCATCTGTGGGGCAGGGCGTTTTGCCTTTGATGTGCATTCCAGCCCCAAGGGAAGTGCACACGTTGAGCAGGCCGTGCAAAAATTCCAAGAGGCTAAGGTGGTGTATATCGGGGGAGATGCGAGCAATGAGGAGGCTTATTTGTTGGAGCATTTGCGCCAAGAACTAGGTTTTAAACTTGTCAATGAGGAAGTGCACACGTTTCAAAATTTCTTAAATATCTTCCAACCGAGCGCTTTTGGCAATTTAGAAGACATCAAGCAGGCTAATCTTATTTTGACTTTGGGTTCTAAAATCCGTACAGAAAATCCTTTGATTAAATACGCCATCGCCAATGCGCTCAAGGTCAATAAGGGCAGTGCGCTTATCTACGCCCACCCCATCATCGACAAGGCGATCAATAAGATTTGCCGCGCAGTCCTACCCCTCACCCACGCCCCCCAAGCTGAAGAGATTGTGCTAGGCGCAATTCTGCACGCCCTAGGGCTAGAACATCCCAGCTTACAGCCCCTCCTGGAGAGCTCAAGCGAGGGCGAGAAACCCTACTACGCCATGTTAGAATCCATTGGGCTGGCTCAGTGTGATTTTGAGAAAATGCAAGCTTTAATTGCCAAAGCCTCTAAAATCGTGCTCATTGCCGGGCAGGAACTCTATACCCACCCGCGCGCTTCTAACATCGCCCTCCTTTTAAGAGAGCTATCCGCGCGTTGTCAAGTGATCTTAGTCCCCCCTAGTAGCAATGCGCTAGGCATCGCTTCTATCTGCACTTTGGACGCGCCCACAATGGAGTCTCCTAGTGTAGGGATTCGCACTCAGGGGGATTACACTTTAGATTGTGATAATGAGGGTGCGCGTAAGGTAGATTTTATTTTGCCCAGTTTTAACCAACTAGAAGCGAGTATAACTAATTTTGAGGGGCGTTTATTGCCCATTAGACCCGCTTTGCGTTTTGAGGGCTTTGATCTGAGCGATATCGCCCAGTATTTTGGCTGTGTTGGGGAAAGCTTGGTAGATTACACTCATTTACTCCCCCAAGAAAAGGGTTATAAGCCCATTATCTACGATCATCTCAAAAACTTCTACAGCAATGATAAGTCTAACCAGCGAGGCTACAAACTAGACACCCCTCACTACGCCACCCCCACCCCCTCTGCTACACCCATTCAAGCGATCTTGCCCAGCAAGTTTAATGCCTATTGCAAATACCCCGAAACCCAATTTGGCACACCCACTTTGCAGAGCAACCAATTACAGCTCAAAGCGGGGGTCTATGTTTCTCCGGCACACCTAGAAAAGCTGGGACTAGAGGAGGGTGTTTGTGTGCGTCTGAAAAAGGGTGATCAGAGTTTAGAGGGAACACTTTATGTGGATCACAGCCTCGAGCAAGAAATTTTTATGGTGAGCCCCAATTTAGACACACAGGGGATCTTTGCCCAGGGGCTATTTAGCACCCTAGAGTTGGAGCGCACATGAGTGCTGAGATCATAGAAACCTGCATCAAAATTTTGGTTGTAGTGCTGGTATTTGCAGGCTTGGGCGCATTTGCCACTTACTTAGAGCGCAAGGTTTTAGCAATCTTCCAACGCCGCTTAGGACCGACCTATGTTGGTCCCTTTGGGCTCTTACAAGTGATTGCTGATGCGATCAAGCTCTTTTGTAAGGAAGATGTGATCCCTCAGCATGCCAACCGCCTCATCTTTGCGGTCGCGCCTGTCATCGCTATGGTGAGTGCTTTTGTTTCTATGGCACCCATTCCCTTTTTTGGGGATTTCACCCTCTTTGGATACACGATTCGACCCATCATTTCAGACATCAATGTCGGTCTGCTCTTCTTTTTAGCCGTGGGTGCGGCAGGGATTTACGCGCCCCTGCTGGCTGGCTTGGCTTCTAATAGTAAGTATTCTCTCATCGGAGCAGCGCGCGCGGCCATCCAGTTATTGAGCTTTGAGGTAGTGAGCACGCTGACGATCCTAGCTCCCCTGATGGTAGTAGGCTCGCTCTCTTTAATTGAAATTAACAATTACCAAGCTGGAGGAATCTTGCATTGGTTGGTTTTCAAACAACCTCTAGCCTTTTTCTTGTTCTTGGTGGCCAGTTATGCCGAGCTCAATCGCACCCCCTTTGATTTGCTCGAACACGAAGCCGAAATTGTGGCTGGGTTTTGTACCGAGTACAGCGGGCTAAGATGGGGAATGTTCTTTCTAGCCGAATACGCCCATCTTTTCGCCTTCTGTTTTGTGATCTCGCTGATTTTCTTTGGAGGGTATAATCCTATAGGCTTTATTCCAGGGGGGGTGGCAATCTTGCTCAAGGTGTGCTTTTTTGTCTTCTTGGCAATGTGGGCGCGCGCGACTTTCCCGCATGTGCGCCCTGATCAACTCATGCGTTTGTGCTGGAAGATCATGCTACCCCTCTCATTGCTCAATATCTTGGTTACTGGGCTTGTCATCTTAATCTAAGGAGAAAGCATGGCGCAACAACGCTACAAATGGATCACGCAGGAACAAAAACCTGCCACTCCTCCCCAAAAGTTCTTAGGTACACTCAAATCCACCTTTGGACTGGACCTCTTCAAGGGCTTAGGACTCACTATCAAAGAGTTTTTTAGCAAGGATGTTACCATTCATTATCCTATGGAGGTTCTGCCCTTAAGCCCGCGTTATCGTGCCGTGCATCACTTGCAAAGACTTTTAGAGTCGGGCTCTGAGCGCTGTATTGGATGCGGGTTGTGCGAAAAGATTTGCACTAGTAATTGCATCCGCATCATCACCCATAAAGGTGCAGACGAGCGCAAGCACATCGATAGCTACACTATCAATTTGGGGCGTTGCATTTATTGCGGACTATGTGCGGAGGTGTGTCCTGAGCTGGCGATTGTGATGGGACAACGCTTTGAAAATAGCAGTGTACAACGCTCCCAATTTGGAGGCAAAGCAGAGTTTTTAACCGATGTGCAAAGCGCGCAAGATCATAGCCATGTAGAATTTGCTGGCTTTGGCGCGCCCAGTGTGGATGCACACACGCGTTTGCAACAAACACCCCTAGATTATGCCAGCGAGTCTAAAGAAGAAGCTCCTAAAGAGGAAAACAAAGATGCTTGATACCATAGCCTTTTATTTTTTTGCAATCATCACTCTGGGCATGGCCTTGGTGGTGATCACCACTAAGAATATCCTATATGCGATGAGCGCACTCGCCGTGGCAATGGTCTTTATTGCGGCGTTTTTCTTTTTATTAGGTGCGGAGTTCTTGGGCGTGGTGCAGATCATTGTCTATGTGGGCGCGGTGATCGTGATGTATGCCTTTGGGATGATGTTTTTCAATGCTTCAGAAGAAGTCATTGAGCGCGCGCATGCACCTAAAATCGTGGTGTTTTTGGGGGCGTGCATGGCAATTGTGCTGGTGTTGATCTTAGGCGCACCCTTTGTAGGAGAGTATGCCTCTTTTCTTAAAGACGCATTGAATAACACGCCTAGCGAGGTTTCTAATACAAAGCTGGTCGGCTACGCGCTCTTTACCAAATACTTACTCGCCTTTGAGGTGAGTGGTTTAATGCTCTTGGTTGCTTTGGTGGGAGGCATCGCCACCGCCCTACGCAAAAGCCATTTTAACCCCACCTCAAAGGAAAACATGTGATCGATCTGCCCCATTATCTAGTCTTTTGCGCTTTGCTGTTTTGTATAGGCTTGGCGGGTATGTTGCGTCGCAAAAATATTCTCATGCTCTTCTTCTCTACAGAAATCATGCTCAATGCCATCAATGTTGCCTTTGTGGCCATTGGACACTACATACAAGATATCAATGGGCAGATTGTAGCGTTGTTTATGGTAGCCATTGCTGCAGGCGAAGTGGCTGTAGGCTTAGGGCTGGTAATCCTTTGGTTTAAAAAGCACAAGACCCTAGACATCGACACACTGAATCGCATGAAAGGCTAGTATGTTAGAGGTCCATTGTGCGCAAATGCTCTTGGTAGCGGTATTGTGTTTACCCTTGCTGGGTGCGATCTATGCGGGCTTACTAGGAGGATATGCCAGACTTGTGCATATAGGAATTGTCAATTCTCTACTCTTAGCAGGGGCATTTGTCAGCGCATTAGTGCTTGCTAAGGGTGTTTTCTTTGATCATACCACTTATAACGCTTATCTCTTTGATTGGATCGCTATTGGTGGATTTAAGGTGGGCTTTTCCTTTATGCTCGATCCCATCAATGCAGTCATGATCGTGGTGGTTACTTTGGTTTCGCTCCTCGTGCATGTCTATTCCATTGGCTACATGCTTGAGGATAAGGGCTATAACCGCTACTTTAGTTATCTCTCTGGCTTTGTCTTTTCCATGCTCTTCTTGGTGTTGAGTGATAACTTTTTAGGACTCTTTGTGGGCTGGGAGGGAGTGGGTCTGTGTTCTTATCTACTCATTGGGTTTTGGTATCATAAGGCCAGTGCCAATAATGCTTCCATTGAAGCCTTTGTGATGAACCGCATCGCGGATTTGGGCATGTTGCTGGGCATTTTATGGCTCTATTGGGCTTTTGGATCGTTGCAATATGAGGTCGTCTTTGCCAATGTGCAGGGCGTGGATCATGGGATGTTGCTGGGCATAGGCGCGTTGTTATTCGTGGGCGCAATGGGTAAGAGCGCACAATTTCCCTTGCACACATGGCTAGCCAACGCAATGGAAGGACCTACTCCAGTATCGGCCTTGATTCACGCAGCTACAATGGTAACCGCAGGGGTCTATTTGCTGGTGCGCGCCCACCCGCTCTATAGTGTCCTACCTGAGTTAGGCTATGCCATTGCGTGCTTGGGAGCGTTTGTGGCCCTCTTTGGGGCAAGCATGGCCTTAGTCAATAAAGATTTGAAACGCATTATCGCCTACTCCACCCTCTCTCAGTTGGGCTACATGTTTGTAGCAGCTGGCTTAGGAGCTTACTGGGTCGCACTCTTCCACCTCTTCACCCACGCTTTCTTTAAAGCCCTCTTGTTCTTGGGTGCAGGCAATGTGATGCACGCCATGCATGACGAATTAGACATCAGCAAAATGGGCGGGCTCTACAAACCTCTAAAGTTAAGTGCGATTTTCATGACCATTGCCTCTGTGGCGCTGTGTGGGATTTACCCCTTTGCGGGCTTTTTCTCCAAAGATAAGATTTTAGAAGTTGCCTTTGGCACGGGACATCATGGACTCTTTTTGGCTCTCCTTATTGGAGCACTCTTCACCGCCTTTTACAGCTTTAGACTCTTGATGTTGGTCTTTTTTGCCCCCCAAGTGCATAGCATTAAACACCCCCATGAAGCCCCTAAGTTTATGTTAGTGGCAATGAGCCCCCTTGTGCTCTTAGCCATAATAGCCGGCTTTGTAGAACACTCTTTTTGGCATGCCCTCTCCAAAGTGATCCCCCAATCCTTTTTAGACTATCCTGTGCCCACATGGCTTTTGCTCGCGCTCACTACGGGGCTGGTGCTGCTCGCCATTGTCTATGCAATCAAAAAATACCAACAAGGGATTATCTGCAAAAATAAGGGGCATGGTTTTCTTTACAAGTTGCTCTACAACCAATACTATATCCCCCAGCTCTATGCTCTATTAGCGCAAGGCTTTTTACGCTTAGGCAGGTTGTTATGGCGCAAACTAGAAGTGCGCACCCTAGATGTCGCCATCGACGCGCTGGCTAAAATCCCCGCCCTCTTGGCTCAAATTTTAGTGCCCATGCAAAGTGGTAATTTGAGCACGGGCCTAAGATGGATGGGCTTTGGGGTGGTGGTCATGCTGGTGTTGGCTATTTTGAGTTTCTGGAGATAGCATGGATTATTTGCAATTAATGCCCTCTTCGCATTTGTTGAGTCTGTTGATCTTCTTGCCCATGGTTGCAGCTTTACCTTTGTTGGGCATGTCTAACCGCCATGCTAAGGGCTATGGTGTCCTAGTAGCGTTTGTGGAATTATGCTTGGCCCTATGGTTGTGGGTGCTTTTTGATCCCGCACAAGCAGGTATGCAGTTTGAGGAAGTAGGTTCTTTGGGCTTTTTAGAAAATTATGGCATCAATTACCATGTTGGGGTGGATGGGATTTCACTCTTCTTGTTGGTGCTGAGTGCTTTGGTGATTTTCTTATGTGTGCTCTATGTACACGCCCACCAACAGGCTATGATTATCGCGCTTTTATTAGTTGAGGGAATGCTCATGGGGGTGTTTAGCGCACTTAATCTGATCTTCTTCTATTTGTTTTGGGAAGTTTCGCTCTTGCCCGTGCTCTATCTGATTGGGCGTTTTGGGGTGGGGGCTAAAATCTACTCTGGACTCAAATTCTTTTTGTACACTTTTGTGGCCTCTTTGTTCATGCTCTTGGGGATTTTATACTACGGCTATGCTTACGCGAGTATCTCTGGAGGATGGAGTTTTGATCTCTATAGTTTAGCCCAAGTGGTCCTATCCGAGCATGCGCGCCTATGGGTCGCCTTAGCCTTCTTTGTGGGAATTGCGGTCAAAATTCCTATCTTTCCTTTCCATAGTTGGTTACCCCATGCCTATGGAAATGCGCCCATTGTGGGTTCTGTGGTATTAGCCGCCCTACTCTCTAAAATGGGCACTTATGCCCTTTTACGCTTTTTTGTACCCTTTTTCCCTGATTTTATCATGACATTTTTTATTCCCCTATGTGTGCTCGCCCTCTTGATGGTGATCTATGCTGGCTGGTTAGCGTGCTCCCAACATGAGATGAAACGCCTGGTGGCCTATAGCTCCATGTCGCACATGGGGGTTGCCCTAGTGGGGATTTATGCACTCAATGCAACGGGGATAGCCGGGGCTGTTTTTACCATGATTTCCCATGGATTGGTAAGCAGCGCGCTTTTCTTGCTCATCGGGGTTTTAGTCAACAGGCAGGGTTCTAGCAAGATTATTGCTTTTAGAGGGTTAGCCCATTCCATGCCTGTGTATGCGACTTTCTTTATGTTCGTGGCTCTAGCCAATGTGGGATTGCCCTTAACTAGTGCATTTGTGGGAGAGTTTTTAAGCTTGCTGGGCTTTTTTGAGCGCGCGCCCGTGCTTGCCTTTGTAGCGGGCATCACCATCATCTTATCCGCCATCTACATGCTTAATCTCTATAAAAAAGTCTTTTTTGGCACACCCCAAAAACGCATACTAGGCGATCTATGTTGGAAGCAAAAGGGCGTTTTAGGCGTGTTGATCGCTGCCATTTTATTTTTTGGCATCTATCCTAAACCCCTCTTAAATTCCATAGAAGCCAGCGCGCAGGCCTTAGTGCAAAATGCTAAAGCGCGCCTACTAGTCTCTCCCTAAGGAAAGTCATGGACACCTCTCTTTCTTTACAAGAACTCAGTCTCCCTGCTATCTTGCCCATGCTCATTAGCGCGTTGGGGGGCGTGTATGTCCTCTTGCTTAATGCCTTTAAAAAGTCCTTTTCGCGCAATCTCAATATTTCTTTGGTGCTTTTGTGCTTAAGTTTAGATTTTATTGCGCTCTTTGCTCCTATAAGCACTACCTTTAGTTTCTCGCATCTCTTAGAAGTGGATTCGATTGCACTTCTAGCCCAAAAACTCATCGTGATCGCTAGTTTCTTGCTCATGCTCTTGGTATGGAGCAAGGAACGCTTTGAGGAATTCCAAACCCCAGAATTTTACGGACTCTATTTATTCATGGTAGCAGGTTTCCAACTAATGGTTTCTAGCGATCATTTAGTGGTGATCCTCTTAGGGCTTGAAACCGCTTCATTAGCCATGTGTGTCTTGATGGCGTTGAATCATAAGAACACGGGGCTGGAAGCGGGTCTAAAGTATTTTACGATGGGAGTGTTGGCTAGCGTATTTTTTAGCATGGGCGTGATGATCCTCTACTTGCTCACGGGAAGCTTAGAACTCTCTAACATGGCCTTTACAGAGAATTTTAGCCCCGCCCTGCTTGGTGTCTTTGCCTGCGTGTTTTTGCTAGGGGCGATCGGTTTTAAGGTGTCGCTAGTGCCCTTCCACACTTGGATGCCTGATATTTACGAGGGCAATAACCCAGTGTTTACGGCTTTTATTTCCATTGTGCCTAAAATTGCGGGTTTGGTGGTGGCTTGGCGGGTGTTTTCCTTCTTTTTAGCTACCCAGATTGTTTTTCTGCAAACCCTCTTTTACGCACTGGTTGCGCTCACCATCACTATTCCTAATCTCCTAGCCCTCTTGCAAAAAGACGCTAAGCGCATGATGGCTTATAGTTCCATTTCGCATACTGGTTTTGCACTCGCCTGTGTCTTTAGTGGCAATGTTAATAGCATGTTCGTCTATTGGCTCTTGTTCTTGCTTACCAATGTCGGGGCGTTTGCGCTCTTTTGGGGCATTAGCAATGTGCATGATGGGCGCGCTTCTGAGTATAATTATCCTTATGCGCGTTTTAATGGGCTGATCAAAACTCAGCCTTTTTTAGCGTTATTGGGGGTAATTTTCTTGTTTTCTTTGGCAGGTATCCCTCCATTTTCCATGTTTTGGGGCAAGGTGTTAGTCTTGCAAAATCTGCTGGTTCAAGGCAATGTCTTCTTATGTGTGGTGATGGTGATCAACAGCGCGATCGCCGCAGTATATTATTTGCGCCTATTTATGGCTATGTTCTTTGCTAACCCTCACCCTCAAGGGTCTTTAAATAGTAGTTATGCCATTTATGGTGTGCTTGTGGTGATGGCGCTCGCATGCATGTTTAGCGTCTTTGTGCTCCAAAACTATGCGACTTAAACACGCGTTTGTTGCTCTATTAACATGCGCTTCCACCTCTCTGTTTGCACTTAAGCTCAGCATCACGCAAGGCAAAGAAAAGGATCAGGATTTTGCCACCCTTACTCTAACTCATGACCACCCTTTTGCTTGCTCTCAAGCGCGTATTCCACCAGAGGTGATCACTTGTGTGATCCACTCCATCCCCAAACCCGGTTTCACACCCTTAAAAACGCCTTTTTTTGACATCTCCTATGAGATGAAAGACTATGTTTTTTATTTGCATATTCGACCAAAGTTCCAGCAAAAACTCTTTGCAATTCCTCGCGATTACAGACAATACATTCCTATCCAAAAAGCTAGCCCCCAAGATTCCACAACATGGCAAATTGTGGGTTACCACCACAATATCCCTTTTCTCACTCCCAAAGACCCGCAAGCAGAGGCCAATGCAGGTTTGAATTTTCCTATTCTCATAGAAGATGCTCAGACACCTTATATTCAAGAATTAGGGGCGGATAATAAACCCTTGCACTACACCAAAGGTTCCGATCTGGATGGATATTTGCAGGTGAAAAAGCTCATGGAAGAACAATCCTATTTGAACGCACTCAAGGCAATTGGGAGTATCTTTCAGGTTTACCCTCATACGGTCTTCAGGAAAGACCTTTATCTCTATGAAATTATTGCTCTAGGAGAGCTTAAAAGGCGTCAGGACCTCTTATTGCAAATTGGGGAACGCTGGCTCAAACTATATCCTGCCGATCCAGGTGTCCCTCAGGTCCTCTACTTAATGGGGACTGCTTATACGCAAATCAACTACGCTAGACAGGCCACCGAGCAATTTAAGCGTGTGTTGAATGAATATCAGCAGAGTCGCTATGCACCTTTATCGCAAATGCGTTTGGCACAACAGGATGCTAATGAGGGTAATCGTAGTGCTGCACTTGCCGGCTTTCAAAAGGCTTATAGTCAAGCAAAGGATAAGGAAAGTGCTAGTCTGATCGCTTTTTCTTGGGCGCTTTTTGAGCTCGAGCATCGTGAAGGTCTCAATGCCACTTCACTTTTAAATAAAATTCAACAGGCTAATCCAAGTTTCTTCCTCCAAGACATGCCTCAATCCTATGCCATGTTGACCAGTCTTAAAGCCAATGCGTTGTTTGCTCCAGCTATCGACATTGCTAAACTCTTAGCTAATCAAGATGGCGATCCTGTGATCAAGGAGAAGGCTGCCTTTGAGTTGGGTCTACTCTATGCCAAGAATAACCAGCCCAATGAAGCGCATACGGCTAATTTAGATTATTTAGACAATTTCACCAATGTAGGGCATATCACTGCAGTAAAACAACGCGATGAGGAGATACTTTTTCTCATGCACGGGGGCTTTGGGGAAAAACTCGCCCGTTATAACCACATTCTTGAAAATTATCCGAAAGGCTCCAGAGAGCATCAAAAAGCTTTGGATTACAAAGCACAAATGTTGGTGGAAGAACACTACTATAGCCAAGTTTTAGCCATGGCACCAGATTTACCCATGAGTGCTGAACCTATGCAAAAAGCATTATTGCATCTAGGTAAAGACGCGGTGAAAGAAGGAGATTGTCAAAGTGCTGTTTCTTACCTCATTCAGGTTATACCACTGAATCCAGAACAGTTCGAGCAAACTGAGCAGTTGGAAGCTTTTGATTGTTTTTATCGCGCTAAACTCTACGACAAGGCTGAGGTTTTTGCAAAAAATGGCCTGGAAAAAAGTCCAGAGAATCCCGAAAATCGCCTAGATTGGCTCTATCGTCAGGGTAAGAATCTCTACGCCTTGCGCAATTATCAAAATTCCCTGCTTGCTTCCAAAGACGCGCTCACTCTGGTAACTCTCAATAAGAAAAAAAAATACTATGACATTGCCTTCACCGTATTTTTAGATTATATGCACACCAACAACCCTCAAGAGGCCTTTAAAGTATTTCCAAAGCTTCAAGAGTGGTTTAAAGACGATGAACGCATGTTGGAAGTCTATGGATTATTATTACAAAATGAAGAAAAGACTACGAATAATCCCACCACTCTTGAACTCTATGCTAAGAATGCCATTGCACTGCAACAAGAACACCAGAGTAACGCGTTCATGCCCTATGCCCAAGAACAACTCATCAACGCGCTCATGCGTCAAAACAAATTAGAAGACGCACTCAAACAAAGTGAGGCGCTGTTAGCCAAACCCCTCGAGGAACAAGACAAAGCACGCATTCTTTACATGCAAGGCACTATTTTTAAGCAACAAAACAATCTCGCCCAAGCCCAAAAAGCCTTTGAAGCCTGTGATGCTATTAAGGTTAGTTCAGGCTGGAAGGACTTATGCACCCAAGCCTTAAATTTACTCAAACCCTAAGGATTAGCATGGACTTACAAACAGATATTTTCAGAGAATACGACATTAGGGGAGTGGTGTCCACCCAGCTTGCCCCCGAAGTAGTGTTTAACATCGGCGCGCATTTGGGGAATTTGATGCAAGATAAACGCGTGGGCGTGGGCTATGATGCGCGCACCCATGCTCAAGAGCTCTTTACACATTTGCGTAATGGCTTGGCATATAGTGGAGTAGAAGTCTTTGATTTAGGCATGATTCCTACTCCTGTGGCCTACTTCGCCACCTTTGAAAGCATAGAAGGCGTGCGCGTAGTTAATTCCATTATGATCACCGGCTCACACAACCCTTCTGAGTACAATGGCTTTAAGATCACCCTAGATCAAAAACCCTTTTACGGGCAGGCGATCCAAGAGCTCGCTAAGTCTATTGCTAATAACCCCCTGCCCTACCAAGCCAGCGATCTAACCTCTAAAAAACTCAACGCAATCGGCTTTTACCAACACTACCTTGCTACCGCCTTTAGCCACTTGCAAAACTTCCCCTACACCCTTGGGCTGGATTTTGGCAATGGAGTAGGGGGGCTGGGTTTAGAACCCATTTTATGTGGGCTAGGCATTAAATTTGAAAGCCTCTATGCTAACCCCGATGGGCATTTCCCCAATCACCACCCCGATCCTAGCGAAGCCAAGAATTTAGAGGATTTGAAAGCCCACATGCAAGCAAAGGGCTTAAAAATTGGGCTTGCTTTTGATGGGGACGCTGATCGCATCGCGCTTTTAACCCCCACACACACCTATGCAGGTGATGAATTGGCAATTTTATTCGCCCAAGATTTGCACGCGCGCGGGCTTAAACCTTTCGTGATTGGCGAGGTGAAATGCTCGCAGGTGATGTATGACAGCATTAATAGCATCGGACAGGCATTGATGTATAAGACGGGGCATAGCAATTTAAAAGTCAAGCTCAAGGAAACCAACGCCCACTTTGCTGCTGAGATGAGCGGGCATCTCTTTTTTAACGATCGCTATTTTGGCTATGACGATGCGATCTATGCCGCTTTGCGTATCTTAGAACTCTTTTTGGCCCACACCCCTGAGCAATTGGAACAGCGCGTGCGCGCTTTACCTTATTCCTACAAAACCCCTGAAGAAAAGATTAGCGTGCCCGAAACTGAGAAATTTAAGTTGGTGGCGCAGCTGCAAGCAACTTTGGAAAAAGGAAATTATCCCCCCAATTTTCCGCGCGTGTTAGAAGTAATCAACATTGATGGGGTGCGCGCGATTTTTGAACACGGCTTTGGGTTGGTGCGTGCGAGCAACACCACACCCACACTTGTAACGCGCTTTGAGGGCAAAGATGAGGCATGTGCACAGAGCTATAAAGACGCTCTGCTAGGTTTGCTCGCCCACTTGCGCGCTGATATTCTCTAGGGTTTTTAAAATAGTCTCTTTGGCATGCATATAAAAGTTTGCAATCTGGGCTTGAGGGAGGGAGAGCGCGCTAGCGAGCATGTGCATACAGCAATGGCTGAGTGTGCCCTCTAACAAAATGCCCTCAAAGGGGTGTTGTGCGCTCAGACGCGCGCTAAGTGCACTCAGGCGATCCGCTAAGGTATAAAGTTCTCTTTTAGTCGTGATGGGGGAGTTTAGTGCCTCTTTAAGAGGGGTTAATAAGGTGCTAAATTGCATAGAGGTAGGGGCTTTAGGCGCGAGTTCAAAGGCCTTTTTAAGGCGTTTAAGGGCTTTGGCTTTGGCGCAAGTGGGGAGTTTAAGCGCGCTAGATCGCATAGGTTGTGTATGCTCAATGTAAGCTCCATGGGAGAGATTATAAACTAAGGGGGCATATTTTTTAAAGAGCGCGCCCATTTGATCTTTAGAAAGAATAAAAAGTCCATCGGCAAAGACGCGACTACCCTGTTCAAAGTTGGGGCGCACCTGGAGGGCATCGCTAGGGATGTGTGCGCGCTCCACCCCATAAAAAGAGCCCTGTGCGTGTTTAGCTTGCCCTTCAATATAGCCACAATCCAGCCCACATAAAATTAGAGTCTTGCTAAAGAGGCATGCCAAACGCACTCCCGCATTGCCCACAAAGGGCGCGCTATACTCTAGGACTAAATCTCCTAGCATGTACCCGCTCGCACTTCCCCCGCGCATGAACATATAGCTCTCTTGGGCCAGACTTACCGCACGCGGGTTACACATATTGGCGTACAACAAGGGGGTTTGATCTAGGGGCGCGTTTTGGAGTACATCTGCTAGGTAATCAATGCGCTCGATTTCAATCTGAAAATCTACCTTAATACCGCGCGCTTTCAAGGGCTTTAGAGCCGTGCCACAGCTAAAGATAATCATGCGTTCTTGATAATCATCAATAAAATCCAACAAGCTATCTAAACTAGGGCCATTGCCTACCACACAGATAGGCACGCTAAAGGGCTTACAGGTGCGAGGGTTGAGTACTAGGGGGGATTGTTGCAAATTCTTCAAGGTGTTGTTAAAGCCCAACATCTCATCTTCAAAACTCCCCCACCCCCTTAGCGCGCTTTTTTTGTGGGCATTAAAATGTTGTTGGGCTAGAGTGCTCGCTTCACTCTCATAGGGCTTAAATTCTAAGTGCAAAAGGCTGTGGGTAATTCTCTTGGTTTGGAATATAAATTGCAATAAGGAATTAGGCATGTGCTTTAAAAAGAGCACGCAGGCTGTAGGAGGGGTCGCCTTAAAAAGCTGGGCATAGTCCACAAAAAAGCAGCTCACACGCAGTAAGTCGATGTGTTCCTCATAAATGTAGAGTGCATGAAAAAACGCCCCTTCTTCTAAGAGTAACGCTAGAAACAGACCCCCTGCCAAACCAAAGAGTGCACTGGGAGGGTAAAAATTCTTACCTAAACCAGAAGAGCATTTATCATTGCCTAGAGTCAAAAGTTCTTGGCATGCTTGATGGGTTAGGGGCAGAGTTTTTAAATCTAAATCCTCTAAGGCAATTTTATGACTGACAAGCTGCCATTTGGGATTGTCTAAAATCCGTGTCGCCCAATCCTGCGCAATATCTAACATTTTACCGACGGGGAAAAACAACGCGCCATTCTCCAAATGGATAATGTTTAAATCTTGCGTGTTGCAAAGTAAATTGTAGTGCGTAGGTGGGAGCAAGAGTTGGGCATAGAGTTGAGGTAGGTGCGCGCTGAAAAAACTTAAATTACGCGCAAAGCGCGCTTGCAGGGCTTGTTCACTCAGGTCTAGGGACACAAGCACCCCCTAAGAGGGCGCAAAAAAGCCTTACTTAGCGACAATCTGTTTATAACTCCCCAAACTGGGATCAAAAACTAAAAAGCGTTTGGGGATGTTTTTATACTTGATCATGGCGCGGTTGAAGTCCTCAATATTGTGCACCGCGATCATTTCAATTTGACTGATAATATCTCCGTGTTTAAAGCCCAGTTCCTCCGCTTGAGAATTGGGCTTGACCTCTTGGACGAATACCCCCTGGATTTCTTCGGGGAGACGCATCTGCTTACGCATATTGGGGGTGAGCGTTTGCACCTTTAAGCCACTAAGATGTCCATTTGCTCCCTCATGGGCTGTGCTGGTTTCTTTTTTGTTAGGATTTTTACGCTCGCTCAACACAAGGGTGGTGGTGTATTCTTTTTTATCCCGCATGTACTTGAGTGTGATGCGTTGGTTGGGAGTAAGAGAGCCGATGGTGTTGCGCAACTGTGCGGAGTTTTTGATTTTCTTACCATTGACCTCTGTGATTAAATCCCAAATCATTAACCCCGCTTTTTTGGCCGGCGAATCTTTTTCAATGCTGATCACCACTGCTCCTTCTTTACCATTGTAGCTTGGGGCGAGCTCATTGCTGACATCTTGAATCCCTACCCCTAAATAACCTCTGTGAATGGTGCCGGTTTTGATGAGTTGCACGACTGTATTCTTAACTGTATTGGAGGGAATGGCAAAGCCTACACCATGGTTACCCCCCGTGCGTGAGAGAATAGCCGTATTGATCCCCACAAGCCCCCCGCGGCTATCAATAAGCGCGCCTCCTGAGTTGCCCGGGTTAATAGACGCGTCCGTTTGGATAAAATTCTCGTAATTGTTAATCCCAATCCCGCTTTTATTGAGCGCAGAAACGATCCCCTGGGTTACGGTTTCACCTACCCCAAAGGGATTGCCAATCGCAAAGACCAAATCGCCCACTAGAATATCGCTACTATTGGAAAATTTAATAGAGGGAAGACCTGTTTTGTTGATCTTGATCACGGCTAAATCCCCATCTGCATCCGTTCCCACTAAAGTGGCCACATATTCTTTATTGCTCCCTGGTAAGGTTACGGTGATCTTATCCGCTCCATCTATCACATGGTTGTTGGTAACAATATAGCCATCTGCAGAGATGATCACCCCACTTCCCAAGGCCCTTTCCACACGATCCTTAGGGATAGAATTGTAAAGATCGCCAAAGAACTGCTGGAAAAAGGGATCGTTGAACAATCCCCCACCCATGAAATTACTTTTAATTTTTTTTTGAGTGGAGATATTCACGACAGCCTTCGTGGCCTCTTTCACCGAATTACTATAAGAATAGATGGTATCAGGGCTGCTATCTGCCCCGACACGTTTTTGAACCTCTGGCATGTCTTGGATTTGAATATGCCCACCCCCCGCCGCATATAGACTCATTGCCAATGCTACACTCACCGCTATCAACCGCATAAAATTCCTTTGCCTGAATAATGTAGTAGTGTCGCATTGTATCGAAATTTTGCAAATCAAAGCGCTTGTTCGTGCTGGTAGCCCCACTTGTCCTTAGTGAGATAATAGCCCACATAGCATAGAATCGCATACCCGATTGTCAAATACGCCCCAACGCGCTGCTCAGGGTCCATATACGCCCCGATGACCCCAATGATCGATCCACTAATTCCCACAAGTTGAATCAAAGGTAAAAAGGGTGCGCGGTAGGGGAGTTCGTCTAAGGATTTGCCTGAAGCTACGAATTGCTTTCTAAAATTGTATTGCGCCACACTCACGCTGATCCACACAATGATCACGCTAAAGCTAATGATGTTGATGAGGTCCTCTATCATCTTTTTGATCTGGCCATTTTGGACATAATCATTGCCAAACATGATCAGAAGGGTACAAGCCATGGACAAATACATCGCATAAACGGGTGTGCCCTGCTTGTTGAGTTTGGCAAAGATGGGGGGGAACATCTTTTTTTGAGCTAAACCATAAACCATACGGCTAGAGGCGTAAATCCCTGAGTTGGCTGTAGACAGAATGGCGGTGATGATGACAAAATTCATAATATCTGCCGCGTAAGGAATCCCCGTGCCAAAAAAAGGCAAAGGAATGCGCTCTAGGGCACTCACAAAAGGACTTTTAGTGATGCTCGAATCTGTCATGGGTAAAAAGACCGAGATAATGATCACAGAGCCTAAAAAGAAAAACACAATGCGCCACAAAGTGGCTTTAATGGCTTTGGGCATTGCCACGCTAGGGTTTTTAGCTTCCCCAGCGGCCACGCCCACGATCTCTGTGCCCGTGTAGGCAAAGATCACTGCCAAAATCGCCCCAAAAACCGCGTGAATCCCCTTAGGAAATAACCCCTCTTGGAGTTCTTTGGTGGAGTGTTCTATGTAAAAATTGGCAAAAATACTTCCTATGCCATGCAAATAGATTTGATAAATAATCCCGATCACGCCCAGCACAATGAAAATAAACACCGCAAACACTTTTACAGAGGCTAAGAAAAACTCCCCCTCGGCAAAGATTTTTACCGAAAACGCGTTGAGTATAAAGATAAGCACAATGCAAGCTACCACCCAGTAATGCACGGGTACACCGGGAAACCAGCGCTGCATCAGCACACCCACAGCAAAGTATTCCACTGCCACGGTAACAATCCAGCCCACCCAATACATCCAAAACACCATGTAACCTGTTGCTGGACCAATAAAGCGCGTGGCGTAGTCCCCAAAACTCCCCGTGCTAGGATAAACGCTTGCTAGCTCCCCCAAAGAGAGGATAATAGAATACACAATCACTCCACCTGCAATGTAAGCTAGCAGAGTGCCCAGAGGTCCCGCACTGGCAATATTGCCCCCCGTGCCCACAAATAAACCCGTCCCTATTGTCCCTCCTAAGGCGATCATCAATACTTGCCGTAATTTAATGTCGCGCTTTAAGTGCGTCTGTGTTCCTTCTTCCATAAGTGAATAACCTTTCTTAAAAACAAAACCATGATTTAAACGCGTGCCCGAGCCGTTTTAAATCCGCCTTAAGAAAGCGTGCCAAATGGAAAGTTTTAGATAGTGAGGTGGTAAGACCGTGTAGAGTTTACACATTGCTAGGTAAATTCCACCGTTGGTTAGCGTACTGCACGCACATCAAAACTTTGAAACAGGTTGGAATAGAGTGCATGAGAATTGCCACTTTAGACATGCGATCAGTGATCTGGACATAAAAAAGATAGGGGCTCAACGCACGAGGGCAGATCACTTGCACACTTCAACCTTAGAAGGATAATCAAAACCCCGATTATAGCCTAAAAACACCTGGAAAACTTGAACGCTGACGCGACAGGTTCAATTGTTTTTGACAGAAATTTCACCCGTCTTAAGCAGGTGAGATGAGCACCGTTAAAATTATGTACAATATCCCCCATATATTCGTATCTAGCGCAGGAAGTGCGCAAAGTTACATTTTTGACATACTCTCCCATAACTAAAGTTAGGGGATTCTAGCTTTAGTGGAGATCGCGGCTTCAAGCAGGACAGCTCCGTTTGGAGTCTTACACTCCCTATTCCAAAGGTTGATGCCCCAACCCCAAGGGTATTACCCCTTGATTGCACAAATATTAGCACAGCTATGTTGGTGCTAGCCAACTATCCCCATAGCTAAAGCTAGGGGCTTTACGGCGTGGCTGGTAAGTTGCCCTGCCATAGTTGAAGTGGAGTATCCTTAGAGAGTTTTTACCCTGCATTTGTTAGAATAGGGCGAAAATCGTTAGGAAGACCATGTTAACCCTAGAAGAAGCCTTAAAGCTTTCCCCTCAAGCCTTAGAAGAGTACAAATGTGAGTTAGCCCAGCGTGTGTTAGAAAAATCCGAGCTCAACGCCTATGTTAGTGCGCCTAAGTCCAGCGGTGCGGGCGCACCTATTCTCATCAAAGACAACATCAATGTCAAGGGTTGGGAGATCACATGCGGGAGTCAAATTTTACAGGGATATATCGCCCCTTATAATGCTACTGCTATCGATCGTTTACACCAACATGGTATGTGCGCCTTTGGTTTGGCTAATATGGACGAGTTTGCCATGGGCAGCACGAGCGAATCGAGTTGCTATGGACCGGTTAAAAACCCTAGAGACACCGATCATGTGCCCGGAGGGAGCTCGGGGGGGTGTGCAAGCGCAGTTGCTGGGGGGGTAGCCATTGCCGCTTTAGGAAGTGATACGGGGGGCTCCATCCGCCAGCCAGCAAGTTATTGTGGCTGCGTGGGGCTCAAACCCACTTATGGGCGGGTGAGTCGCTATGGTTTGGTGGCCTATAGTTCCAGTTTGGATCAAATTGGCCCCATTACCCAGAATGTGCGTGATTGTGCGATTCTCCTAGATGCCATCAGTGGGCATGATCCTAAGGATTCTACCAGTGTAGTCCTAGAGGCAAGCCAGACTTTTAAGCATCTTGATCCTAAGCGGGCTTTGCGTATAGGGGTGTTGGAAGAAGCCCTCAAAGATGCAAGCGTAGAAGTGCAAAAGGCCTACACAGATAGTCTACACATCTTAGAGAAAATGGGGCATACTTTGGTGTCCCAGCGCATCGGAGATCACAAGCACCACATCGCTGCGTATTACATTTTGAGCACAGCGGAGGCTTGTTCGAATTTGGCGCGTTTTGATGGGGTGCGTTATGGAAAACGCCTAAAGGGTAAGGACCTCAAAGAGCTTTACATAAAAACGCGCTCTAAAGGGTTTGGGGCTGAGGTGAAGAGGCGCATCATGCTGGGGAATTTTGTCTTGAGCAGTGGCTATTACGAGGCTTACTACCTCAAGGCGCAAAGGGCGCGTGCACATATCGTGCACGAGTATAAAAGGCTTTTTGAGGACGCAGAGGTGATCTTTGCTCCCGTAGCCCCCTGCGTAGCCCCTGAGTTTAACGCACACGCTACCCCTCTGGAAATGTATCTGAGCGATATCTACACCGTGGGGGTAAATTTGGCTGGTTTACCTGCAATCTCTCTGCCCGTAGCCTACCATGGAAAATTGCCCATTGGCATGCAATTTATCGGACCTGCTTTTGAAGAACAACGGATTTTAGATGTGGCCTATGGCTTGGAGGAAATCTTAGAGTTAGAAGGATAGTTATGCAACTCCTAAAAACAGCCCTCACTTTTGAAGATGTGTTGCTCGTGCCTGCTTATTCGGAGGTTTTACCCAAGGAGGTGAGTTTAGTTTCCAAGCTGAGTACAAACATTGACTTGAATATCCCCTTTGTGAGCGCAGCGATGGACACGGTTACAGAGTTTGACACCGCAATCGCGATAGCGCGGCTGGGGGGTATTGGAATTATCCATAAAAACATGGATATTGAAGCACAAGTGCAACAGGTACTTAAAGTTAAAAAAAGCGAGAGCGGAGTCATACACGACCCCATTTATGTCCACGCAGAGGCTTCGCTAGGAGAGGCTAAAGCCATTGCGGATAATTATAAGATTTCAGGTGTACCCGTGATCGATGCACAAGGCATTTTAATTGGGATTTTAACTAATCGCGATATGCGTTTTGAAACCGATTGGAGCAAGAAAGTGGGCGCGGTGATGACCAAAGACGCGTTGATCACCGCTCCAGTAGGGATAAGTTTAGATCAAGCCCAGGCCATTATGCATCAACACAAAATTGAAAAGCTACCACTAGTTGATGATCGTAAGGTGCTCAAGGGGCTCATCACGATTAAAGATATTCAAAAGCGTATCGAATATCCCCACGCTAATAAAGATGCGTTTGGGCGCTTACGGGTAGGTGCGGCCATTGGGGCTAATCAGCTTGATCGGGCGCGTGCTCTAGTCAAAGCCGGGGTGGATGTGCTGGTTTTGGACAGTGCACATGGGCATTCACGCAATGTTTTAAATACCCTAGAAGCGGTTAAAAAAGAGCTCGCCGTAGATGTAGTGGTGGGCAATGTGGTGACCGCACAAGCTACCAAAGACCTCATCAGTGCAGGGGCTGATGGAGTTAAGGTGGGCATTGGTCCAGGAAGCATCTGCACAACCCGGATTGTGGCCGGAGTGGGCATGCCCCAGATTAGCGCAATTGATGGGTGTTATCAAGAAGCTAAACAACATAATATCCCCGTCATTGCCGATGGGGGGATTAGGTATTCTGGAGATGTGGCCAAGGCGTTGGCAGTAGGTGCGTCCTGTGTGATGGTGGGGAGTTTGATCGCGGGCACGCAAGAATCCCCAGGGGACACCCTCATCTATCAAGGCAGGCAGTACAAGAGTTATCGAGGCATGGGAAGCATTGGAGCGATGAGTAGAGGGAGCTCGGATCGCTATTTTCAAGAAGGGTTAGCCTCAGAGAAGCTTGTCCCAGAGGGTATTGAGGGGCGCGTGCCCTATCGGGGCAAGATCGCAGACATCCTCTACCAGCTTGTGGGAGGCTTGCGCGCCTCGATGGGTTATTTGGGCGCGCCAGATATTCCCACATTCACTAAAAATGCCCAATTTGTGCAGATTACAGCTGCGGGTTTGCGAGAATCCCATGTGCACGATGTGGACATTACCAAAGAAGCCCCCAATTATCACGCATAAAGGAGAACCATGCATTTGATCATCAATGGACAATCTAGGCAGTTTGAACAGGCATTGAATGTTCAAACCCTTGTGGAGGAGTTAGGCATTAATGAGCAGGTGTGTGCTATAGCCCGTAACAGTGTAGTGGTCAAGAAAGAAGACTGGGCACACACACAATTACAGGACAACGACCGCCTAGAATGTTTGCAATTCATGGGGGGAGGGTGAATCGTGCCTCTTGTCCCTCTCTCTCCAGCGACGCGATCTTCATCGCAGACGCTCACCACAAGCAGGGTGACCCTGCATTCCCCCTTCTTTTAGACCAACTTTTAGATGCGCCCCCTAAGCAGGTGTTTTTGATGGGGGATATTTTTCATGTTTTAGTAGGCAAAATCGCTAGTAGCGTAATCCCTCACCAAGCTATTTTAGAGAAAATCCAGACTCTTAGCCATAGGACACAGGTTTTTTACTTTGAGGGCAATCACGATCTAGCCTTGCATTCCCTCTCTCACTTCCAACATGTCCGTATCTATTCTAGGGCACAACAGCCTGCCTTTTTTCTCTACCAAGATCGCCTTCTTGCTTTAGCGCATGGGGACTTCTTTGTGGGGTGTGGGTATGAGTTTTATATCTCTCTATTAAGGCGTTCAGGGAATATCCTAGGCTATTTAGATAAGGTGTTTCCTAACTTATACCCCCATATACAAGAACGCATCGATGCTAAACGCATTAAAACTTTGGAGTTAAGCCAAACTGAATGGGCGCACTTTGCTCAAAAGCGTTTAGACCTATATCGTGCGCATGCACAAAAAAAAGGCTTGAATTTGGATGGTGTGGTTGAAGGGCATTTTCACATTGGTGCATACTACCAACATCCACACACGCAGGAACACTACTGGGGACTGCCCAGTTTTTATAATACACGCCTGATTTCCACTCTCAAAACCATGTCTGAAAACTGATGAAATTAGGGTAAAATTCGGGCCAAGAACACTATGGGGTATGGTATGACCGAGCAAAGTCTGGACACGGCTCTAAATCTAGGGGAGATCGAACTGGTAGATTTTCGTATTTTTGGTCTGCAGGGCGATCAACCCTATGAGGGGATTTATGGGATCAATGTCGCTAAGGTGCAAGAGATCATCATGATGCCTGAGGTCTTCGAGTTCCCCACACATTTAGACTATGTCGTAGGGGTCTTTGACCTGCGTTCTATTGTAATGCCTCTTATCGATCTTTCCATTTGGTTGGGCATTGTGGAAGATAGCGCGCGCATTGAGGAAAAAGTGGTGGTGATTACTGAGTTTAGCAATGTCAAGATGGGTTTCATCGTGCATGAGGCCAAACGCATCCGACGCATTAGTTGGAACGATGTTAGACCCGCTGTTTTTAGTGCGCACAATAATGCCGGCAAGGACCGCATCACGGGCACAACCAAAATCGAGGGAGATAAGACCCTATTGATTTTAGATTTAGAGAGCGTGTTGAATGATTTTGAATTGCATGTGGAGCGCACCTCTAGGGATACTCTTGCAGAACAGCATACCAAGAAATTTGAGGGCACAGCGTTATTTTTAGACGATAGCAAGGCCGCACGCAAGATCATTAGAAATACTCTCATGCAGTTGGGTTTTGATGTGGTGGAAGCTGTGAATGGAGAGGACGGGTTAGCCAAATTAGAGCAACTCTACGAGCAACATGGAGACAATTTGAATCGTGTGCTCAAGCTCATCGTATCGGATGTGGAAATGCCTAAGATGGATGGATATAACTTCTTTTCCAAAATCCAAGAAGACATGCGTTTTGCGGATATTCCCGTATTGTTTAACTCCTCAATTTGCGATGATTATAGCGCACGAAAGGCACTAGACCTAGGGGTGAAAGGCTACCTGGTAAAATTTGATGCCAACCGCTTTGCCGAGGAAGTGGCCAAAATTCTAGGATAAGCAAAAACGAGTATAATGTAACAAACTTAAACAAAGGTGCTAAATATGGATGATATGCGCGAGATCATGGAGGATTTTTTAGTTGAAGCCTTTGAGATGAATGAACAGCTTGACCAGGACCTGGTGGAGTTGGAGCACACCCCGGACGATTTGGATTTGCTCAATCGTATTTTCAGGGTAGCGCATACCATCAAAGGCTCAAGCTCTTTCCTCAACCTAGACACCCTCACTCATTTAACCCACAACATGGAAGATGTGCTCAACCGCGCACGCAAGAATGAACTCCAAATCACCCCGGATGTCATGGATGTGGTGTTGCGCTCGGTAGACATGATGAAAACCTTGTTGGTTACTATTCGTAATACGGGTTCAGATGCCAATGCCGGTTTAGATATTTCAGGCATTGTCAAGGAATTGCAAACCATTGCGCAGGGCAATCCAGAAAGCGCCACACCTCCTCCTCAAGAAGCAGCTCCTACTCCTCCCCCAGAAACCCCCGCTCCTCCCTCCGATCAAACCCCATCTAGCCAGCCTTCTCAAAATTTGGATAATCCTCTGGCCTGCGAACCAGAAGCGGATTATAGTAATATGAGCTCTGAAGAGGTGGAAAAAGAGATCGAACGACTCTTGAAAATCCGTCAGGAAGCTGACAAAGCGCGCCGCGCGCAAAAGAAAGAAGAAGCAGCTAAAGCCCCTCCACCACCCCCTACTCCGCAGACCCTGGAAACCCCAGCACCTGCCAAAGCCACTCCAGCTAAACCGACCAGCACTGCGAGTAAGGGTTCTAAAAAAGAGCAGGATAAATCTGTTGCCCTAGGAGTGGAGCAAACCGTGCGCGTGGATGTGCGCCGCTTAGATCACTTGATGAATCTCATCGGGGAATTGGTGTTAGGCAAAAACCGCTTGATTCGTATTTATGGGGATGTGGAAGAACGCTACGATGGGGAGAAATTCCTAGAGGAGCTCAATCAAGTGGTCTCTTCCATTTCAGCAGTAACCACAGACCTACAGCTCGCCGTGATGAAGACACGCATGCAGCCCATTGGTAAGGTCTTTAACAAATTCCCCCGCATGGTGCGTGACTTGAGTCGGGAATTGGGCAAGAGCATTGAATTAGTCATTGATGGAGAAGAAACGGAGCTAGACAAGTCCATTGTGGAGGAGATTGGCGATCCACTCATTCACATTATCCGTAACTCTTGCGACCACGGCATTGAAAAGCCTGAGGATCGCAAAATGTTGGGCAAGCCTGAAATGGGACGCGTGGAATTGAGCGCTTACAATGAGGGCAACCACATCGTGATCAAGATTACTGACGATGGAGCAGGGCTTGATCCAGAAAAACTCAAGGAAAAAGCTATTGAGAAGGGCGTGATTACAGAAAGGGAAGCGGCGGGCATGACGGATAAAGAAGCTTTAAATATTATCTTCAAGCCCGGTTTCTCCACGGCCAAGACTTTGAGCAATGTCTCAGGGCGGGGCGTGGGAATGGATGTGGTCAAAACCAATATCGAAAAACTCAATGGGATTATCGAGCTAGAATCGGAGATAGGAGTTAAGACCACCCAGAAGCTCAAAATCCCACTCACTTTAGCCATCATTCAGGCCTTGCTGGTAGGAGTGCAAGAGGAGTACTATGCCATTCCCCTCTCTTCGGTGCTAGAGACTGTGCGCATTAGTCAAGATGAAATCTATAGCGTGGATGGAAAGAGTGTGTTGCGTCTGCGCGATGAAGTGCTCTCTTTGGTGCGTTTGGCCGACATATTCAAGGTCGATGCGATCTTAGAGGCTTCCAAAGAGGTGTATGTGGTGATCATCGGTCTAGCCGATCAGAAGATCGGGGTGATTGTGGATTACTTGATTGGGCAAGAGGAGGTGGTGATCAAGTCTTTAGGCTATTACCTCAAAAGCACCAAGGGAATCGCCGGGGCCACGGTGCGTGGAGATGGCAAAATCACCCTCATCGTGGATGTAGGCACTATGATGGAAATGGCTAAAAATGTCAAGGTGAATGTCAATAATCTCATCGACCAGGCCCAAAATTCCAGTGCCAAAAATACACCCAGCGATTATGTAGTTTTGGCAATTGATGACAGCAGCACGGATCGGGCGATGATGCGCAAGTCTTTAAAATCCCTAGGAGTAACCGTGATCGAGGCCACAAATGGGTTAGAGGGCTTAGAAATGGTCAAAAATGCGGATAAAGTGCCTGATGCCATATTGGTGGATATTGAAATGCCCAAGATGGATGGTTATGCCTTTGCTTCTGAGGTACGAAAATACAATAAGTTTAAAAATCTGCCCCTTATCGCTGTAACCTCAAGAGTCACTAAAACCGATCGCATTCGTGGTGTAGAGAGTGGCATGACAGAATACATCACCAAGCCCTATAGCCCAGAATACCTGGCCAATGTCGTGAAACGAAGCATCAAATTGGAAAATTAAGGAGAGAGCATGAAAGACGCAATGGCCCTCAAGGAAATCTTTGACAAGCAGAAAAACAAAGATGAAATCAAGGCTGAGGACACGGAAGAGATTTTACAATTCATCGGGTTTATTATTGGGAGTGAGGAATACGCCATTCCCATTCTCAATATCTTAGAAATTGTCAAGCCCATTGGGTATACCCGTGTGCCCGAAACGCCTAATTATGTGTTGGGGGTGTTCAATTTACGGGGCAATGTCTTCCCCCTCATTAGTCTACGCCTCAAATTTGGTCTGCCTGCTGAAAAGCTCAATAAGGATATGCGTTATCTAGTGGTGCGCCACAATGACCAAATTGCTGGCTTTTATATTGACCGCCTCACAGAAGCCATCCGCATCAAACAATCCGACATCGACCCTGTGCCTGAAACCCTCTTAGAGAACAACCAGCTCATCTTTGGGATCGGTAAGCGAGAGGATAAACTTGTCTCCATTCTAAAAGTAGAAGAAATTTTAAAAAAAGATTTTTAAAGCTTCTTATGAGTTTAAAAACTACGCTCTAGGAGTTTGCCGTGTTAAAACGCGCTAGGATTGCCACGAAAGTTTTGATCGTATTGTGCAGTGTATTGGTTATTTCAATTGGGATTCTAGGTTGGATCATCGACACTAAGGTGCAGGAGGCCAGCAGAGAGCACGCTATTGAACAATTGACAGAGGGCACAGATGAAGTGGCAGCTAGATTCCAGCGGGTCATTGGCCGTGTATTTGATGAATTTCAAAAATTCGCCACAGGACTAGCCACTATTTCGCCCACGCAGGAAGAAAAACAACTGCAATGGCTCAAGAAATTTCTATTTGAGAACTCCGATGTCAAACAACTTAAAATTCACTACACCAGCACCCCTCGTATAACCAAGGTAATATACAGACAAGAGGCTGATTTTAAAGTCATGCAACAAGATGGAGTAGATTCCCTCATGGATGAAGCGATGAAGGGTGTGGCCATGCGCAAAAGTCCCGTTGTTTTTCAAAGAGTGGGGTCTGGGCAATATTTTGGATTTGAGATAGCCATACCCATGGTTAAAGAGGGGCGCACAATTGGAGTAGTCAGCGTGTTTGTAGATGCTTCTAACATCTTACTATTAGCTTTTAGAAAAAATCAAGACACCTTTTTGCTCCAGCAAGATGGAACAGTGCTCACCATGAGCAATCCCCTCCTCAATCCGGAGATGCGAGGCCGTCTTTTAGCTGATGCTAACCCCAGCCCTAGCGCACGCATGCTTCAAGATTTTATCCGCCAAAATAAATCGGGGTTTTTGGAGTATCACACCCTGAGCACTAAAGAGGACGCGTTTCTGGTCGTCAAAACCTTCGACATTTGTGCCAATATCAAGCATGATAATTTCAGTTCAAAATGGGTAGTGGGCAGATGGATCGCCAAAAAGAAAGTCTACAGCCTTTCGCGTGAAGTGTATACACTCATCTTTATCGCCTCCATTTTAATTGTAATTGCCATGATAGGAATCATCTTAGTACTCATGCGTTATTTCATCAGCAAGCCCATTAGGGAGCTCTCCAATACCTTGAGTGCCTTTTTCCGTCTGCTCAATAACGAGGTCCGTGCTAATATCACCCCCAAGCCTGTTTCAAGCTATGATGAAATTGGAATTATGCAACACTCCATCAATGAAAATATCCTCAAGATTCAAGAGCGCGTAAGGGTCGATTCAGCGTGCATGCAAAATGTTTCACTGGTAGTCCAAGAAATCAAACAAGGTAATTTTACCCAGGAAATCAGCGCTACGCCTGCTAGTGAAGACCTTGTCCAACTCAAACAATTTTTCAATGAAATGATCGCCTTTTTACGCCAACGCATCGGCTTACACATGCAAAACATCAACGAAGTCTTTACGCGTTACCAAGCCCTGGATTTTTCCCAAGGGATCGCCCAGCCCTCCGGGGAAATGGAATACACCTTAGATGCCTTGGGTCTAGAGATTAAAAAGATGTTGCAAACTTCCCTGCGTTTTGCCAGCGCACTCGATGAAGAATCTAAGAATCTCAAAAGTTGCGTCGATAATCTCAAAAAGAGCGCCAACCAACAGAATCAAAGCCTGATCGCCACTTCCCAATCCATTCATGACATCACGGCTAGTATTCAAGAGATCAGCACGCAGAGTGAAGCGATGATTGCCCAAGGGCAGGACATTAAAAATATTGTAGAAATCATCAAGGACATTGCCGATCAAACTAATTTACTTGCCCTCAATGCCGCTATTGAAGCCGCACGCGCAGGTGAACATGGGCGAGGCTTTGCCGTCGTAGCTGATGAAGTGCGTAAACTCGCTGAGCGCACCCAAAGGTCTTTGGGCGAAATTGAGAGCAATATCAATGTGTTAGCCCAAAGCATTGGGGACACGAGCGAATCCATCAGGATACAAGCCCAGAATGTGGAGAGCATCAACACCACCCTAGATGCATTCAAAACAGACACTGCATATAATCTGGAGATCGCCCACACCTCCCTAGAAGTGAGCAATAATATCGATCGTATTTCTTCAGAAATCCTAGAAGATGCCAATAAGAAAAAGTTCTAAATGCAAATCGTAAAAAAAATTCTTTGGGTTCTTTTCATCTTGCCCGTGCTCATTGGGGGTGTTGTGGGTGGGGGGTATTTGCTATTTTTGTGGGGTGAGGCAGGGGGAGAAGTGCAAAAAATTGTGCACTATAAACCTGACCTAGCTAGCAAGATTTTGGATGCCAAAGGGCGCTTGATTGCTAATCTCTACGATCGCGAATTTCGCATTTACGCTCCCTTTGAGGAAATCCCCCCTAAAATGGTCGAAGCCTTGCTTGCAGTCGAAGACACACTCTTTTTCGAGCACAATGGGATCAATTTGGATGCGATCATGCGCGCATTTCTCAAGAATTTGCGCCATCAAAAATACAGCGAGGGGGGGAGCACTCTCACCCAACAGCTGGTCAAAAACATGCTACTCACCCGTGAAAAGACCTTGGATCGCAAGATTAAAGAAGTGGTGCTCGCCCTCAAATTGGAGCAAAAACTCAGCAAAGAGGCAATCTTAGAGCGTTACCTAAACCAGACCTTCTTTGGGCATGGATTTTATGGGGTTAAAACGGCCAGCTTGGGCTATTTTAAAAAACCCCTCAAAGCCCTTACTCTCAAAGAAATCACCATGCTCATGGCACTTCCCAGGGCTCCCTCTTTTTACGATCCTACGAAGCATTTAGATTTCTCTCTCACACGGGCTAATAGCATTGTGCGGCGCATGGCCAATCTGGGCTGGATTACCGATCAAGAAATGCAGAGTGCCTTAGCAGAAGTCCCCAAAGTCTATCGCACCACCACCACCCAAAATGTTGCCCCCTATGTGGTGGACGAAGTGGTGCGCACTCTAGGTTTCCTGCCCGACTTAAAAACGGGGGGCTACACGATCAAGCTTTTCATCGATTTGGATTATCAAAACCTCGCGCGTGATGCCTTGATACGCGGCTATGAGAATGCAATCGCGCGCCTACACGAAGATCATGACAGCACACTCAATGGGGCCATTGTCGTAACCGACACCCATACAGGGCATATTTTGGCAATGGTGGGAGGGGTGGATTATAGCAAGAGTTCTTTCAACCGCACCACACAGGCCAAACGCCAGTTTGGAAGCAGTGTCAAGCCCTTTATCTATCAGATTGCCTTTGAACATGGCCTCTCCAGCGCGTCTTTGATCCCCGATGTCGCGCGCACTTTCAACACCAGTGGTTCGAGAAGTTGGCGTCCCAAGAATTACAACCGCAAGTTTTCCGGGCTCATTACACTGAAAAAAGCACTGGTTAACTCCATTAACCTAGCCACGATCAATTTGGTGGACACAGTTGGATTTGACGCCATTTATCAAGGCTTGAGCGATTTTGGGTTTGCTAATTTGCCCAAAAACATGTCCATTTCTCTAGGAAGCTTTGAGATTTCCCCTTTAGAAGCAAGCATGCAATACTCCCTCTTTTCCAATTATGGCACACTCTTAGAACCCGTTTTGATTTCTGATGTCATTGATGCGCAGGGAAATCCCAAATTGCTCCAAGTAATTCCCCCCAAACCCATTCTCTCCAAAGCCCAAGCCTGGCTCACTCTCTCCATTCTCAAGGAGGTGGTAGAACGGGGCACGGGGAGACGCGCCCATGTGCCCGGCATAGAAGTGGCGGGTAAAACGGGTACATCCAACAACTATGTGGACGGATGGTTTTGTGGCTTTAGCCCAAATCTGCAAGCCATTGTGTGGTTTGGGCGGGACGACAATAGCAGCATCGGGCATGGAATGGCCGGAGGGGTTATAGCAGCACCCGTCTTTGCAGATTTCCTAGAACGCGCCCTGCAGCTCAACCCGGCTTTAGAGAGGCGTTTTAAAATCCCTGAGGGCGTGATCGCTCAAAAGATCAATGGAGAGACCTACTACTCCACCCAAAACACTCCCTTGCAAGAGGATATCGAGCAGGAGGACAGCATCCAGCCTCTGCTATTCTAAAAACTTCGTTGCCCTAAGAGATTTTTGCCAAAAGGCCTTGAAAATGCAACAACTTGGGGATTCTGTGCTATAATAAAGTTCCGGCAAGGTTTAGAGTTCCTAGGGTTTATCCTAGGGTTTATCCTAGGGTTTATCCTAGGGTTGGAGGTGGTCCTCGGCTGCCCAAATTTTATTGTTGTCGCTTAGGTCCTCTTCAAAACTGGGTTCCTCTAATACTTTTGACCCCAAAAGTTAAAGGAGCTTCCATGCATGTTTTCCGTTCAGTCCTTCTTACCTCTGTTGCGGGGCTCACCCTCCCTGTTTCAGGCATGTTGCAAGCCGAAAATAATGGCTTTTATGGCGCAGTGGGGTTTCAGTATTCCAACATGACCAAGGGCACACAGACAACCACTCCGGGTTATGTGCTCGATAAGATTCAGCCAAATCCCTTTGATCCTCAGAATACCCAGCCCGTCCCTTTGCCCCCAAAACAAGGATAGTAGGAACACGCCATGACACATATCTCTAAAAGCAAAGTTTCTAAGTCCAAATTTTCCAAACAATCCAAAACACCCCTAAGCTTTGTGCTGGCCACCACCTTGTGTGGTTCTCTACTGCAGGCCATAGCTCCAGCGAGTAGTAGCGGAGGTGGTGCTGGGGGAGGGCAGCAACTCCAACAAGCTCAACAAGCCCTAAAAACCGCACAAGGGCAGTTGCAACAAGCAGATACAGCTGTAGCTAATGCGCAAAAGGAAGTCGCCACAGCACAGGCA
>NZ_JAERIS010000052.1 GCF_017979425.1 Helicobacter salomonis | reverse complement strand
AAACTTCTTAACCTGATCCTAGAAAATCAAGTTAAAAGACTTGTTTTAACCCATAAGGACCGCTTATTGCGTTTTGGAGCGGAGCTAGTGTTTGCCATTTGCGAGGCTAAAGGCGTGGAGGTGATTATCATCAATCAAGGCGATGAAAATGTCCGCTTTGAGGAGGAACTCGCTAAAGATGTGTTGGAAATCATTACCGTGTTTTCTGCTCGGTTATATGGTGCACGCTCACGCAAAAATAAAAAGTTGCTAAACGAGATACAATGTGTGGTAGAAAACAATGTTTGCCCTAACCCACAAGATTGAACTACAGCCTAACAACAAAGCCCAAACCCATTTTAAAAAGGCAATGGGCTGTGCCAGACTTGCCTATAATTGGGGCTTGGCTAAGTGGAGAGAAAACTACAAAAACGGCATTAAATCTAACCACTTTGCCCTAAAGAAAGAATTTAACGCCCTTAAAAAAGAGAAGTTTCCCTTTGTCTATGAAGTTACCAAATACGCTACAGCACAGCCCTTTAACCACTTAAATCTAGCTTTTCAAAAGTTCTTTAAAGACTTGAAACTTGGCAAGGTCAGTTACCCCAAATTCAAAAAGAAAAGAGAATATCAAGGGAGTTTTTACATTGGGGGCGACCAAATTAAGGTTATTCAAGGTGGCACAAAGGATTATTTAAAAATCCCTAATTTGCCTAAAATCAAAATGACCGAGAAGCTACGACTTAGAGGTAAAATCAATGGGGCGACTATTACACAAAGAGGCTCTAAGTTTTTTGTTTCAATCCAAATGGATACCACACAAGAGGAGTTCAACTACACACACAAGCCCATAGTAAATAACCACACTCTAGGCATTGACACCGGCATTAAAGCGTTTGCTAGTCTATCTAATGGCTTACAGATACAAGCACCCAAGCCCTTAAATAGGCTGACAAG
>NZ_JAERIS010000051.1 GCF_017979425.1 Helicobacter salomonis | reverse complement strand
AAAAAGGAGCACCAACCCTTGTCAAGCACCTAAAAGCCTTTGTCAATCACATCCCGCTTTTACAAGCCCTCACACCCAAAGACCCCAAACAAGCCCAAGCCATCAAGGCACTTAAGACTTTTGAAATGTTTAACCTCGCTACCCTTTTGCACGACTTTATCCCTGATATGGAATGTAGAGATGATTCTCCCGAGCGTGTTTATCCCTTTGATACTAAAAAGAAAACTTTAAAATTTTTAAAGGGCATCGAGCTGATCTACACCCCTTTGATTGAAGCGTATCATCAGGGTTTAGACATCACAGATTATTTACAGACATTGCAAGCCAAGCTTGACTCACCATGTTTATATAGCTACTTGGGCGATCTGGGAACTCAAGAAGATATTTTAAACATGACTAAAGGCGCGAAGACTCCGACTATGCGCCATTTTTTTAAAGATTTTAAATCCATCGAGGCGCAATACGATCTCCTCAATAACAGCTATAATACTAGTGTTGATATGGATTCTGAAAATGAAAATTTTTTGCAAACCCAAATCATGCGTTCTATGGGGGTCAAGATGCAAGATTTAGAAGTATGGACGACTTATTACAAGGCACGCATCCTTGCCTTCTTGGGGGATTATGAAGATCAATACAGTTCCAACATGGAAAATTATTGGCATGTTATTAGCAATGTGCACGAAATAAGAAACCCTTCTGGTGTTCCTTTATTTTTTGTAGTGCGCGGCCTTGATGTCTATGCGGTTAAAACGGCAATAAATGGCATGAAAACCGCGATGCAAATGATTCTCCCTAAAACCCCCACCGCCTGCTTGCAACCCCAGTATTTAAACCAAGAAGCTAAGGCAGTTTGTTTGCAAATCTTTAAGCAACACAGCTATAACCCCAAACCCCTACAAAAATACCTAAAATCCCTGCGTCTGCTCTCCATTGACAACGCCCCCTGTGTGTATCTTAATTCTAAGGACAAACTCCAAAGCTTTAAGTCTGACAATGCGATCTGTTTGGCATTGCAAAAACACTT
>NZ_JAERIS010000050.1 GCF_017979425.1 Helicobacter salomonis | reverse complement strand
TCCTGCATGCTCACTTCTGTGCGCTCCAACACTCCTTACCGGTATGCCTTCAACGCTGCACAGAACGCTCTTCTACCGTTGCACGGCACAATTTAAACGACCTTACCCCCTTCGACATCAATGAATTACTTATCTAGTTTCTCAAGCAACTCACGCGCCATCCTCTTGACTTGCTCACCACTTAATTTCGGCTTGAGTTTGTTTTGACCTAGTCTTTTTGCATCCATTTCATCACAAACCTTTTTTAACCAAACCGCATGGCAAGATTTATTGCGATCGTACCTGGATATGCGTCCCTTGATTGATGCTTTCCTGAGTTCGTCTGAATTCCAATTCTTGTGTGTGCTATCTACATTCTTGTAGTAAGCATAGGAAACAAACCAAGAAGCACCTATCTTGCGTAAAACCCCATCGACTGACTTTTCTTCATCCGTAGATAAAGAAGAGTAACTAGACATAAAAACTCCCTTGATAAAAACGTAAAAAGCAAAAACAATTTGAGATCATCTAAATTGTGCCGTGCAACCTACAACTTCGGTGTCTATCTTAGCCCCGTTATATTTTCAGCGCATGATCACTAGACCAGTGAGCTGTTACGCTTTCTTTAAAGGATGGCTGCTTCTAAGCCAACCTCCTGGTTGTTTGAGTAACCACACATCTTTTTCCACTCAGAATAGAACTTGGGGACCTTAGTTGGTAGTCTGGGTTGTTTCCCTCTTGACGATTGATTTTATCACCCACCGCCTGACTCCCAAGATACAACAAAAGGTATTCGCAGTTTGACAGGGTTTGGTACTGCGGCGAGCAGCCCTAGCCCAATCAGAGCTCTACCCCCTCTTGTTATGACTTGAGGCTATACCTAAATATATTTCGAAGAGAACCAGCTATCACCAAGTTTGTTTGGCCTTTCACCCCTATCCACAGCTCATCCCAGCCCGTTTCAATGGGCACGGGTTCAGTCCTCCACAAGCTGTTACACTCGTTTCAACTTGGCCATGGATAGATCACTTGGCTTCGGGTCTGCAGCGTCTGACTAA
>NZ_JAERIS010000049.1 GCF_017979425.1 Helicobacter salomonis | reverse complement strand
AGCGGAATCTCCACAAGCGTAACTTCGGGGGTTTCCCACCCTAGTTTTATCTACCTTGATAGCGTGTCGTTCATCTAACATTCCCAAAGCGTAGTTTCTAATGTTGATGCTAGCGTTTAGGTCTCTGTGGTGGTGTGTTTGACAACAAGGGCAGATAAAATTTCTAACATGCAGTGGCTTTTTACCGGTGTTGCTCCCACAAGTCGAGCAGATTTGAGAGCTAGGAAAGTATTGGTCAATTTTGATAAGGGTTTTACCCTTCCAACCAGCCTTATATTCTAATAGACTAATGAGCCTAGACCAGCTGGCATTGGCAATACTCTTAGCTAATTTATGGTTTTTGACTAAATTCCTAACTTTCAAGGTTTCTACTGCTATCAAATCGTATTGATTGGTTATCTCATTACTGATTTTATGCAAGTAGTCTTCTCTGCTATTGCTGATAGAAGCGTGGATTTGTGCCACTTTCTTAGCTTGTTTTTTTCTATTACTAGAGCCTTTTAGTTTTTTAGATAATCTCCTTTGTGCTTTAGTGAGTTTTGTTTGTAGGTTTTGGAAAAACTTTTTATAAGGATAGAGCACGCCATTACTGGCGATGACTAGAGACTCTAAGCCCATATCTAAACCCACGGCTTTTTTGATAGTTACAGGTTTAGGTTCAGGCTTATTGTCCTCATAACTGACAGAGAGATAGTATTTATCCGCTACACAAGAGATAAACCCCTGTTTGATGATAGAGTCTTTAGGCAAATGCCTATGAAACTTGGCTTTAATCGCTTCTTTGAATTTGGGTAACTTGACTTGGTTGGTTTCTTGTTTGATTTCTAAGTGTTGCGGGACACAGAAAGATTGCTTAGAATGCTTTTTAGATTTGAATCTAGGATAATCTGCTAACTTAGAAAAGAATTTATCAAAAGCTGTAGTCAGTTGCCTGAGTGCCATTTGCAAGCTTTGAGAGTTGCATTCACTTAGATAAGAGTAAGCCTCTTGCTTTTTAAGGGTGGTGAGCACCTTCTGCATGCTGAAGTAATTTTCTCTAATACCTTGTGCGTATTGCTTTTGGCGGTATGCTAAAAA
>NZ_JAERIS010000008.1 GCF_017979425.1 Helicobacter salomonis | reverse complement strand
GGGTGTGAGGGCTTGTAAAAGCGGGATGTGATTGACAAAGGCTTTTAGGTGCTTGACAAGGGTTGGTGCTCCTTTTTGCATGGCATTTGAATAGACTATGTCATTATCCATGCGATCGCAACGCTCTTTGAAAGCTTGGTGGTAGATTTTAACCATCAGCGCGCGGGCTTGTTGCATTTCTTGGACCAAATCAACGCTGACAGCCCATAGGGGACTGATGAGTAGAATAATACCTAGTAAGCGAGTCATTTAAATCCTCCATTTAATTGCTTGGCATGGATGGCAAAGATTTATAGTAGTTATCTAGCAAAATTGCAGGCTTTTGGCTAAAATCCACGCCTAAGAATTTTTGGCTAAAAGCGCGGTAAGCTTTTTGCCCATTGCTATCAAAACTCATGTCATCATCAGGCGACCCTTCTATGTCATTGGGTTGGCTTTTTGGCAAGTTTTCTAAGATTTTTAGAATATCCACGCCCTCTTGGTGCTTTTTAAATAGAGGGGCATAGACAAAATCCCATGAGTTTAAAAAACTCTGCGCGCTTGTGGTGGTGTCAAAAGAGGGAACATCTAGAATCTCCGCACAATCAGAGTCGGGGATATTCTCACTCAAGACTAGCAAAACTCGCATGGCTTCATACACCTTGATCGTCCTTAATAAATGCGCTTCTTGGGGGGTTCTAGGCTTAAAGGTTTGCAATAAAGGCACTTGATTCATCATGTCCAGTGCCAAAGCAAAGGTAGCAATGGCATGCCTTCGCATAGAGTTTTGGTAGCGATTAGAATTATCACAAATGAACCTAACACCCCCTAGACCATTGATCAAACCCTCTTCATAGTTTTTAACCATCAAGCCATAAAGCGCGTTAAACTTCTGCAAAAACGCTTGAGGGGGCTGGCCTAAAGCCAACTGCACCACCAACAAACACCATAAAACCCAACGCATAAAACCTCCTCTAATCAGTGCTATACAAACAACGCCCTTGTGTGTATATATTCTTATCGCACACCTCATATAAGGCTTTTGGATTAAGAAACTGACATTTTTGACTCCTAAAACACGCGCTTCTTAGCCTATATAAGAGTGCATCCCTGCCAAAAAAATCCATGTAGTCGTTATCTCCTCCTACATAATCATCTAGCCCCTCCTTGCCCCAAAAATATAAAAAATCTTGCATAGAAATTCTAAATTTGCCCTGTGGATCGTCCCTAGGTTGGCTGTAATAAAGATGGCTACCAAGCAATTTCATCAGATCGCCTCCCAAATCGTAGAGATAAGTTAGACCAGGATCGGGACATCCATGCGCATTATCTGGATCGTGGCAAGAAAAAACTTGTTTGCTATAAGTGCGTAGATAAAAACGCCCCCGCAACATTTCAAAGGCATATTGGTCGGCGGAGTAATGATCATCGATTTCAACTTCTTGGTATTTTGCCAAGATCACCAAGAGATTATTTTTAACCTCAATGTCTAGGGGTGTGTCGGTGCAAAACCCCTTAGACAATTGCCCCTTATGCAAAATACCCATGCATGTGTGCACGCCATCAGAGGGTCTAGCCCCCATAAATAAAGCACAACCCCGATAAAAAATCAAAGTGTAGGCTTTGGACTTGTTAGGTTTGTCATGGGGGGTTTTGGTTAATGTGCGGGCATCTTCTTGATTATAGATCGCTTCGCTCCACTGCAAGCTATCTTCATTATGGATACATCCCCCTTTTATCCCATCCGAATCTTTCCAATAATCATCCACCCATTTTTTCACCATTACTTGCGCCTCTTTGAGTTCTAAGGCGTGCAGACTGTGCCAAGAGAGGCACAAACTAAGCATTAAAAATAAATTTTTCATGAAACTCCTATCTCAAGGTTTAGCATACCGATCGCTCTTGATCCACAACTTAACAATCTCCCCATTTTTACGCCTAAAAGCTACAAAAGCAAATGCGCCTTGTTGTTGCAAAAGATATACCCTATCTTTAGGGATTAAAAAGAGATTGTTGATCTTGCAATGCTTATTAGGGGCAGAGTAAAAATACGCCCTATTCTTGCCACTAATGGTTTTTAGGGGGTGGGTGTGAAGATTTTGATCTTTAAAGCGCGCTTGCAAGGCTTTAGTTTGGCTAGCATCGCAGAATTTTAAACATGTTTCTAGTTGGTTTGCGTATTTTAAAGGGAAGGTGAGATTAACCCCGTTTAAATCTTGCAATGTGTGCGTTTTAAGATCATAATTTGCCCAGCTTATTGTGCCCGTACCTAAGAATTTGGGGTGCTTGGGGTCTTGTTGCCAGTTAAAATACAATTTGGCCATGATGCGGTCTTGATCCCATGTGTCTATGTAATAGGAGATATGACCTTTAAGCCATTTAATGCCCTTGTGCTCGCTGTCCCACTGCTTAAAATTAAAAGCGCTATGCTCCACTAAAGAGATAAATTTTAAAACACACTCAGAATTGACATGTCCGGGGAAATCAATTTGAGTGGGTGTGGCTTCTTGGGCGTAAATTAGGGCGATCCAACTCACCCATACAAGACAAATTTTAACTAATCTCATCACTCTAAAACCTATGGTAGTTATCTAAAAAGTTTAAGTCCTTTGGTTTAATTCTCAAACAATTAGGAGATGATAATGTTAAGAAAATATCTTATCGTGGTGCTTTTAGTGGTGGGTGTGCTGGGCGCTCAGGCAACACTTTTAGAACAAGCAGAGGCAGCTTACAAGAGAAAAGACTACCCCAAAGCCTTTAGACTTTACAAACAAGGGGTGCAAAGAGGAGAGGCGCAGGCGTTCTATCATTTGGGCTTGATGTATTACTATGGGCAATATGTGGATATGGATATAAAGGGCAAAAAAGCCTTTAACTACTTTAAGAAAGCCGGAGAGATGGGGATAGCAGATGCCTATCTTGAGCTAGCAGACATGGTCGCAGATGGCAGAATAGCCAAAAATGCCAAGGGAGAGCCTTTTGCTTGCGAGAAAGCACTTTCATATGCCGACAAAGCCCTAGAGTTGAGCCCAAAGAGGGCAGATATCTATGAAAGAGTCGGGTTGCTTTATCTTAGGGTTCAATGGAGCAACCATACTTGCAGTCTTAAAGACTTTAGCCAATACTCCCAAGAAGTCCAATACAAGCAAAAAATTTTTCAAAAGGGGTCGTCTTATCTTGAAAAGGCGGGGGAGATGGGCGACTTTAGTGCCTACACAACACTAGGCTACTATCATGCTGCGGGCGATTTCGGGTTTGAGCGTAGTTTTGACAAAGCCAAGCAATACTATCTTAAGGCAGTAGCGGTGCTAGAAAAAGCGGGGGCAAAGGGGGATAGCCAAGCCTATAATGAGCTGGGATTGATTTATCAAGATGAGCATAGCAATCTTAGCACGGGGACTATCCTATTTGATCTTGACTCTAGGATTACCCGAGAAAATAGGGATAAAGCGTTGGAGTATTTTAAAAAGGCGGCGGCTATGGGGAATGCCAATGCCTACACCAACATGGGAAAGTATGTAGATGAGAATAAGGCGATGGAGTATTACAAAAAGGCAGGAGAGTTAGGGGACGCACAGGGGTATATCAAGTTGGCACAAATGGAGGGAACACTGCTTAACAAGAGCATAGAGTATTTAAAGTTGGCAGGAGATTTGGGAGATGAGGATGGTTATAGCATGCTTGGCGACATTTATTTTTATGGTGGTTGGGAAAGGGATGAAAATGACCCTAGTGCTCCCCATATCCCACGCGATTATAAAAAAGCAGCACATTACTACAAAAAATGCACAGATATGGGGAATGCCTATTGTTATCTATCGTTAGCAAAATTGTATAAAAAAGGCTTAGGGGTGCCAAAAGATACCAAAAAAGCGCGCGCATACGAGGGACATGGGAGGGATATCCTGTGTGTGGGAGAGGACTTGGATGATTATTGTGAGTGAGGTGAGGAATCGCTTTTCCACTCTGGGTGTCGCTTTTGGATGGTCTCTAAGAGCGTTTTTGCGCTGTAAGGGCAGATATGGAGGTTGGGAATGGTTTTGCTATTAGCGTATTTAAAGGGGCGATAGACATCGTCTGTATGCTTGCCCTTAGCATCTAGGGCATAAGTGGCTGTGTGGTCATCTAAAAACTTAAGTCTTCTGATCATCCAACCGCTGAAGGGTGGATTGGGCGGATACCAATCATCATCACTATACCAAATGTGTAGCCGTTGGGATTTTGCTAAATCGCCTTTTAAAGCACTCAAGAACTCCCATAGCAAAATGGGTGTTATGGTAAAAACATCGTCTTTGAGTTTGACATCAAGGACGCGCGCTAAACCCGGAGATTCAGGGTTAGGACCTTCTCTAGTTGCTAGCAATAAGGTAGGCTTGTAGTAAAGAAAATACCCCGGGTAATCCTCCATTTCTTGTGGGTTATTAGGATTTAGTTTTATGAGTTTCTGGCAATCCTTAGGATTATAGACAAAGACCTTATCCCAAAAGGAACGCCCTTGAGAGTCCTTTAAATCTGTATTGACCTTTAAAACTTTGGAGTCAGAAACATCGCCTTGAGTGATAATGTATTCTGTGTTTTTAGCATGTAGAATTTTGTAAGACCCATCGCTAACAATCTCGCCGTCGTCTGTATTATCCGTAGCATTTAAGAGTAAGGTTAATAGTAAAAAGATGAGAAATTTCATTTTGTTCCTTGTTTGTCCATGTTCTTCTAGTCGGCACTAAAAAGGCAGTGATCCCGCTCTGAATCTGAGCTATACTTTTTGCATGCCTCTTGCAGTGCCTTGAAATTGAGAAACTTGCACCTACCTTTTGCAAAGCATGCAAGCCTTAACTTATACAAGAGCGTAGCATTACCAAAATCTCCGTATCCGTTGTCTGCATATGTTCCTAGGAAATCATCCAGCCCCTCCTTGCCTTGCTAGCATCTCCATAGGGGTATCCTTGTAGATCGGAGTCGTGGCAGAAAAAAACCTTTGTGCTATAAGTTTTTAGGTAAAACGCCCACTTAACATTTTAAAAGCGTATTGGTCTTTGTAGTAGTGATCGTCTACAAGGTCTGCGGCTTCCTTCGAGACAACCAAGAGATTATTTTTAACCTTAATGGATATAATTGCATCTGAGAAACATCCCTTAGATAATTGCCCATTGTGTAAAATGCCCACGCATGCGTATAGACCATCAGGAGCGGGTCTAGCGGAATTCAACGCAGTACAACCCTGATAAAAAATCAAAGTATAGGAATCCGTCTTATTGGGTTTATCATGGAGATTTTTGTCCCCGTGTGTGAATTTATGTTGTCATGGATGGTCGCTACCCATTGTGCGTTATCAAAAAAGTGCATAGATTGGGATCTTGAGTTGTATACCCATGTTCTCTCCAATATCCTTTCCAATAGTCATCCACCTATTTTTTCACCACCGCTTGCGCCTCTTTGGGTTCTAAGGCGTGTAGGCTGTGCCAAGAGAGGCATAGATTAAAGATAAAAACTGACACCCTCGCAAAAGTCTTTTGTGTATCTCTCATGGGTTTTAGTGTAGTTTGGATTTTTAAACTCAGAGTAAATTATTGAGGAGTTTTAGGATGTTTGATAGCAAAATAGGCATTGATGTCTTCCTCAGAGAGGTCGGGGAAAAACTTGATAGTTTCGCCTTGCACATAAAGCCAATAACCCCATTCTTTATCCATTTTGATTCTTTGCTGGGCATTGCAGCTTAAAGGTTCTAAAAAAGGCTCAAATTTACAATGCGCGCAATCCATGTTACAATGTTTGGACAATACATTGAAAGGATGAACATGTACAAACGCGCCTTAATGTTGGCTTCTTTGGCTACGGGGCTGGCTTGGGGGCAGGATTTTACTAAGTTGAGCGATGAGCAGCTCATTAAAATCGCAGGCACTCTTCCGGCTAGTCAGGCTCTAAATTACAGGATGGAAGTGGTGAAACGCTTGAGGGCACTTGATGAAGAGCACCAGAAAGAGTTTAAAGAGGCGTTTAGCCAAAGCGCTCAAACAAATTTAAAAAAGATGAGTTGGAAAGAGTTTTCCCACATGCGCGAGCAGGTACGCAGGCATTTAGCTAAGATGAAAAAGAAACACAGCCCCAAAGAGCTTGAGGCGATGGGTTTAAACATAGATATCTGCACGGGTAAGGAGCGCCGTGTTTGGTGCGCCGCCTCCATTTGATACATCATCTACAGCTGAAAACTGGGAGCTACTCCCCCTAAGAGTTATGGTATTATCCAAAACCCATCTCGCAGGGGATTTTTGTGGTTTCCACTCCAAGAGTTGACGCCCCAACCCTTGTACATTGTGCCTTTTACTTGCATGTGGCCAAGCATTCCCATGGCTTGAGAGAGATTTAGGCCCTTTGAGCTTCTAATTGTGTCAACTCTTGGGGAGTGAATACGCGGCTTTTGAGATTAAAGCTTTTACCCGTGCCATAGGCTAGAGAAAATTCGCTCCCTTCAATATCCTGCACATCTAAAATGAGCTGGGTATGCCCTTGATATTCTTGTTGTTTGGTGTGCAGGTAGAAGCCCACCCCTTCCACCTCCCCCAAGCACACATCATTTTGCCCAAGCTTAAAATCCTCTTTAGCATAGGCATACACCACACTCCCCTCACAGCACCCACAGGAGTGGTAGAAAATAAAACCCCCCGGATGAGCAATTTTAAGCTGTGCGATAAAATCGCGGGCTTGTGGGGTGGCTATTACGCGCTCAGGCATTAGAAGAATCCTAGCTTATTGGGGCTGTAGCTGACCAAAATATTTTTAGTCTGTTGGTAGTGTTCGAGCATCATTTTATGCCCCTCGCGCCCAATTCCACTTTGCTTATAACCCCCAAAGGCGGCGTGGGCGGGATAGAGGTGGTAGCAGTTAGTCCACACACGCCCGGCTTTGATCGCGCGCCCAAAATGATAAGCGCGGTTGATGTCCCTTGTCCACACCGCTGCGCCCAAGCCAAACATGGTATCATTAGCAATTTCTAAAGCTTCTTTTTCATCTTTAAAGGTAGTCAGGGCTAAGACGGGGCCAAAAATCTCTTCTTGGAAGATGCGCATTTTATTATGCCCCTTGTAGATGGTGGGCTGGATGTAACAACCATTTTCTAGCCCCTTGATGTGGTTTTTACCCCCACCAATGAGGCACTCTGCACCCTCCTCTTTGGCCACTTGCATATAGTTTAAGATAGTGTTAACTTGGTTTTCATCCACTTGTGCACCCATCATGGTGTCTAGCTCGAGCGGATTACCCACTTTGATCGCTTTGACCCGTTCTAAGACCTTTTGAATAAAAGAGTCATAGATCTTTTCATGCACTAAAGCGCGCGAGGGGCAGGTGCACACCTCCCCTTGATTGAGTGCAAAGAGCACCAAGCCCTCAATGGCCTTGTCTAAAAACGCATCTTCGTGCTCGTAAATATCCGGGAAGAAAATATTGGGACTCTTGCCCCCCAGCTCAAGCGTGCAGGGGATGATATTTTCGGTAGCAAATTGCATGATCTGCCTTCCTACAGCTGTCGAGCCGGTGAAAGCGACTTTGGAAATTTTGGGGCTGGTGGCGAGATGTTTGCCAATCTGCCCTCCGCTCCCATTGACTACATTGACTACCCCAGCGGGGAGCAAATCCCCAACAATCTCTAAAAGCACCAACAGACTAGCGGGCGTGGCTGAAGCGGGTTTGAGCACCAAAGCATTGCCTGCAGCTAGAGCAGGGGCAAACTTCCAAGCGGCCATCAACAAGGGGAAGTTCCAAGGGATAATCTGCCCCACTACACCCAAAGGTTCGTGAAAATGGTAGGCCACGAGTTCCGGATTGATGTCGCTAATACCTCCCTCTTGGGCACGGATACAGCTGGCAAAATAGCGGAAATGATCAATGGCTAGGGGAATATCCGCGTTCAGTGTCTCTCTAATGGGTTTGCCATTGTCCCAAGTTTCCGCATACGCAAGCTTTTCTAAGTTGGCTTCCATTCTATCAGCAATCTGGAATAACACGCGTGCCCTAGCATCCACAGGGGTGGCTGCCCATGCGTCCTTAGCCTTGTGGGCGGCATCCAAAGCCTTTTCAATGTCCTCCGCAGAGGATAGGGGCACTTCACAGAGCACTTCTCCATCGATGGGGCTCTTATTGGATTTGTATTGTCCCTTTACAGGTTTGACCCACTCCCCGCCAATGTAGTTTTCATAACGGGGCTTGAAAATTTGCTTACTGTCTTTGTAAATACTCATACATCTTCTCCTTAAATTAATGTCCATGGCGAAAATCTAGCACCATACGCCCATCGATCGCGCCTTTTTTCATGCGATCAAAAATGGCATTGATGTCTTCAAGCTTGGCAGGAGCCACATGGGCTTTGACCTTCTGTTCCTCAGCAAAGTTAATGGCTTCTTGCAGATCTAAGCGTGTGCCCACAATGGAGCCACGCAGAGTGATACCATTTAAAATGAGATTAAAGATATTCACGGGAAAATCACCCGGAGGTAGCCCATTCATCGCCACGGTCCCCCCACGGCGCACAAAACCCAGAGCTTGTTTAAAGGCTACAGGGTGCACAGCGGTTACCAAAACCCCATGTGTGCCCCCTTCTGTTTCTTTTACGATTTTATCAATCGTGCCCTGTTCGCCTAGATCTTTAGCATTAGCCACCACGCTAGCCCCGTATTTTTTGGCTAACTCTAGCTTGTCATCAGAAACATCCACCGCAGCTACATTCAAGCCCATCGCTTTGGCATATTGCACGGCTAAATGCCCCAGTCCGCCAATGCCAGAGATGGTAACCCACTGCCCGGGCTTGGTGTCTGTCATTTTAAGTCCCTTATACACCGTAACCCCAGCGCACAAAATGGGAGCGATGTTTAAAAAGTTAGTGTCTTTTTTGAGCACACCAACATAGTTAGCGTCAGCCAAAGCGTATTCCGCATACCCACCATTGACAGAATACCCCGCATTGTCTTGTTTTTCACACAGAGTCTCCCAGCCAGCCATACAGTGGGTGCAATGCCCGCATGCGCTATAAAGCCAGGGAATGCCCACCGCATCGCCTTCCTTAATATGCTTGACACCCTTGCCTACCTCTACCACATAACCCACACCTTCATGCCCGGGGATGAGAGGCAATTTTGGTTTAACGGGCCAATCTCCATCTATAGCATGCAGATCGGTATGGCAGACCCCACACGCCTCAATCTTGACCAGCACACCCCCCTCTCCAACTTTTGGGACATCTACTTCTTCTACAAAGAGGGGACCTCCAAATTGTTTGACCACCGCGGCCTTCATCTTTTTGCTCATAATCGCTCCTTAGTTATATTCCCAATGTGAAAATGTTGTATCTAGTCTAGTTAACACTATCAGTAAACAAAGATTGCCAAGCGAAAAAAATACCCGCTTGTCGTTACAAATTGTAATTCCAAATCGTGTGCGTAGGAAGTTATTTAACGCGTGGAGTGGGCGCACCTGAGAAAATAGAAAAGTCCCATGAGCAATCCCAAACCTACTAAAAACCCTATTGCTTTGGAGAGAGTGAGTGAGGCCACCAAGAAGGCTATCATCGCACATCCGGCTGTGAGAGTGGCATAGGGCAACTGGGTTAAAAAATGACTCTGCACAGAGCAACCAGCCCCAGTAGCAGAGAGAATGGTTGTGTCAGAAATAGGGGAGGCGTGATCGCCATAAACCGCTCCGCTCAAGATTGCGGCAACAACCAGCACAATATCCCCCCCCACCACACTCACCATTCCTGCTCCAATGGGCAACATGATCGCAAACGCTCCCCAACTTGTACCCGTGCTAAAAGCGATGAAACCTGAGATGAGAAATAAAAGCAAGGGCATGAGCAAAAACACCCCTTGAAAATGCTGGATTAAACTAGCTAAATACAGTCCTGTTTGTAAATCATCGCGAATCATCGGCCCAATAGCCCACGCCAAGATTAAAACCCAGATTGCCCCAATCATACTCTTAAAACCCTTGATGAAGAGGGAAGGAAAAGCTTTTTTGGGTAAATATCGATATGCCAAGATCGCCCCAGATCCTAGAGAAAAAAGACCACCAAAAAAGAGGGCAAAGGCGGTGTCTGTATTTTGAAAAATGCTCAATAAATCCTTGTGATCGCTGGCACTATATCCCGTGTAGATAATCAGGGTTGTAATGCTCATGATGAGTGTGATGATACTCAGGAGTAATACGGAGATGGGGGCATTTTGCGTGCGCTTTGCTAGATCAAACTTTTGAAAATCTTTTACACCAACATTTTGATATTTCTGCATGGCAGGCAAGTTAATTTGCCACACAATGGTCAAAAACACGGCGAAAATGGCAAACCATGCGTAGTAATTGCATCCAATACTACTCAAGAGCAGTGCAAAGCTATCTTTGAGCAAGGGTGAACCCTCATTTTGCATCACCCCCACGATATAAGCCCCCCAACTAGAGATGGGCACTAGTAAGCACACGGGCGCAGAGGTGGAGTCGATGATATAAGCCAAACGCTCCCGACTACTTTGATGGGCATCGTTGAGAGACTTGCTAATTTGGCCCACAATGAGCGCATTAAAATAGTCATCAATAAAAATTACTAGGCCCGCAAAGAGGGCGATACCCTCTGATTGGCGCGCGCTTTTAACATAGGTTCTAGCCCGTTGCACAAAGGAATTGATCGCCCCAGAGGCAGCGATAATCTGGCTTAAAATACCTAGGATAATTAGAAAACCAAAGACGAATAGACTGTTCAAATTCGCTTGCACGCCCTGGGGCGTGGTGTGATAAAAAACAGCACCAATTTTGTGGTAAATGTAGAGGACAATATCCCACAAATGCCCATTTGTCATGAGCAGTGCGCTCAGCACCATGCCACTGAAAAGCGAGAGTGCGACGCGTTTAGTAAAGATTACCATGAAAATAACAAACAGGGGAACAGAGAGACTAAGGACGGAATGACCCATGGATGCCTATCAATAGAAGCTGGCCGGGAGAGAGGGATTCGAACCCCCGGAGGTGTGACCCTCAACGGTTTTCAAGACCGCCGCTTTCAACCACTCAGCCATCTCCCGCGACAAATGCAAAAATTAGCGTGGTAAATCTGGAGGCGACACCCGGATTCGAACCGGGGAATCAAGGTTTTGCAGACCCATGCCTTACCACTTGGCTATGTCGCCATGGTGCCCAAAGCCGGACTTGAACCGGCACGGTATTGCTACCGAGGGATTTTAAGTCCCTTGTGTCTACCTATTCCACCACCTGGGCGTGCAAACGCCGTTGCAACGGTGTTTAAAGGGTGTTTAATCGCCCTTTACAATAGTCGTGTAGTGGCCATAAAGCCCAATTACATTGAAAACTTTACGATCCACTGACTTAATGGTTTTAATGCCACCTTCTTTAGCCGCTTTTTCTACAGAACAATCACCGAAAGCGAAGAGGCCAAGGATACTACCGCAACTGGCTTCACCGGTTTTAGATCCAGATTCACCATTGCCTGAAACTGGAAGCTTAACACCTGTAAAAAGGTTACCCACAGGAAAAGGCGACGCACAACCCGCCATCAAAATTCCCGCGCACGCACCCACACCCGCAAGCTTAGCCACACGCAACATCAATTGCCTCTCTAAAATCAAAAATGGAGCGGGAAACGGGGATCGAACCCGCGGCCCCGACCTTGGCAAGGTCGTGCTCTACCACTGAGCTATTCCCGCAAAAACCGCAATTTTAGCAGGACTTATCTAAAAAGTCAAGCCGCGTTTCTAAAAGTCTCTTAGTATAAGGATGTTTTGGCGCATTAAAGACATCCGCCACACTCCCACTCTCTATCACCTGCCCCTTTTCTACTACCAAAACAGAGTCGCAAATGCTTTCAATTACATCTAAATCATGACTGATAAACAGATAGCTCAGATTAAGCTTTTCTTGTAGCTCTAGTAGCAAGCCCAATACCACCTTTTGCATACTCTTGTCCAGTGCGGAAGTAGGTTCATCCATCACAACCACCTGCGGGTGCACAATAATCGCACGCGCGATGGCTACCCTCTGGCGTTGCCCACCACTGAGCTCAAAGGGGTAGTATGTTAAATGTTTGGCTTCCAAGCCCACCGCCTCTAAACTCTTTTGGGCCACCTCCACACTCCCCTTAATGCCTGCCCCATGAAAGGCTTCTAGCAAAATCTCTTGCACGCTCCAGCGTGGATTTAGCGAGGCATAGGGATTTTGAAATACCATTTGTAGAGATTTTCTAAAAGGTTTAAAGGTCTTGCGATTGAGCTGGTGCACGCTTTGGCCTAGCACAAATTGCTCGCCCACGGAGGCGATGAGTTTTAAAATTCCTAAAGCTAGCGAGCTTTTTCCACTGCCAGACTCTCCGATGATCCCTAGAGTCTGCCTAGCATGCAGGTTTAAATTCACCCCCTGGATAGCAACGCGCACCTTATGAGCTCCCAAAAAGCGTTTTTGCACATAATGCACTCCAAAATTTTGCAATCTTAGGGTTTCTTCCCCTTGTTCTAAGCTTTTTTTGCGTAGCAGGTGGCGGGCTTCTAAGAGCATTTGGGTGGTGGGATGAGTAGGGCAGGTAAATAGGGTATTGAGATCGTTATGCTCGCATAATTGCCCCCCTTGCAAGACATAAACATACTCAGCTAACCATTGCACCGCGCCTAGATCATGGCTGATAAGCAAGATCGCCATTTGGTTTTGCACGCTTAGAGTTTTGAGTAGTTCTAAAATTTGTAATTGCACTTGCGCGTCTAGGGCAGTGGTGGGCTCGTCGCAAATTAGAAGTTTGGGGCGGTTGATAATGCTCATGGCAATCGCCACACGCTGGTTTTGCCCCCCGCTAAGTTGGTAGGGGTAGCGTTCTAACAAATCCAGCCCTAAGCCTACCTGATTCATCACTTCCTCAAGACGCGTAGTAAATTCTTGTTTGGGATAGGTTTTATGTAGGCGCAAACTCTCGGTAATTTGGGTTTTGATCTTGTGTAGGGGGTTGAGCGCACTTAGGGGCTCTTGGGCGATGTAGGCGATATCCTTGCCCCGAATATTGCGCAGGGCAGTGGGTTTGAGGGTGAGCAGGTCGGTATTTTCAAAGAGAACTTTCCCGCTTAAAGGGCGCACAAAGGGCACAAGCTGCAAAATGAGGCGGGCAAGTGAACTCTTCCCGCTCCCACTCTCCCCCACTAAGGCTACCCTCTGCCCTGGCTCTACGCTCAAATTAATGTCTTTGAGCAAAAAATCTTCTCCCACCTTTGCATGCACGCGATCTAGGCGTAGCAAAGGTTTATTTGAAGTTGGTGGCATCAAAGGCATCTCTCACTCCTTCCCCAATGAAAACCAAGATGGATAACAATAGCGCGATGGCAAAAAAGCCTACAAGGGCCAAATGCGGGGCGTAGAGATTGTTTTTGCCCTGCTCTAAAAGCTCTCCTAAGGACGCGCTCCCAATGGGCATGCCAAAACCCAAGAAATCGAGGCTCGCCAACGCTCCGATACTCCCAGCCATGATAAAGGGGATATAGGTTGTAGTGGCCACCATCGCATTGGGTAAGATGTGGTAAAAGATCACGCGCGCATCGCTTACCCCTAGCGCATAAGAAGCCCTGACATAGTCCATGTTGCGCCCTCTTAAAAACTCTGTGCGCACCACTTGGGCTAAACCCATCCAAGAAAAGGCTAGTACCAAGAGTAAAAGCCACCAAAAGCTGGGGGTGAACATGCTAGAGAGAATGATGAGCAAAAAGAGCATGGGAATCCCACTCCAAATCTCAATGAAGCGTTGCCCCAAGAGGTCTAAGAGTCCGCCATAATAGCCCTGCAATGCCCCCACAGCCACCCCCACCACCACGCTAAAGGCACTCAGCAAGAGTGCAAAGAGAATGGAAACCCGATACCCATAGACTAATCTCGCCAACACATCGCGGGCTTGATCATCTGTGCCCAGCCAATGTTCCCAGCTAGGGGGCGTGGGTGCGCTCTGCTTTAAATCCATCACAATAGTGTCATAGGAATAGGGAATGAGGGGGCGGATCACAAAAGCATCTTTGAGCAAATGATTTTTGACATAAGGATCGTTGTAATCCGCGCTGGTGTAAAAATCCCCCCCAAAGGTGGTTTCTGGATAATCTTTAAAAATAGGGAAGTAGGCTTTGTGGTCTTTATAGATAAATAGGGGCTTGTCATTCACCCACAATTCCGCCCCTAAGCAGAGCACAAAGAGAACGATGAAAATAATGAGTGCCCACAACGCCCGTCTGTTGTCTTTAAACGCCCGCCAGCGCCTCGCATGCACATCTACCACAATAGCCCCTTAATCACTTATGGAATGTCTAAAAATTACCGCGCTTACTAAAGCCAAGCAAGAGGCATGCCCATCTCTAAAAATTATAGACATAGTGGGTAAAAAAGACCGCACTTCTCTGGAAAGTGAGACCGCTCACACCTCCATTCACGAGGGTCTTAAAATAGTAATTGCGCACCAAAGGGATTTTTACCCCCATTTCAAACCCATGATGCTTGTGCATGTTCACGCGCAAACCCCATTGCATGGGAACTTGGAAGTAACTGGTGTTCATAGCGGTGTTGGGGTAACGCAATAGGGCCTTAAAAGCATCCGCTCGGTTGGTGCTCCATGAGCTCCCTGCAAAGCCCAACCCTATAAAAAAGCCCGCTTGGATGCGCACATTGTCTAGGAAATCAAAGAGGTAGTCTGCACCCACACCATAGACATTATTATTAAGACGAATGCCATTAAAAGTGGGGTTATCATAGCCATAGCTGTAGAACGCATAGCCCCGCACGCCATTACGCCTTTCCCCTTTCCCAAAGAAATACTTATAGCCACCCTGGAGTGTCAAACCATACATATTGCTCTGCCCTGCACTAATGCCCCAACCTTCTGGAACTCCAAAACTCCCCGTGATGGTTGTTTTAACCAGGCTGTATTGAAACCCCGTGCTCGCGTAAAATCCATCTTTTTCTGCATGAAGCCCTCCTGTTAGACCAACTAATACGACAACAGCTCTCAATAACCGACAATTCATGCGCTCTCCTAAAACTCGAAACTGCCCTGCTGCCCTTTGTTCATGCTCATGTAAACACTCTGGACATAGGCTTGGCGCTGCTTGCATGTAAGCACGACACCACACTGCAAACATGACCCCACACCCTTGCGCTTTTGGCAGGCCAGTACCTCTTGAAGGTGGGATTGCAACGCCTGCTCAAAATTATCTTCCATCCAAACTCCTAAAGGGTTTGCATTTCAACCTTAGACCCTAAAAAGCAGGAACTCTTGTCATGCAAACTCTCTAATTCTGTCTCTAAAAGGCGCTTGCCATGCCCATCTAGGGCATTCCCTCCCGCTCTCTCCACCATAAAAGCTAGGGGATAGACCTCAAAGAGTTTGCGTAATTTGCCCTTAGGCGCGTCCTGTGTGGCTGGGTAACAGAAAATCCCTCCCTCCTTGTGCAGGAGATGGTGCACATCAGCGACCATGCTACCGCTATAGCGCAGACGATACCCTTGAGCAAAAAAGCGATCTAAAAACGCCCGATACTCTGGGCTAAAATACTGCCAACTCCCTCCAGGTGCGATACTCTTCCCTCGATCTTGCAAGTGCATTGTGCCCTTATTTACCCATGTGCCTTGCGCTTCGTGGTAAAGATAATGTACCACTTGGGTCTGCGTTGCCACCACCAGTTCAAGCTTAGCCCCATAGAGCAGATAAGCCCCCATGACCAGATTTTTAGCAATTTGCTTGTTGGCAAAACCCTCAGGAGTGCTGGCATAAATCCCAAAAATGCTACCCACTAGAAAATTAGCCCCCACTACACTAGAGCCATCCAAGGGGTCAAAAGCCACTAAAAACCCCTGCTGCCCCCCTTTGTAGTGCGCTTCTGAGCGCTCCTCACTCATCACTCCTACAACATGCTCAAGCCTCAAGCACGCCTCAAAGATCAAGGTATCTACCTTGACATCTAGGTCAAGTTGCATATCTGCAGTCGGGTTAAGTTGGTTTGTGTATTGGGCATCGCTAGTTTTAAGGGTTTTGTACACCTCCACGCCTATATTTTGCAATGCCTCTACAAATAGACCTTCTGCCATTCTATCCATCAAACTCCTTTTACAAAGCTTCATTGTAGCATGGAAGTGTATAGATTTAAGCTATCTTAAACTTAAACGGGCTAGAATGGGGGCTTTTAGCGTCATAAGGAGTGTCTCTATGAAAGTGTTATTGCTACAAGATGTCAAGAACTTAGGCAAGGCGGGCGATGTGTGTGAGGTCAAAGATGGCTATGGAAATAATTTTCTCATTGCCAAAAAACTCGCCCAACTTGCTACTAAAGAAGCCCTCAATAAGTACAAAGCGTTGCAGAAAAAACGCGCGGAATTAGAAGCACAAGAACTCGCTACCAAGCAAGAAATTGCCCAAAAACTCGAAGGCATTACTTTGCAAATTATCAAGAAGGTTGGGGCCAATGGGGCATTATTTGGCTCGATCACTAAAGAGGAAGTAGTAGAAGCCCTGCACGCCAAGCACCCTTTGGAGCTGGATAAAAAGAGTTTAGATTTGAAAACCCCCATCAAAAGCACAGGTATTTATGAGATTGATGTTAAACTAGGGCATGGCATCACTGGAGTGCTTAAGATTGATGTGGTGGCTGAGTAGGGCATGTTCCACGCGACCACGATTTTAGGATATAAAACGCATTTTGAAGGCAAAGATTATGCCATCATCGGGGGTGATGGACAGGTGAGCTTTGGGAATTGTGTGCTTAAAGGGAACGCCACTAAAATCCGCACCTTGCACCATGGACAGATTTTGAGTGGATTTGCAGGGAGCACGGCAGATGCTTTCACTTTATTTGACATGTTTGAGCGCATTTTAGAGGGTAAAAAGGGGGATTTGTTTAAAAGCGTGGTAGATTTTAGCAAGGAGTGGCGTAAGGATAAGTTTCTGCGCCGCTTAGAGGCGATGATGATCGTGCTTAACAAACAATCCATTTTTATCTTGAGCGGGACGGGGGATGTAGTCGAACCTGAGGATAGTAAGATTGCCGCCATTGGAAGTGGGGGGAATTATGCCTTGAGTGCGGCGCGCGCGCTGGACAAGTTTGCTACCCTGCCTCCTAGAACTCTCGTGGAAGAATCGCTTAAAATCGCGGGCAATTTGTGCATTTATACCAATGAACACATCAAAATCTTGGAGCTTTGAGGATGGATACTGATAAATTGAATATGACCCCTCAAGAGATTGTGACTTACTTAGATGATTATATCATTGAGCAACAGGACGCTAAAAAGATGATTGCCATTGCTCTGCGTAATCGCTGGCGGCGTCTACAGCTGAGTAAGGAACTCCAAGAAGAGGTGACACCTAAGAATATTTTAATGATTGGTTCAACGGGAGTGGGTAAAACCGAGATTGCAAGGCGCATGGCCAAGATGATGGGCTTGCCCTTTATCAAAGTGGAAGCTAGCAAGTATACAGAGGTGGGGTTTGTGGGGCGCGATGTGGAATCGATGGTGCGCGATTTAGTGGCAACTAGCATTAATTTGGTAGAGAGTGAGCAAAAGGAAAAGAATAAGGAAAAGATTGAAGAGCTCATTGTAGAAACAATCACTAAGAAATTGCTGCCTGCCCTGCCCAACGGCGTGAGTGATGCTAAAAAAGAAGAATATGCGATCAATTTTGAAAAAACAAAAGAAAAGGTCAGGGGCACAGTCCTAGATCATGTTAAGATTGAGATCGAATTGCATAAGAAACATTTGGAGGGAGATTTCAATGTCCCTCCTGAGATCATCAAGGTGCAAGAGAGTATCATCAAGGTGCTCAACAGAGAAGGCGAAAAGGTGAGCAAGGAGATGACCATCAAGGAGGCTAAGGAAGCCTTGCGCCATGATGTTTCACAGACAATCTTAGACATGGAACGGGTGCAAATGGAGGGTGTGCAACGCGCCGCTCAATCAGGAGTGATCTTTATCGATGAGATCGATAAGATTGCCGTAGGGGTTAAGGAGGGGAGTAGGCAGGACCCCAGTAAAGAAGGGGTGCAACGCGATCTCTTGCCCATTGTGGAGGGCAGTGTGATCAACACTAAATACGGCCCTGTGGCAACCGATCACATTCTCTTTATTGCTGCAGGGGCGTTTCACTTGAGTAAGCCTAGCGATCTCATCCCCGAGTTACAGGGGCGTTTCCCCCTGCGCGTGGAATTGGAGAGTCTCTCTGAGGAGATCATGTATGCTATTCTCACACGCACCAAGAGTTCTATTATCAAGCAGTATCAAGCCCTTCTAGCCGTAGAGGGTGTGGAGCTCGTCTTTGAGCCTGAGGCCCTCAGAGAGTTGGCCAGACTTTCTTTTTTAGCTAACCAAAGCACGGAGGACATCGGCGCGCGCCGCCTACACACCACCATCGAAAAGGTACTAGAAGACATTAGCTTTAACGCGTCTGCTTATAAGGGGCAGAGTGTAACCATGACTAAAGAGCAGGTGAGTGAGAAGCTTCAAAATCTCGTAGAAAATGTGGATTTAGCCCGCTTTATTCTCTGATGACTAAGGCTGGTTTTATCGCCCTGCTTGGGCGACCTAATGCGGGCAAGAGCACTTTGCTTAACGCGCTTTTGCGGGAGAAAATCGCCCTTGTTTCGCACAAGGCCAACGCCACACGCAGGGCTTTAAAAGCCATTGTGCCCTTTAGCGACGCGCAAGGTGTGGCATGTCAGATGATCTTTTTGGACACGCCCGGGCTTACCACCCCTCAAAAACTCTTAGATCGGGCTATGCAAGCAGAGAGTGCGCGCGCCCTGCAAACATGTGATCTTTGCGTATTTGTAACCAGCGTGCATGAGGGTTTACAAGCCTACCAAGATTTTTTAGTCCTCTGTGGCGACAAGCCCCACATTGTTGCACTCAATAAAATTGATACTCTCACACATGCTCAATTGCTGGCCAAAATACAGCCTTATCAGGCCTATAACTCCACATTCAACGCTCTAGTGCCCTTGAGCGCGACCAAATGTAAAAATTTAGACATCTTGCTACAAGAGATTGCCAAGCTCCTGCCCATTGCCCCTTTCTACTATGATCCTGAGCTTATCAGCGATGCACAGACAAAAGAGATTTATCAGGAGATGATTCGTGAACAAGTTTTCGCGCATTTGAGCGAAGAGATTCCCTATGCGAGCGATGTGTGCATTGTGCGCTTCGTAGAAGATGCGCATATCGATCGCATCCACGCACAGATTATTGTAGAAAAAGAGAGTCAACAAAAAATGGTGGTGGGCAAGGGCGCGTGGGTAATCAAAAAGATCGGCAAACAAGCCCGTTTACAGATGCAGGCCTTTGGGGGCAAGAAGGTGTTTTTACGCTTGGAGGTGGTGGTGCGTAAAAATTGGAGTCAGGAGCTAGATCAGCTGAAAAAAATGGGCTATATGCTAGAATGAAAGTAGACTTTGTGATTTGTAAGAGGTGTTTGATGCGCGTAAAAAAGATGTGCTTGGGGGCGTTGTCGTCTGTGTTGATGGGCATGATGGGCCTGCACGCAGACACCCTGATGGGGTTTGTGAAAGCCTACCAAGAAAAGGGAATCGACTCCATTGAGCGACTCTTGCAGTCCTATTTAACCCAACGAGAATTTTGGGAAGATGCTTTGGAAAACCGCGATATTAGCTTTGGTTATTACGAAAACTTGGATTATTTGTTTGTGATTAACAAGGCAGATCCAAAACTCATTCTCTACGCTTTGGAAGGGGAGAAAATTGTTAAAGTGAATGAGAGCAAAGCCTTAGTAGGGCCTAAGGCTGGAGAAAAAAAGAGTGAGGGGGACAAGGCGACACCTATTGGGGTGTATCGTATCCTTAAAAAGCTCACTGGCTTGAATGCCTACTATGGACCCTTTGCGTTGGAAACCAATTACCCTAACCCGTTTGACATGGCGCTCAAACGCACAGGTCATGGGATTTGGATTCATGGTTTGCCTCTCAATGGGAATCGCGACGATCTTAACACCAAGGGCTGTGTTGCAATCGAAAATGCCATGCTTAAGGATTATGGAGAGCGTGTCAAGGGAAAAAAGGCTTTACTCCTCGTGTATGAGGGCGAGCTCAAATACGCCACCAAGGATGAACTTGCACACCTTCTGAGTGCTCTTTACACCTGGCGTAGCGCATGGGCAAATAACGATCTAGTAGGTTATATGAATTTTTACGCCCCCGATTTTAGGCATGCCAATGGCATGGATTTCAAGACATATGAGAAATTCAAGACCCAAGTGTTTGCCAAAAATGAGGCCAAGACCGTGCGTTTCTCGGGGATTAATATCACCCCTTATCCCAATGCGAACCATAAGCGGCTTTTCAGAATCGCTTTTAACCAAGACTATAAGGCATATAAAAATAAAAAGCTTACCTATGCCTCTGATGGTCCAAAAGAACTCTATGTAGAGCTCAAGGGTCATAAGATGCAAATTCTCACGGAGAAATGATACCATTTTGCTAACTTGATACTGAGGGGTTATTTCAGCAAGAGGGTTGCGTATGCAAACAGAGAAACAGGCGTATTTTGGGGAGTTTGGGGGCTGTTTTGTGCCCGAGATTCTAGTGCCCGCATTGCAAGAATTAGAAGAGGCCTTTATAGCGTGCTTGCCAGATAGTGCATTTCAAGATGATTTTAATGCGCTCTTGCGTGACTTTGTAGGGCGGCCAAGCCCGCTCACTTTGGTCAAAAACTTTTGCCCTAATCCCAAAGTAAAAATGTATTTAAAGCGTGAGGATTTAATCCATGGCGGGGCACACAAGACTAATCAGGCTTTGGGGCAGGCCTTGCTCGCCAAACGAATGGGTAAAACACGTGTGATTGCCGAAACAGGTGCAGGCCAGCATGGGGTAGCCACTGCTATTGCCTGCGCTCTCTTAGGACTGGAATGCGTGATCTATATGGGAGAGAAGGATATGCAACGCCAAGCGCCCAATGTTTTTCGCATGCGCTTGATGGGAGCTGAGGTCGTGGGGGTTGATAGCGGGAGTGCGACCCTTAAAGACGCGATTAACCAGGCTCTGCGCGATTGGTCTGGTTCGTATGCCACTACCCATTATCTGCTAGGCACAGCTGCGGGGCCTCACCCCTATCCGCGCATGGTGAAACATTTTCAAAGTATGATTGGCGCAGAAACAAAGACCCAGATTTTAGATAAAGAGGGCAGATTGCCCGACATGGTACTTGCATGCGTGGGCGGGGGTTCTAATGCCATTGGCATGTTTTCAGCTTTTTTAGACACTCCACAGGTGCAACTTATAGGCGTAGAACCCGCAGGTTTGGGACTAGATACCCCTAAACACGGCGCAGTATTGTGCAAAGGGGGTGTTGGCATCTTGCATGGGTGCAGGACTTACATTTTACAAGATGATCAGGGGCAAATTCAAGAAAGTCATAGTCTTTCAGCAGGCCTAGATTATCCGGGCGTGGGCCCAGAGCATAGCTATCTGAAAGCAAGTGGAGCAGCGCACTATGTAGCTGTGAGCGATCAAGAGGCTTTAGAGGCCTTTGCGCTCTTGTGTCAAAAAGAGGGAATTATTCCTGCTTTAGAAAGTGCACACGCTCTAGCCTACGCGCTTAAAATGGCGCGCGAGTGTACCCAGGAAACTTTGATTGTAGTGAATCTAAGTGGACGGGGAGATAAGGACCTAGCAAGTGTGCAAGACGCGCTCAAGGCAAACTCATGAGATATCAGAAAATATTCCGAGAAAACAAGGGAGTGTTTGTGCCCTTTGTTACATTGGGTGATCCCTCCTATGAGATGAGTTTTGAGATCATCAAAACCTTAATTGATGCGGGAGTTGACGCGTTAGAACTAGGATTTGCCTTTTCAGACCCTATTGCCGATGGACCCACCATTCAAAAAAGTCATCTCAGGGCATTGCAAAATCCTATCAATATGCGCGCCAATTTTGCCTTGTTGGAGAAAGTACGCGCCTATAATGCTCGTATTCCCATAGGACTCTTGCTCTATGCTAATCTAGTACACCGCTTTGGGATAGAGGATTTTTACCACGCCTGCGCACAGAGTGGTGTAGATAGTGTATTAGTTGCCGATGTGCCCATGTGTGAGAGCGATGCGTATGTGCACAGCGCGCATAAACACTGCATTGCCCCTGTCTTTATCGCCAGCCCCAATGCGCGTCCACCAACTTTAGAGCACATCGCGCGCTCGAGCACTGCATATATCTATGTCCTGACACGTACGGGGGTAACAGGCACCCATGCCAGTATCAGCCCCCAGACCCATAACTTGATCAATGATCTAAAAACTCTCACACAAACTCCTTGCTTACTAGGTTTTGGTATTTCGAAGTCTGAACACGCCCAACAAGCTTTACAAATGGGGGCCGGTGGAGTCATTGTGGGCTCTGCTGTGGTGAATCTCATAGAAACACACCTAGAAAATCCTACACACATGTTGGCGCGCTTGGGCGCGTTTGTACAGGACATGCAGGTGGGCTTGTGCTATAATTAGATTTTACCGCATAAAGGGATGGAGTGCAAGAAAATAGGGGTGCTATTAAAGCGGGGATTGGGTGGGCGCGCTTGGGCGTGGGGCTGTGCCTGGTCGCCTTATTTTTGAGCGGGTGTTTCTTAGTGCGTTTTTTTAGTAAGGATTTTAGTTACAACCATTACCGCATCGTGCGGGTGGTGATGGATGGACAAAGCTTTAATTTAAATGATCTGATTTTAGAAGCGCTCACCCCTCAAGCAACTCCCCCTCCTCCAGCCCAATCTACCCCTCCAAATTCCCCGACAACGACCCCAAATCCCCAAAATAAATTAGACTTGCTCAAAGCCGAGTTGGAAGCTAAACTAAAAAACCTCAATGCGCAGGACTTGCCCCCTGATGCCTCCATGATCAGAAATGACATCCAGCGTTTGCAAGAAGATATCGCGCGTAGCCGCCACACCTCTGCTAATTCTAAACTCTCCAGCGCGATTGCCAACAGTCCAATGGGCCGCATAGAATTTGATCAAAAGCAGTTGCGCGCCTATGGGACAGCTTATTGCAACAAGTACTTTGTCAGTTATGCTTTCCGTGATGACGATCATTTACGCATTGAAGATAAGGGAATCTCGCGCCGTGTGTGTAAGAATGAAAAATTAATGGCCTTTGAGCTGGCCTTTTACGATCATCTACAAGGTCTCTTCACCATCACGCGGGGCAAGAATACATTAATTTTAGACAATCAAAAAATGCAGATTTATTTACAGCACTAGCTATGCACCAAGTCAATCGTCTACTCACCTCTAAACACCGCGTAAAGGGTTCTCTTTTTTTAGGCTTTCTAATGCCTAGTGCGTGCTTTGAGAACACCCTAGCGCAATTACGCCAAGAACATCACAAAGCCCGTCATATTGTCTATGCCTATCGGCACATGCAAAATGGACGATTAGAGGAGGCTTTGCATGAGGCCAAAGAGCCTAAACATAGCGCGCAAGGCTTGCTAGAAATCCTACGCCATGAAGAATTATGTCAAAGCGCGGTCATCGTGGTGCGCTACTTTGGGGGGGTGTTGCTAGGCGTGGGAGGTTTAATGAAAGCCTATGCGACTAGTGTACAACTCTGTATCCAGGAAATGCGTGCTACCCAAGCCCTCGAAATTTTTGAAGAGCCTTTATTGCGCTTTGTGCCCTATGCGCAACTGGATAGCTTACGCGCGCGGGCTAAAAAGTGTGCTGTGTTGCTAGAAAAGCAAGTCCTGGAACCCGATGGAGTGTGGGTGAGCCTCAAGGGCGCGCAAGCGCATATGATTTTAGGAGAATAAATGGAAAATTGGTATCTTTGGCTCAAAATTGTGCATGTAATTGGGATCATTTCCTGGATGGCAGCTCTGTTTTATCTGCCGCGCCTATTGGTCTACCACCGCGAAAATAGCGATAAACACGAGTTTGTGGCCATTGTGCAGGTGCAAGAACAGAAACTCTATAGCTATATCGCCATGCCCGCGATGATCATCTCAGTCTTGAGCGGTTTAGCTTTACTCTATATTCTAGCTCCAGAAGTTTTTCACCACGGGTGGCTACACCTCAAATTACTCTGTGTGCTCATCTTGCTACATTATCACTTTATGTGTCGGAAATTCATCCGCGAACTGGGCAAAAATGCACATTACAAAAGCAGCCGGTTTTTCCGTTGGATTAACGAAGTGCCCACAATCTGCATGATCGTGATTGTCTTTTGCGTGGTAGGGAAATTCTTTTGAAGTCTGAGCGCGAACAGGATCAAAAAAAGATCATTGGCATGTTTAATGCCATTGCCAAGACCTACGACACCACCAACCGCATTTTGAGTTTCAGGCAGGACGAAAAGTGGCGCAAAGACGCGATTGCGCGCGCGTTGCGTTGGGTCTATGCCTTCAAGGGGGACTTGCAAAATTTAGCGGTGGGTGATGTGGCTTGTGGCACAGCCGATATGCTCTTACACATCGTCCAAGATTTGGAGCATAAGGGAAGTTTGGCGCGCATGTATGGGATCGATCCTTCTGAAGAGATGTTGCGCTTGGCTCAAGATAAAATCGCCAAACAAGCTCCCAAACAAGCTCCTATTCAGCTAGAATGTTTGGAAGCCAAAAATCTCTCTCCTCTTCAAAACGAAGAATTAGACCTGATCACCATCGCCTATGGTTTGCGTAATGTGCTCGATCGGCATGCCGCTTTGCGTGAATTTAGCCGCACCCTCAAAAAGGGGGGCGTGCTCCTCGTGTTAGAGTTTATGCGTTGCGATCAGCGCGGCATCTTGGGCACTTTGGCACATTTTTATACCTCCAAGATTTTGCCTATCATTGGCATGTTGCTCAGCCGCAATTACAGCGCATATGCCTACCTACCTGCCTCCATTGAAGACTTTATCAGTGTGGACGAGTTAGAAGACGAGTTGAATGCGGTAGGTTTGGAAGTGGTGGAAAAAAAGCACTACCTTTATAAAAGCGTTTCTTGCATTTTGGCGGTAAAAAACACTCAGGAACAGGCATGCACCTAGCCCTTTTTCAAATGGCGCGCTTTGAACTGGACTTTATCAAGGCCAATCTAGCCCAAATCCCCCAGGGTGCGCTCTGTCTCTTCCCCGAATATATCTTAAGCTCTTTCTTCTTGGATTTGCTCCAAGAAGACCCTGAGCATGCGCTCTCACAAGTCCAGAACCGCCAAGCCCAACTCCAAGAGCTCGCCTTCAAGAATGGCATACATTTCGTAATCCCCACTTTGAGCGCGCACCCTAATGGTCTGCTCAAAGAGATGGCATGGATTAGCCCTGAACATACAGAATTTGTACCGCAGCAACGCCTCATTGCCTTCGATCACTGGGACGAGCAGGCCTTTTTTGCTAACTCCAAACAGGATTTTAAACCTCCTCTCACCTTTGTGCTAGAAGGGATTAAAATCGCCGCGCTCTTTGGTTTTGAGGTGCATTTTGACGCGCTGTGGCTGAAAATGCAAGAGGAGGGAGTAGACATGGTGCTCTTGAGTAGTGCGAGTGCCTTTGAGTCTTTTGAGCGTTGGCGGGCGGTGTGTAGCGCGCGCGCCTTTTGCAATTCAATGTTAGTCGCGCGGGCCAATCGCATTGGTATGGTGCGCCAGGAGTATTATCAGGGTGTGAAACACAATTTGCCTTGGCGTTTTTATGGGGATAGCTTTATCGCCCTGCCTAATGGGCAGATTAGCGATAGCTTGCAGGGGCAAAAGGGGGTGTTACATTTGGAAGTACACAAGGAATATTTAGACGCGTGGGCGCGCGAATGGGGCTTTAGAACCCCCCAAACTCATGTGGGAGAGAATTATGATTGATAAAAAGTTGTTGTTGAAAGATTTTGAGGGCGTGGTGGAGAATCTGCAAAAGCGCTTTGTAGACCCCCAAGTCTTGTTGGATTTAAAGGAGATATTACTAGAGTTTAAGGCTCAAAAACTCCAGCTCGAAGAAGCGCAAGCCTTTCAAAACAGGATTTCTAAGGATTTTTTTCAGACCCAGCGCCAAAATGACCCACAAGCTAGCGATCTCAAAGCCTCTTTAGAGGAGAACAAAAGTAAAGTAACACGCCTGCAAACCCAAGTCAACACCCTAGAAGAAAAACTAGACACACTTCTAGCAGGGTTGCCCAATCTGCTCGACCCTGCTACCCCCTTTGGTAAGGACGAAAGAGATAATGTAGAGATTAAAAGGGTGCTAACCCCCAAGAGTTTTGATTTCCCTCCCCAAGAACACCATATTTTAGCTCAAAAAAATGGCTGGATCGAGTTTGAGCGTGCGGTGAAAATCTCTAAGAGTCGTTTCAATGTTCTGCGCGCGCAGGGGGCCTTGGTGCATAGAGCTCTAGCAAATTTTATGCTCGACTCCAATGCTGCGCGCGGGTTTGAAATTGTGAGTCCGCCCGTGATTGTGAATACCACAAGCCTTTTTGGCACAGGCCAGTTGCCTAAGTTTCAAGAAGACCTTTTTAAGGTTGAGGGCGAATCCTTATTTTTGATCCCCACTTCTGAGGTGAGTTTGACCAATCTCTACGCCGATGAGATTTTACGCGTGGAGGATTTGCCCATCATGATGACTGCCTGCACGCCCTGCTTTCGCAAAGAAGCGGGTAGTGCGTCTAAAGACACGCATGGAATGATCCGCCAACATCAATTCGACAAGGTCGAATTGGTCGCACTCACCCACCCTGATGAGAGTGCGCGCATGCAAGAAAAAATGTTGGAAGCGGCTAGCGCGATTCTTTGCGCCCTAGAATTGCCTCATCGTTTTGTGCAACTTTGTAGTGGGGATTTGGGATTTAGTGCGAGCAATACAGTGGATATTGAGGTGTGGTTACCTGGGCAGAATTGTTATCGCGAAATCAGCTCGGTGTCTAATACGCGCGATTTTCAAGCCCGACGGGCTAAAATCCGCTACAAAGAGGGTAAGAAAAACGCGCTAGTGCATACCCTCAATGGTTCTTCTCTAGCTATCGGGCGCACCTTAGTCGCGCTCATGGAAAACCACCAGACTCGCGATGGGGATATTCATGTTCCCAAAGCTTTAGAACCTTATTTAAAATCTTGGGTGTGAGATGGTAGACGAACCTCAAAATAACCCTAAGAAATCCCTCTTCCCCTCTTTGATTCAGGCGATTAGGGGAGTTTTTAGCCACACTACTTATGAGCGTATTACCGACACCATCACAACTCTCAAAAGTCGTCCCAAACTGCTCTACGGAGTGGGGGGAGGGGTGCTCGCTCTAGTGCTTTTGATCGTTGGTCTCTCCATCATGACTCACTACAAACACCGTAATGAACGCAAGGAATTATTAGAAACAGAAGGCCAGCTTCAAAAAGAGCGCGAGAAAAGCGCATCCACCCAAGAAGATGAACTGGCCTATTTGCCCACCTTGAGCGACGCTAATTCCATTCCTTTGAGCAATGAGGAAGAGATCAATGCTCTCATTACCAAGGCGGATATCCTTTACCAACGAGGACAACACCAAGAGGCGCTCAAAATTTTCAATGATATTTCACGCATGTCCTCTAGTATCGCTAACCACAATTTGGGCGTGATTAAAATGCGCGAACACGACTACACCGGTGCGCTCGCTGCTTTCAACAATGCAATTCAATCCGGACAAAATACCAGTGTAAATGCGATCAATGCCATGGTGGCTTCTTTTTATCTCAACAATATGGACCTTTACACTCGTTATCTCAAGCTCACCATGCAACACCTCCCAGAAATTGCCCACCAACCTGTTTATGCCTATGCCTATTCTCTAGGTCTCTACTATGGGGGGCACTATTTTGAAACGCTCTCCACTCTCACCCACTCTAATTCAACGGTCTTCAAACCCGCGCGTCAACGCTTGGCTAGTAAGATATACCTGCTCTTTGGAGATGCGAAAAACGCTTTGGATAATCTCAATTCCATCGCCACACACAAGGATCAAAAGGCACTAGGCTTGCTCTATGCTAGATTGGGGCGTTATACGGAAGCTTTAGAGCATCTCAGACGCTATGCAAATCAATATCCTGACGATCTGAGTGCACTGATGGCCATGGAAATCATTTCCCTCAAAGTAGGCGATTTTCCCGAAGTTAGTAATATTTTGGGTTTTTTGAGCCAGCATGGTAGCAATGATCCCAATGAGTTGAAAATCCTCAGCGACACTTATCCTATTGTTCCCGTTCTCAACGCGCGTTTTTTTGACATTAACACCGTGCGACGCGACTTTTGGGAGAATAATTTTAGAGAGAGCATTGGGTTACCCATTTATCGGATTTTTTTCTACTACGCCCCCTTCAAACTTGTGGATGTTAAGCGTGGACTCCAAAACATTCAAGAGGGAGTGTCTTTTGTAGATACGGATGGCATTAAAGATTTTCAAAGAGCTCTCAAATCGCTAGAAACGGGGAACAATATCAGTATTTCCAATCAATACACCATTGCAGCCCTTAAGGATATAGGGAAATCGCATTTAAGAAGCGCTTTAAACCAACTCAAACTAGCCCTGCAAGCTAATCCCAATAATGCCGTTAGTCATTACAACATGGCGCTTGTCTACGCACAATTAGAAGATTTTAATCAGGCAAGTTTCCATTTCAAAAAATCCTATCACTTAGATAGTCGCAATGTATTGGCAGGAATTTTTACAGTATTAGCCGGGCGACTTAATTATGAAGACACCAGTGCTTTTTTAAAACATCTCACTACAGATTTTCAAGCCATGAGCTTTTCTGACAAAATTCAGCGGGCTTTTTTGCATTCCTTCATTGCCTATCTCAATAACGCGAATAACGATGATTTAGAATGGCTTAATCGGGTGCAAAGACCTCTGAAGATTTACTATGCGCTCAATATCGCCTACGCGCACCAGGCACAGGACAAACGACGCTTGGTGAGCAGTTTCAAAGCTCTGCAAGCCATGCAACCCAACAATATGCTCACCAATCTTTTTTATCAAATGATGCTCAAATACCGCGCTGATATTAAACAAATGTTGGGGGCTTATGCTTTTTTGACTGACAAAAACATGAATTGGGAAGAACTGATGCATGGACCCCTCTTAGCCCGCAAGATGTATATCTACTTGGGCTTTATTACCGGCCTATTAAACCAGCAAGAAGAAACATTGACCCTGCATTTGAGTGCAACCCAAGACAAAGAACTTAGCACGGACCTCATGCGTATGCTGGGTCTGATCAGCATTTTTCAGAAGAAATATGAAAAGGCGATCAGTATCTTCAATTTTCTCATTAATAAGCGTCAAGAAATCGATGCAGAACCCCTCATGCTTGCTAGCCTAGCCAACATTGCCCTCAAGCGCTATAGCGATGCGGCTCTGATCTTGGAGTTTGCCAAGACTCAATTGCCCGGTAATTACGATATCCGCTATGGTTTGGGATTGCTCTACCAACAAGCAGGCAATTTGGAGGCAAGTTTAAACCACTTCGGAGCTATCAAGGATAAAAAATTCCAATCCACATATCTCGATTTTGCGCTCCAAATGCCCACAAATCGCCAGGATTTCCGAACACCCAAACTTTTGCAAAGTATTCACGCTGCTTCCAAAGACCTCAAATCCCAAACTAACTCCACTTCAAAAGACTCCCCATGAGTGCCCAACTCCTAGCGGGACTCAATTCACCTCAACAGCAGGCCTGCATGCACCTAGAAGGCCCCCTACTCATTTTGGCTGGAGCGGGCAGTGGAAAAACCAAAACCCTAACCACTCGTCTAGCTTACATGCTCGCCCACGCACAGGTGCACCCTGAACAGACTCTCACCTTAACTTTTACCAACAAAGCCGCGCGCGAGATGAAAACGCGTGCTAGTGCGCTTTTACGTGCTTGCGGTTACACACATGGCATAAGTCCCATACTCACGACTTTTCACCAATTTGGACTTTTTTTTCTCAAGCAGCATGCCCACTTGCTAGGGCGAAGGGATTTTAAACTCATTTCTCCCCAAGAGGCCAAGACCTTAAGCAAAGAGATGATTCTCAAACTCAAGCCTCCTCACATGGAAGAGCGTGCCTACCTAACCCACACACTCAAGAGTATTTCCATGCTCAAAAACCACCAGGTCGTTTTGCAAGATTGCTACCCAGATGTCCAAAAAGCCTATCAAATTTACCAAGCTTTATTGTGCCAACATAATTTTCTCGATTTGGACGACTTGCTCGCCCTCCCCTATTCCCTGCTAGAAGCAAACTCAGAATTAGCCATCTATACTAGCCAACGCTACACCTTTATTATGGTGGATGAATACCAAGACACCAACCCTCTGCAATTCAAGCTTTTACAACAACTCTGCACCACCCATCAAAATCTGTGCGTGGTGGGCGACGATGATCAGAGTATTTATGGCTTTAGAGGGGCAGATATTAATAATATCCTAGACTTCCAAGATCAATTCCCTCAAGCCAAAGTGATCAAATTGGAGCAAAACTACCGCTCTTCTCAGGATATTGTCCAATGCGCTAACACTCTGATTAAACATAATCTTCACCGCCACCCCAAAATCCTCTTCAGCCACAACCCTACCCATGCCAACCAACGCCTACTCTTCAAGCACTTTCACAATCCCCACGAAGAAAATAGTTTTCTCACAAGCGCAATTCAAGAATGTGCCAAGCGGGGGATACCCTACCATGAGATGGCCATCTTATACCGCTTTAACACCCTGTGTAAGGGCATTGAAGAGAGTTTGCGGCGTGCGCAAATTCCCTATAGAGTGGTGGGGGGCACGGGTTTTTTTGAACGCACAATCATTAGGAATCTGCTCGCTTATTTGAAATTGATTGTCAACCCTGATGATGAGAGCTGTTTGGCACGCATTCTCAATACTCCTCCCAGAGGCATTGGTGTAAGTAGTCTGGAAAAGCTTAAAGGGTTTTCTCAGAAACACCATTTAAGCATTTACCAACTCTATCAACAAAATCTCTTAGGAGAGGTGCTAGGTAAGCGTGCACGCGAAGCATTGATGCAACTATACACTCTGTTAGAATCCTTGGCCTCTTACAAGAGTGCTGCCGTGCTACGCGCTCTCTTGCAAGCACTGCCCCTAGAAGCGCGCTGTTCAGATGAAGAATTAGAACACATCGAGGGATTAGAGAGCATGCTTGAAGAGTATTTTGAGGAATCGGAGGCGAGCCTAGAGGGATTTTTAGAGCAAAGCATTTTGGAAGAACCCAGTCCTAAAACCTCTCAAGCCCTCTCTTGCATGAGCGTGCACGCAGCTAAGGGGCTGGAGTTTAAGGTAGTCTTTGTGGTGGGTTTTGAAGAGGGCTTTTTTCCCTACTACAAAGCAGATTTAGAGGAAGAACGCCGCCTTTGTTATGTGGCTATTACGCGCGCTAAAGAAGAATTGTATTTGTGCAGCACACAGGAACGGGTGTATTTCAACACTTTGCAGCAGAATTTGCGTCCTTCAACCTTCTTAAAAGAAGCTAAACTATTCATCAAAGGTCGCTAATGCGCGCTCTCTGCCTTGTCCTTTTGTATATCCAGCTCCTTTTGGCTGATCCACTGAACCTCATTGCCCAGCACATCCAAGAGGCTTACGAACATTTTTACCAGCATTACCATTTCCATGTGAGTCGTGTGCAGGTGCAACTAGCCAGCGGAGATGTAGCGCGTTTGCGCGCATTTTTAGCCCCCTATGAAAGCAATGCGCAAGCCCCCTTTAGCTTACGCCCCCAGCAATTCTTAAAGAAAGAGGGCTTGGTGCGTGTGGGTGAGGCCTTGCTCAAATACCAAGTGATCGCCGATATGCAGGTGTATAAAACCAAAAGCGCCCTTAAAAAGGATGTCAATCTGGATTCGCATAACACCTATGTGCTCAGTGTGCCCTTTGAGCAATTCAATACCATGCCTTTGGATAGCTCTTACATCAATAATAGTAGCACCAAAAGTTTTTTGGGTGCAAACACTCTTTTGAGTGTAGACAAGGTCGCCCCTAAGATTTTAGTCTATAAGAATGAAATTTTTAGCGCGACCCTCATTAGCGGATCGATCTCTTTAGAAACCTCTCTACAAGCTTTGCAAAATGGGAGCTTAAATCAGGTGATCGAGGCTTTAAATGTGGAGAGTAAAAAGCGCGTGCAGGTAAAGATCACGGGGCTACTCAAAGGAGAGGTACTATGAAATTGGTCGTGGGAATCAGTGGGGCAAGTGGGACACAACTCGCGCTCAAGTTCTTAGAACATGTCCCCAAAGAATACGCCCTCTTTGTGGTAGTGAGCCGGAGTGCTAAACGCGTAGCACGCGCCGAGGCCAAGATCGATCTCAAAAGCACGCTTAAAGAGTGGCAACGCCCCCTAGAAATCTTTGAAGAATCCCAAATTGACGCGCCCATCGCTTCGGGGAGTTTTGGCGCACACGCCATGGCGATCATTCCTGCGAGTTTAAATATCATCGCCAAGATCGCGCATGGCATTTGCGATGAATTGATGAGTCGCACTGCAGCCGTGATGCTTAAGGAGCAAAAAAAACTCGTAATTGCCCCTAGAGAGCTACCTCTGCATAGTATCGCCCTAGAAAACTTGCTCATTCTAGCGCGCGCGCAAGTTATCATCGCTCCGCCCATGCTCACCTACTACACCCAGCCTAAAAACCTAGAGAGCATGGAGCTTTTTCTAGTGGGCAAGTGGTTAGACGCTTTGGGTATTGAAAATCAACTTTACACGCGCTGGGGGCAACCATGTTAGAACACTGCGCCATTTATCCGGGCACTTTTGATCCCATCACTAACGGACATTTGGATATTATCCAGCGCGCTAGCGCGCTCTTTGGGGAGCTAGTAGTGGCTATTGCACGCTCTAAGGCTAAATCACCTATGTTTAGTTTAGAGGAACGCCTGGAAATGATGCGCTTGAGCATTGCACCTTTAACAGGAGTGGAGTGTGTGGGCTTTGAGGGTTTGCTAGTGGATTTGGCCAGGGAACGCAACGCGCGCTACATTATCAGAGGACTTAGGGCGGTGAGTGATTTTGAATTCGAGTTTCAAATGGGCTATGCTAACAAGTCTTTGAACCCACAATTAGAAACTCTCTATTTCATGCCCGCCTTGCAAAACGCTTTTATCAGTGCTTCTGTCGTGCGTGCTATCTTAGCCCACAAGGGGCAAATTACCCACCTAGTGCCCGCCAGTGTGGTGGATTTCATCCAAAAGAGGGGCCATGTGGATCGCGCTTGAGGGGGTGGATACCAGTGGTAAGAGCACTCAACTTAATTTACTTAAACCCTTTTTTCCAGAGGCGATTTTTAGTTTAGAACCAGGGGGCACGCCTTTAGGGGTGCAACTACGCCATGCTGCCCTGCATTGCGCCCTTTCCCCCCAAACTCAATTTCTCCTCTTTTTAACCGATCGCGCTCTGCATTTAGAAGAGGTGATCAAACCCAACGCACATAAGTGGATTTTCAGCGATCGCTCTCTTGTTTCGGGTTTGGCATATTCTGGCTATAGCTTAGAGTACGCATGGGAGCTACACCGCACGCACAATGTAGACTTATTGCCCGACATGGTTTTGTTATTAGAGTTGGATTCGCGCACACTAAGATCGCGTTTGCGCGCGAAAAATCCCGATGGAATCGAGGTTAGAGGAGTGGATTTTCTGATGAGTGTGCAAGAACGCCTTAAACAAGCTTGCGCTTTATTGGGAGTGCGCACAGAATCCATTGATGCTTCTAAGAGTGTGGAGGAGGTGCATAAAGTGGTGCTTGAAAAAATCCATGCGCTGTGTGCTCTGTGAAGGGTGGGTGCGTCCCTTTGGCTTAGTGTGTGCACGTTGCGATTCGCGCCTAGAACCCCAGATTTTAGTGCGCGAAATGGAGGGGATTGCTATCTATGGTTTTTATTTCTATGATGAAATAGAAATGCTTTTAAAGAGCAAATATTATGATATCGGGAGTCGGATTTTAGCCCTTTTAGCCCGCAGGGCGGGACAAGCCTTTAAAAAAGAGATCAGGCCCTCTTTGCAACTTCCCACAAAACTTCAAGGCATCGCCATTGATGACATGCCCAAAAGAGCCTATTCTCATAGTGCGGTGATTCTCAGGGGGTTTTGTCAAGAAAACAAGCTACCTGCGCTCTATAACCAACTTAGGGCTACTAAAAATATTGCTTATGCAGGAAGGAGTCGTAATTTTCGCCAAAGCCACCCCAAAGACTTTATTTTTAAGGGGACAATAGGGGATTACTTTTTAGTCGATGATATTTTCACCACAGGGACGACCATGCAACAAGCCCTGCAAACCCTAGCACACGCTGGGGTGCGGGTGCATTTTGGATTGGTGCTTGCACAAGCTAGGTGTTGAATTTACGAGGCAAATTATAACGGCGGCGTTTTTCCCAAAGAGATTTACGGCTAATGCCTAGTTGTTTAGCCAGTTGCGTGTCTGTATAAAAGGGACCAAACTGCACAATGGCATGCTTTTCATAGTCCTGAATGGAGAGCAGCTCCAAAGGCATGCTAGAGGGTTCCTCTGCTTCCAAGGTAATAACAGGCTCAAAATCCAAGGAGCCCGCGCCCACAAAAGAGAGAATAGCTTGTTTATCGCGCAGGGCTCTGAGGCATTTATCACGTTCCGTGCCTTTAAGCGTTTCTAGGTGGGTGGCATAAAATGTTCCCTGCATTAACTCCAAAGGAGTGTGCTTGAGCGAGAAAAACTCCAAATCTAAACGATGGATGCGCGCATAGTTCAAGACAAAGAGGTCTGCGCTGCTCTGAGTATGGCTATGCACCACAAGGGGTAAAGGGTGCTCTACATGCGCGCTTAAATCTTGTTGGGTCAGCATAAAATCCAAATATTTGTCGTAGGCACGCGCGCGTGCCAAAGTCTCCTGATAGGATTTGTGATAGGTAATCTTACGGATCAGATCGTCCATTTTAAAGGGCTTGAGGATGTAATCGCGTGCACCTGCTTGAATGGGGCGATTCACGCTATCCTCACTGATAAAAGAAGCCATCATGATGGTGATAGCCTTAGAATTCTTGCGTACAAAGTGTTCACAGCGATCTACACAGACTTTAGAGGATACCAACACCACATCGTAATCCTCTTTGAAATTATGGAAGATGCTCGATACACTCTGGCATCGATAACCCAAGCCTGCTAGGGCATTGGAGATACTTTGGGCTAGGTGGACTTCATCCTCGATAATCAATACCTTTTCAACTTTTTTCATGCCATTTTTGGGGGACAGATTTTAGTTTGCACCAACGCCTGCGCGCCCATGCCCTCCTTTCTTCCGATGAATCCAAGATTTTCTGTTGTTGTAGCCTTAAGATTGACTTGATGGGGTCGTATGTGTAACAAGCTAGCTACACTTTGGCAGATGCGTTCCCTATAAGGCGCGATTTTAGGAATTTGAGCTAGGAGCGTGAGGTCTACACTCTCTACGCTATGCCCCATACCTTGGGCTAACCCATAGAGTTCTTTGACCATGATCGTAGAATCCAAGTTAATAAATGCCCTATCTTGATCGCTATAATACATTCCAATGTCTCCTCCCTGGATCGCTCCCAAGAGCGCATCGCTCAACGCATGTAAGAGCACATCTCCATCGCTATGGGCTTTTAGCCCTAAGTATTGGCAATCGCCAGGTTCAATCAGCACGCCTCCTAGTTTTAAAGGCTTGTTGGATTCAAAGGCATGCACATCAAAACCTATCCCAACGCGTTGGGTAGGAGGGTCTAGCAGGGGGGCGAGCATGGCCAAATCCCATGCACTGGTAAGTTTGTGTAGATGAGGGCTACCCTGTATGAATTCCACACGCGCTCCCGAATGCAGCAACGCGCTGCTTTCATCACTAAAGCTACCCAATGTGTAGGCTTTTTGGAGCGCGGAAGTCAAGCAAATCTGGGGGGTTTGCACACAAAGAACGCGATCTCGTATTAAGGGTTTATGCTCATAGACAAGAGTATCTGTAGGAGGTAGGGCAGGGGCCACACCCTCTGGAGCGTGGGTACGCATGTTTTCCAAAAGTTCAGAGAGAACACACATGTCTAGCCCAAAGCGTGCTACATCGCTCACCACTACAAAGCGGCTTTCTACATGCTCCAGGGCATTTCGCACACTCTCTTGACGGCTCTTTCCCCCTAACACTACAAGAGCATCTGGGAGTCGTTGCTGCACATACACCTGCTCAATACGATGACTCACCACTAAAATAATGCGCTCAAAACACCCCAAACGCTCAAATTGTTCATACACCCTTTGCCACAAGGGCACTCCGCGCACAAGTAACCATTGCTTTTTAAGACCAGCCCTTCCCAAACTCTCTGCAAAGCGCATCCCCTTCCCCGCTGCAGCCAAAATTAGAGTAAGCCCCATTGGTCTGAAAGTGCTCAAATCAGAGTCCAATACCTCAACCTTTTCTGCGAAGTATTTATTATAATGCCCTAAATTTTAAAGTAGCTTAAAATTGAATTTCCGCGCAAATCCTTTCTAAGAGATACTACCAATAGGAACACTTAAGAGATAGCATACAAAAGTGTGCTAGTCTTAGAGAACTTTTCTATAAAGGAGTAGCATGAGTCGTGAGTACTGCGCCAAACGCGCCAACGATCCCATTAAAACCCAGTTGCACTACGCTAAAAAGGGCGTGATCACCGAAGAGATGGCTTATATTGCCAATGTGGAGGAAGTTAGTCCGGAATTGGTACGCTCTGAAGTGGCACGCGGGCGTTTGATCATTCCGGCGAATATCCAACACCAAAATTTAGAGCCCATGGGCATTGGAATCGCGTTAAAAACTAAGATTAACGCCAATATTGGCAGTTCTGCCATCATCCACTCGGTGGATGAAGAAGTACAAAAACTCCAAGTGGCTATCAAATACGGGGCAGACACGGTGATGGATCTCTCCACCGGGGGGGATTTAGATACGATTCGCCAAGAGATTATCAATGCCTCCAGTGTGCCTATCGGCACCGTGCCGATGTATCAAATTTTGCACGATGTGAACAACGATGTGATGAAACTAGACATCGACACGATGTTAGGGGTATTAGAAAAACAAGCCAAACAGGGGGTGAGTTATTTTACCATCCACTGCGGGTTTTTACTTGAGCACATGCCCTTTGTGAGCAAGCGCAAAATGGGCATTGTGAGTCGGGGGGGGAGTTTGATGGCCTCTTGGATGATGCATTATCACAAACAAAACCCCTTTTATGATGCCTTTGATGATATTCTTGCCATTTGTCAGCAATACGATGTGAGTTTGAGTTTGGGGGATTCGCTACGCCCGGGTTGTTTAGCCGATGCGAGCGACACCGCCCAATTTGCCGAGTTGAAAGTATTGGGTGAGTTGGCACAACGCGCTTATAAAAAAGATGTGCAGGTGATGATTGAGGGTCCTGGACATGTGCCCTTGAATCAGATCGAACGCAATGTCAAGCTCCAACAGGAGTTTTGTAACCAAGCTCCCTTTTATGTGCTAGGACCTTTGGTTACCGACATTGCTGCTGGCTACGATCATATCGCTAGTGCGATTGGGGCATGTGTAGCCGCGTGGAAAGGAGTAGCAATGCTCTGTTATGTTACGCCCAAAGAGCATCTAGGCTTGCCCAATGCCAAAGATGTTAGAGAGGGGATTCTAGCCTACAAAATCGCCGCCCATGCTGCCGACATCGCACGAGGTCGGATAAACGCACGCGTGCGCGATGACTTGATGAGCGATGCGCGCTACGCTTTCGAGTGGAACAAGCAGTTTGAGCTCGCCCTTGACCCAGAGCGTGCGCGTGAATACCACGATGAAGCTCTACCTCAAGAAGTATTTAAAGAAGCAGAATTTTGCTCCATGTGCGGGCCCAAGTTTTGCAGCTATAAGGTGAGTCAAGAAGTGTTCAAGCGCTATAATAAAGATGCGCAGGGAGCTTAGTTCTTGTGCGAGGAGGTGATGTAGTAATAGATTGCCTTGATCTCATCAGGAGTGAGGTTGTATTTAGGCATGATGGATCGTCCCCGCTCTAGGGCACTTTTGAAGCGCTCAAAGCTCAGGTTGTAGATGGGGGGGGCGCTGAAGATGCGTTCTTTGTTGTGATGGACATAGCGGGTAATTACTCGCTCCTCCCCTAATAAGCCGTGGCATTTTACACAGCTGATATCTCTAGGGTTCTTATATAGCTCTTTACCATACTCCAAAATGGTGATGAAGCTGTTGTCTTTGTTTTTGGGTGTGTTCTGCGCACCCATGCCAAATCCGCCTAAACATAGCCATGCAATCATCGCTCGACGCATACCAGCCCCTTTCAGAGAATTTTGACTATAATAGCGCAAAAATTTCTTAGGATGGACATGGTCTTACTGAATGGGCAGGCCTTAGCAAAACACAAAGAGGAAATTTTGCAAGAGGAGGTGGCACGCCTGGGCATGGCACCTGTTTTGGCGGTGGTGCTGGTGGGAGATAATCCAGCCAGCCAGCTTTATGTGCAGATGAAAGCTAGGGCATGTGCACGGGTGGGGATTACCTGTCAGATTCAGCGCCTAGGGGAGTCTACGCCGCAGAGTGAACTTTTAGAGATCTTGCGCACACTCAACCACGATTCGCAGGTGCATGGAATTTTGGTCCAACTCCCTCTGCCCGCACACATGGATACGCGCGAAATTTTGGAGGCCATCGATCCTAGTAAGGATGTAGATGGTTTTCACCCGCTCAATGTGGGACGGGTTTATTCAGATAGTCTGCTCAGGGGCTTTTTGCCGGCTACAGCGATGGGGGTCATGCAGCTTTTGGAACATTATCAAGTTCCCATTAGGGGACAGGATGTGGTCATTGTGGGGGCAAGCAATATTATTGGCAAGCCCCTAGCTTCCTTGATGCTCAATGCAGGGGCTAGCGTGAGTGTATGTCATATTCTCACGAAGGATTTGCGCATGTACACCCAAAAGGCAGATATTGTGTGTGTGGGTGTAGGTAAACCCGGACTCATCGGTCCAGATTTACTCAAAGAGGGGGCAGTGGTGGTGGACATTGGGATTAGCAAGCAGGGGGATAAGGTTGTAGGCGATGTGGATTTTGAAGCGGTGCACCACAAAGTCAGCTACATCACTCCTGTACCCGGCGGAGTAGGGCCTATGACCATTAGCGCCCTCTTGCAGAACACGCTTTTAGCTGCTCAATCTAGCTTGTTGGAGCGTTCATGCTAAAAACCTTATCGCGTTTTGCGTCTAGTTGGGTGGGGACAATTATCTTGGTGCTTTTGGCGATCTTCTTCGTCGCACAAGCTTTCATTATCCCCTCGCGTTCGATGGTGGGGACTCTCTATGAGGGGGATATGCTCTTTGTAAAGAAGTTTGCCTATGGAATTAGTATCCCCAGACTTCCATGGCTAGATATCCCGCTCTTGCCAGATTTTAAGGGAAATGGGCATTTGATAGAGGGGAAGCGCCCCAATCGGGGCGAGGTGGTGGTCTTTATCCCCCCTCAAGATAAGGGTTACTATGTCAAACGCCTTTTTGCGGTAGGGGGTGATGAGGTCATTTTCAATCAGGACGGCTTTTACCTGCGCCCTTTTGAGAGTGAGAGTGATCCCACCTATATTACTAAGCGCTTTCCTCACCATAAAATTAAGCAGTTTTTAGGGAGGGATTTTGTCTTTGCTCCCTATGCTTCAGAGCACAAAGGAATTTTTTACGCCCGAAACAATCAGACTTTTCAGGTCATGCGAGCTCTCTACCACCATCAATTTGGTGCTAAGGGCATGTCCGTGAGCATGCAGGAGATGGACTTGGGTGATGAGGTAGTATTTTATACCAAAGTTAAGCCCGATCACTTCTTCATGATCGGGGATAATCGGGACGATAGCAGCGATTCACGCTTTTGGGGAAGTGTGTCCTATAGCCATATTGTGGGCACGCCATGGTTTGTCTACTTTAGTATTAACTTAACCAATAGCCAGGACATGCATAGCCCTAAGGAAATCTTTAAAGTGCGTTGGAAGCGCATGTTCAAGAGTTTGCAGGGCTTAGAGGCGTTGGCGGCTAAAGGGAAGTGAATGGAAGTGTTACTAGGTTGTGATCATGCAGGGTTAGATTTAGCAGAGTTTTTAGAGAGACTTCTGAAAGAAGAAGAGGCACGGCTTAAGATATACAAACCCCCCAGGGGCACTCAAGTAGATTACCCCGATATTGCCCAGCAACTTGCCCGGGATTTGCACGAAGAAGCTGTAGGGGTTCTAGTGTGTGGAAGTGGGATTGGCATGAGCATCGCATGCAATAAAATACCTCGCATACGAGCGGCGCTGTGTACGGATGCTTACATGGCAAAAATGGCGCGCTTGCATAATGATGCTAATGTGCTCTGCTTGGGTCAGAATGTGGTTGGCTTTGGAGTGGCGCAGAGCATTTTACATGCGTTTTTACACACGGCATTTGAGGGAGGGCGGCATGTGCGCCGAATCGCTAAATTAGAGGACATCCGCCTATGCTAGCCCAATGGATGATCATCACCCTCATTGTGTTGTTTGTTACCTATATGGCTATTCGTGCGTTTTTCTACCGCTCAGTGGCTAAACGACAAGAAAAATACGCTGCATCTATGAAGCTCACCTTGCAGGAGGCGGAGGTGTTGATTCAAAAACACCAATTGCAGCTCCAACGATCTCTAGGAAATATTGATATCTTGACCCATGAAATGAATGCGCTCAAGGATGAAGTCAAGGTGCTCAAGCAGCGCAACGCCCAATACCGCCTCGAAACCGATCAATACAAAGCTCGTATTCGTGAGCTAGAACAAAAAATTGAAGCGTTATTGTAAGGAGATCGATGTTTACTCAAAAACTCAAAGCCCAACTCCAAGAGGCTATTAGAGAAGTCAAGGACTATCCTAGGAGTGGTATTCTATTCAGAGATATCACCCCGCTCATCAACCATCCCGTGCTCTTTTCCAGATTAATAGACACCTTAAAACTGCGCTACCAGCATCACAGCATTGATTTTGTGGTGGGTATTGAAGCGCGGGGCTTTATCTTGGGTGCAGCACTTGCTTATGCATTGGGGGTGGGCTTTGTGCCCATACGCAAAAAAGGCAAATTACCTTTTAAAACAATTAGCGCACAATATCAACTCGAATATGGTAGCGATAGTGTAGAGATGCACACAGACGCATTTCGAGAGATCAAAGACGCGCATGTCTTGCTGATAGATGATTTAATCGCAACAGGGGGCACGGCCCTAGCCAGCTTAGAGCTTTTAGCGAGATTACAAGCGAAGTGTTTGGAAGCATGTTTTCTGATCAATTTGCAGGAGTTAGGGGGTTTAGATAAGATGGCAGAAAAAGTCAATACATTTAGCGTTCTGGAGTATCCATGCTAAATCTTCAAAGTGGGCATTGATGGAAGCTTATATTATAGAGCTGTGGAACCAATATGCGCCCACTTGGGGGTATCTGATTCTCTTTTTTTGGAGTATTTTGGAGGGCGAAATTGGCTTGATCTTGGCTGGTATTGCATGCTATTCTGGGCATATGCATCTTTTATGGGCGATCTTAGTCGCTGGCTTGGGAGGTTTTACTGGGGATCAGATCTATTTTTACATCGGACGCACCAGTAAAGCTTACATCAATAAAAAGTTAGAAAAACAGCGGCGTAAGCTCGCCCTAGCGCATTTGCTCTTGCAAAAATATGGTTGGTTTGTGATCTTTATCCAACGCTACATGTATGGCATGCGCACCATCATTCCTATCAGTATCGGGCTGACGCGTTATAGCGCACTGAAATTTGCTATTATCAATCTACTGAGTGCTTTTGTGTGGGCTTCGATCACGATTGTGTTGGCATGGTTTTTTGGAGAGCAGATTTTCCAAGTGCTCGAAGTGCTTAAGCGTTATCCCTACCTTGTTATATTACTATTAGTCTGCGTGCTGGGGTTTGTCATCTGGTATTTCCAAGCCCACACTAAGAAAATTGATAAAAAAATTCAAAGAGTCCAAAAAGGCTTAAAACTCAAGAAAGGATCGTAATGTTGCAGTTTAAGTTAGACCATGCGTCTTTTGAGCAGGCTAAAGCCGATGTAGCCGTTGTGTTTGTGGTGGAGAAAGACCTCAACCACCCATGGGTACATCATAAGGAAGTTTTAGAAACTTTCCACTACGAGGGTGAGGGGGTGTTTTTAGATCAGGCCCATAAAAGGTTGTATGTGGGAGTGGCGCACAATGATGTGCATCTCTTTAGAGAGGCGGCGTGTTTAGCCACTAAAACGCTGAAAAAATACCATTTTAAGAGTGTAAAAGTAGGGCTCTACGCGGCTAAGCACACCAATGGGGGTGAGTGTCCCCTAGGGCAAACCATGTTAGCAATCTTTACAGGATTGCAATTTGGGCTCTACAATTACGAAGTGTATAAGAGCAAAAAAGAGCCCGTGCATTTGAAAGAAGTCGTATTAGCCTTAGGGGAAGCCCATGAGTTTAAACACGAAGTCAAAACCCTAGAGCACAATTTAGAAAAGCTCCTGCACAAAGCCCATGTTTTAGTCGAACATGTGAACTTAGCGCGCGATTTGGTCAACACCCCCCCCGATGTGGCCAGCGCACCCTACATCGCTAAAAAAGCCCAAGATTTAGCTGAGAAAAACGGGCTAGAGTGTTTCGTGCACGGGGAGGATTATCTGAAAGAAAAGGGCATGAACGCCTATTTAGCGGTGAATCGCGCCTCTGCTAACCCCCCTCAACTCGTGCATGTGGTCTACAAGCCTAAGAATGCTAAGAAAAAGATTGTTTTAGTAGGCAAGGGCCTGACCTATGATTGTGGCGGGTTAAGTATTAAAACCGCGGAATACATGATCACCATGAAAGCGGACAAGGGCGGGGCGTGTGCAGTGCTAGCCACGATCAATGCTCTAGCCCACCTAAAGGTAGAAGCGGAAGTGCACGCTGTGTTAGGTTTGGCTGAGAACATGATCGCTGGAGATGCTTACCGTCCCGATGATATTTTGCGATCCAAAGAGGGCAAAACAATTGAAGTGCGCAACACTGATGCAGAAGGGCGCTTGGTGTTGGCCGATTGTCTGAGCTTCGCCCAAGATTTAGAACCCGATGTTCTCGTGGATTTTGCGACTCTCACGGGGGCTTGCGTGGTGGGCTTGGGTTCTTACACTAGTGGAATTATGGGCAATAATGAAGAACTCAAAAGCCAATTTGAGCACGCTGCGCTCAAAAGTGGGGAATTGGTCGCCAAATTGCCCTTTAACCGCCACTTGCGCAAACTCCTAGACTCCAAAATGGCAGATATTGCCAATATCACTCCCGTGCGCTATGGGGGTGCGGTGACTGCAGGACTCTTCTTAAACGAGTTTATCCGCGAGGAATACAAAGACAAATGGTTGCACATCGACATCGCTGGACCTGCTTACATTGAAAAAGATTGGGATGTGAATACCCCGGGTGCTAGTGGAGCGGGTGTGCGTATGTGCGTGGAATTTGTGTTAGAGAGTTTAAAATAGTGGGACTCTCCATTGGAATCGTAGGTCTGCCCAATGTGGGCAAATCGAGTTTATTCAACGCGCTCACCCGCAGTGCCCAAGCCCAAAGCGCTAACTACCCTTTCTGCACCATCGATCCCAATAAAGCCCTTGTAGATGTGCCCGATGCGCGCTTGGGTGAATTAGCGCGCATTGTCAAGCCTGAGCGTATCCAACACTCAAGCGTAGAGTTTGTAGACATCGCTGGGCTCATCAAGGGGGCTTCTCAGGGTGAGGGCTTGGGAAATCAGTTTTTAGCGCATGTGCGTGAGTGCGCCGTGATCTTGCATGTGGTGCGCTGTTTTGAAGATAGCGATGTGGTGCATGTCAACTCTGTGATCAACCCTTTAGCGGACATTGAAACTATTGAAATCGAACTCATTCTAGCCGACATCCAGTCTTTGCAAAAACGCTTAGAACGCCTAGAGAAGCTCGCTAAGAATTCTAAAGAGGCAGGGGCACAGTTGGAGCTTGCGCGCGCGCTTTTAGCGCATTTAAATGAATTAAGGCCCGCGAGTGCATTCGCACAAAAGGATCACCCCACTTTTTTAGAACTCGACCAAGAGCTGCGTTTTTTAAGTGCCAAGACGATGATCTATGTGGCCAATGTAAATGAGGCGCATGTGAGTGCGTTGAATGCGCATGCCTTAAGCGTGCAGGAACTAGCCAAAGCGAGGAAGACGGGCTTTGTGGGGCTGTGTGCCAAACTTGAAGAAGAGCTTGTGAGCATGGAGGAACTGGAGGCACAGGAGTTTTTGCAGAGTTTGGGCGTGGAGCAGAGCGGGTTGGATCAGATTATCCGCCTGGGTTTTGATGCGCTAGGGCTGATGAGCTATTTCACGGCTGGGGTCAAGGAGGTGCGCGCCTGGACCATTGCCAAAGGGTCTAAGGCACCAACAGCTGCAGGGGTGATTCACAAGGACTTTGAAAAAGGTTTTATCCGCGCTGAAACCATTGCCTACAAAGATTTTATCGCCTACGGGGGAGAACAAGGAGCCAAGGAAAAGGGTGCATTGCGCATTGAGGGCAAGGATTACATTGTGCAAGATGGGGATGTGATGCATTTTAGGTTCAATGTATAGCCATGTTATAATGCGTTTATTCTGTTTAAGGAGAGTTTATGGCCAATAACCTCGCCCATATCGATCAAGTTACTAATTTACACCGCAATAATGAGTTGCAACTCTTGTGCTTTAGATTGGGCAAGAATAAAGACCTTTATGCCGTGAATGTCTTTAAAATCCGCGAGGTAGTGAAATACAATGGAAGTTTGACCATGATTAGTCATGAACCTAACTCACTGGTCGAAGGGCTCATTATCATCAGGGAGTTGACAATTCCCCTCATTGACATGAAGAAGTGGTTTTACTACGATAGCAATAATAAGCAGAAAGACCTGCGCCCCTTTAGAATCGAGAAAAGCCCCGATGAAAACGATATTATTATGATTTGCGAGTTTTCACGCTGGACCATTGGGGTGCGAATCTATGAGGCCGATCGTATTCTCAATAAGAAATGGACAGAGATCGAGCAGAGTGCGGGCGTGGGAGGCAATACGGGTAATTCCAAGTTAGTGAGTCGCACCCGTTATTTTGATGGGCGGCTGGTGCAGGTGGTGGATATTGAAAAGATGCTCACCGATGTCTTCCCTTGGATTGAGGAGGAGAGCCATGAAGAGTTGAGTAGACTTTCACAACTCTACAGCGATAAAGTGGTTTTATTTGCCGACGATTCCCCCAGCGTAGTCAAGACCATGCAGGTGATTTTAGACAAATTGGGCATCAAGCACATCGATTTTATCAATGGGCAGCAACTTTTAAACTATCTCTTTGATAAAGACACGGTCGTTGGGGATATTGGACTCATCATCACGGATTTAGAGATGCCAGAAGCGAGTGGATTTGAAGTGATTAGGCGTGTGAAGTCAGACTCGACGACAGCAAAGATTCCCATTGTTGTGAATTCTTCGATGAGTGGGAGTAGCAATGAAGAAATGGCGCGCTCCCTGCATGCTGATGATTTCATTTCTAAATCCAATCCTTTAGATGTTGAGCGCATTATTAAGCAATTCTTGCCTGTTAAAAGTCTTTGATGTTAGATTACCACGCGATTCCCTCACCCTGTTATGTGCTTGAACTGGCGAAATTGCAGCACAATTTAAGCATTTTGGAGCGAACACAGAGAGAAGCAGGCATCAAAATTTTACTCGCACTCAAGGGCTTTGCCTTCTGGCGGAGTTTTGAGTGGGTGCGTGCAAGTTTGCATGGTTGTTGCGCAAGTGGCGTGCATGAAGCTTTACTAGCCTATGAAGAATTTGGCTCCAGAGAGAGTGGCAAAGAAATCTGCGTCTTTAGTCCTGCTTTTAAACCCGGCGATATTGCGCAGATTTTGCCCATTGCAACTCATATCATCTTTAATTCTTTTGCCCAATACCACACCTATAAAGGTTTGGTGTTCGCTAAAAACAAGAAGCTAGAAAAATTGGGGCTTTCTCCCATTAAAATGGGTCTGCGCATTAATCCTCTCCACAGCCGTGTACAACCCATAATCTATAACCCTTGCGCACCCCATAGCCGTTTGGGTATCACCCCTCAGGCCTTCGTGGAGGGTATGGCACACTATGGTTTAGAGGGAGTGAGCGGATTGCACTTCCACACCCATTGTGAACAGGACGCGCCTGCTTTGCAAGAAACCTTGGAGCATGTCTGCCGTCATTTTGGTGCAACTCTAGTACAGATGGAATGGCTGAACATGGGCGGAGGGCAGCATATCACTAAGGAGGGTTATGCCCTAGAGGTCTTAATATCAGCGGTGCAAGCACTCAAAGCAGATTATCCCAATCTCAAAGATATTTTTTGTGAACCCGGAGAAGCAGTAGGCTGGCAGAGCGGCTTTTTGCTCTCTAGTGTGGTGGATATTGTGCACAATGGGGCGCAGATTGCGATCTTGGATGTGAGCATCACCAATCACATGCCCGATTGTTTGGAAATGCCCTATAAGCCAGATCTGTTCAAGGTAGCTAAAGATGGCAGCATAGAGGAGGCATGTGAGATAGGGGCATTTAGCTACTTTTTAGGGGGAGCAAGCTGTCTAGCTGGGGATTTCATCGGCCCTTATTGTTTTGAAACCCCCTTGAAAGCGGGCGATCGAATTGTCTTTAAAGACATGTTGCATTACACGATCGTCAAAAATAACACTTTCAACGGTATTGCCCTGCCCGCCCTAGGGATGCTAGCCCATGACAAGTTCACATTACTCAAAAGCTTTGAGTACATGCACTATAAGGAACGCAATTAGTTCCTGAGTGTGGCTACAAACCCGCGATCGAGTTTGGCATAGTCAACATAGAAAGTTCCGCGGTAGCCTCTCAACTCGAGATGTTCGCTCAACGAGGCTCTTTGATCCGCACCCATTTCGCAGACGAGGAATTTCACCCGCTTGCTCGCAGCCTCATCGATGAGAGCTTTGAGAATTTCATCACCTTCCTCACCCCCATAGAGTGCGATTTCAGGTTCGTAACTCACAGAATCGTCTAAGGGATAGTCTAGGGGAATGTAGGGAGGGTTGCTCACTACCAAAGTGCGTGCAGGAATCTCTAAACCCTGGATGAGCGAGGTGTGCATTAGGGAAACACGCGCCTGCAGGCTGAAGGTGGTGATATTAATACTGGCTACTTCTAGTGCTTCCATAGAAATATCCGTGCCCACTACACTAATTTTTGGATGTTGTAGAGCTAGGCTAACGCCCACTACTCCGCTCCCTGTTCCTACATCGATCACATTTTTAATGCCATACTCTTGGATAAGTTCAGAAGCCTGATGGACCAAGAGTTCCGTCTCTGGTCTAGGAATCAAGACACGCTCGTCCACAAAAAAAAGGCGGCTATAAAAGCTCACCTCATGGGTGATGTATTCGATGGGTTTGCCTCTGGCTCTGGCTTTGATCATGCGCATAAAGCGCTCCATAGCGAAATCATCAAGCTCCTCTTGCGCGTGTATATGCAGATACACCCGATCCACACCCAGCAGGTGGGCCAAGAGCAGCTCCGATTCAAGCGCAGTGCGCACACCCTTGTCTTTGAGAAATTTTTTTGCTTCATAGAGCGCCTTGGAGATATTAGTTTGCATAGAATCACAACTTAAAATTAAGGTTTGCAAAGGCGCATTTTATCCTAAAAAACCTTTAGAATGCTAGCGCATTTGTAGGCAATCTTTAGAGGGATTTGGCTATAATGGGCGCGATTGTCTTATCGTGATCAAAAGGATGTCTGTGGTTTATGGGGTCTTGTTCGGGGGGCAGAGCTACGAACACGAAATTAGTATCGTCAGTGCAATCGCGCTTAAGGAGGTTTTGGGCGCAGAGATTGGGCATTTTATCTTCTTGGATGGGACACATCGCTTCTACTTGATTCCGGCTAAGGAGATGCGCTCTCGTTTTTTTGCTAGCGGTCAGTACCGCAAATGCCCTGAGCTCTTCTTAAAACCCCATGGTTTCTACACCCAAGGTCTCTTAGGGGGTAAGCAGGTGGCATTTTCTACCCTCATCAATCTCATACACGGAGGCGATGGGGAGGATGGAAAACTCGCCTCTCTGTTGGATTTTTTTGAAATCCCTTTCATCGGGCCTAGAGTGGAGGGCTGCATTCTCAGTTACAGCAAATACCTCACCAAGGTTTTTGCCCAAGAGAGGGGAATCAAGGTATTACCCTATGTCTTCCTGGACAAACACCAAAGTGATGCGCTCAAGACTTTGGAGTTGCCTCTCATTGTCAAGCCCAATCGCTTGGGGAGTTCAATTGGGATTGGCGTGATCAAAGAGTCTAAGGATATTGAATATGTTTTAGACGAGGTCTTTGAATTTGATAATCAGGTGATTATAGAGCCTTTCAAGGCGGGCATTAAAGAATACAATTTGGCAGGTTGCATGGTTGAGGGGGGCAGTTACATCTTTTCCATTGTGGAGGAACCCCAAAAGAAGGAGCTATTGGGATTTGAGGAAAAGTATTTAGATTTTGGGCGCACCCAGAAAGTGGCTAAGGCACAGATCAGCACACAGCTCGAAGCGCAAATGCGCGCACTTTTCCAGCGCATTTACGAACCTTTTTTCGTGGGGGCAATTATCCGTTGTGATTTTTTTGTGATAGACGATCAAATCTTTTTAAACGAAATTAACCCTATTCCGGGAAGTTTAGCGCACTATCTCTTTGAGAATTTTAACGATGTGCTCGAGAATGTCCTCTTGCCCAAGAGCCCCCCCATTCCCATCACCTACCACTACATCAACCAAATTCAAAAAAACAAGTGATGGCCAGACGCAAGATAGTATATCAAGGGCACGATTTTGAGATCGCCTATGATCTGCATAATAAAAGCGCGCCTAAGAGCGTGGTGTTTTTGCACGGTTGGGGGAGCTCTAAGGAATTAATGCAGCACGCCTTCAAGACCCATTTTACAGATTACCAGCACTTTTACCTCGATTTGCCCGGCTTTGGTAAAAGCCCCAACCAGACTTTTCTCACTCCACGGGATTACGCCCACATCATCGACGCTTTTTTCCAATCCTTAGGCATTGTCCCAGATTTAATGGTGGGGCATAGTTTTGGGGGCAAGGTCGCCACTTTATGCTACAGTCAGGACTTAGTTTTGCTCAGTAGCGCGGGGATTGTGTTGCCTAAGTCTTTTAAAACCCGTCTAAAGATTCGATTGGCCAAAGGTTTGCGTGCATTAGGGGTGAGCAATCGCACGCTGAGAAGTGCAGACGCACAAGGCTTAAATCCAGCCATGTATGAAACTTTTAAATACACCATTCAAGAGGACTTTAGGGCACATTTTAGCGCCTGCACCAAGAACACTTTGATTTTATGGGGAGAACAAGACCACACAACTCCTCTGAAAGCGGGGCAACAGATTGCGGCTTTAATTCCTAACAACCGCTTGGTCATTATGCCTGGAGATCATTACTTTTTTTTAAAACAGGGGGCTCTGGTACAGCAGCATTGTTTGGAATATTTTAGCGCGCCATACATGGCCAAGCAGGGGTGATCATGGGGACATTAGAGTTAGGGGCAGTATGGGTGTTTATTATAGGGTTGAATTATTACCTGATGACTTTGTTACAATGGTATCACTACAGCTTTGCACGGGTGCTTACCAAACACCATAAAAGGCGTTGGCATTTTTACCATGTATTGTTGCCCCTAGCTATCTTTGTTATGACTCATGTAAGCCATTTGAATCATATCAAGATGTTTTTTGCTCTCTATGTTATTGGTATACAGATTCCGTGGCTGGTCTTGTGGGCTGTGAATTTGGATAAAAGACTCGTTTTCACTCCGCGCGTGTTGCGTTTCTTCGCACTCTTATTATTCTTTTTGCTTTTGGACATGCTAGTAGCACATTTTTTGGGGGAAATGCCTTTTTGGCGTTATGTCGTGCTGATGTGCTTGGTGCATGGGGCTTCTTGGGGTTTTGAAAAGAGTTGCGCACAGGGGTATGTGCGTTTGGCTCAAGACAAGCTCACGCGTATGTCTGATCTGAAAATCATCGCCATCACGGGGAGTTTTGGAAAAACCAGTGTCAAAAGCTATCTACAACAGATCCTCCAGGGGAAATACATTGCCTACAGCGCCTCGGGAAGTGTGAACACCTTGCTGGGCTTGAGTCGTGATATTAACCAAAATCTAGGAGAAAATGCCACACTCTACATTGCGGAGGCGGGCGCGCGCCAACCCGGAGATATCAAGGCAATCACCACATTTTTACAACCCCATTATGCCATCATCACCGAAGTGGGTAAACAGCATATTGAATATTTCAAGACCTTGGAGAATGTAGCCCAGACCAAGGCCGAGTTGCTCGATTCGGCGCGCTTAGAGCAGGCGTTTTGTTATAAGAGTCAAGCTTTGGAACCTTTTTTATCCGCACATCAAGATAAAATTACTTTCTATCCAGGCCAAACTAGGCAGGTGGAAGCCACTTTGGAGGGCACGCGTTTTGAGCTCTTTTTAGATCAAAAATGGGTTCCCTTTGAGAGCAAAATTTTAGGGGTTTTTAATGTGGAAAATATCAGTTTGGCCGTCATGGTTGGTTTTCACTTTGGTATCCCCATTGCACAATTACAACGCTTGGTTGCCAAACTCAATCCCGTCCCCCATCGCCTGCATGTCCTGCATACCCATAACAAAATCATCATTGACGATGGTTTTAATGGCAATCTGAAGGGAATGCTAGAGGGGGTGCGTTTGTGTAGTCTTTATCCAGGGCGTAAGGTGATTGTAACCCCAGGCCTGGTAGAAAGCGATGAAGCGTCTAATACCACGCTAGGCGAGGCGATCGACAAGGTCTTTGACATCGCCATCATTACTGGGGAGCTCAACATTCAAGTGTTGGGTCAAGCTATCCACAAACCTCAAAAGATTTTCTTAAAAGATAAGGCACAATTAGAACAAACCCTCCAAAGCGTTACGCTGGCACAAGACCTTATTTTATTTGCCAACGACGCGCCCAATTATATTTAAAGGACAACCATGCACCGACTCTACGCGCCATGGAGAAGCTCCTATCTACAAGGCACACACACACAGGGTTGTGTGTTTTGCGCCATCAGTCAGACGGCCCATTTGGATAAAAGTAACCATGTCTTATATCGCGATGCGCGCGTGTTTGTGGTGATGAATCGCTACCCTTACAATCCAGGGCATTTCATGGTGATCCCTCACCAACATGTGGATAGCCCAGAACTTTTGAGCTTGGAAGATTGGCAACATTTACAAAAGCGCATGTATGAGGGTGTGCAATTACTCTACGCCTTTGGGGCAGATGGCATCAATCTAGGTTTTAATCTCAAGGATGCGGGGGGGGCGGGTATTAGCGCGCACTTGCACGGGCATTTAGTGCCCCGTTTTTATAAGGACACGAATTTTATCAGTGTGATTGGTGATACCCGCGTTTATGGTGTGGACTTTGAAGCGATCTATCAAGAACTCCAGGAAAAGGGAAAAACCTATTTCACCCCATGAAAGGAATGTGTATGCGAACACGGAGCTTTAAGATTTTTTGCGGGAGTGCACACCCTAGCTTTGGTAAGGAAGTTGCCAAACACCTCAGTGTCGGGCTCTCTAAAGCCATCTTGGGGCGTTTTAGTGATGGAGAGATCAATGTGCAAATCAGCGAATCGGTGCGAGGCCGAGATGTCTACATTGTACAGCCCACATGCGCACCCGTGAACGATAATCTCATGGAGCTCCTAGTGATGGTGGACGCGTTGCGCCGCTCTTCGGCCAACTCCATCACCGCCGTTGTGCCTTATTTTGGGTATGCCAGACAGGATCGCAAAGCCGCCCCCAGAGTGCCTATTAGCGCCAAACTGGTGGCCGATTTGATGCAGAGCGTGTGCATCGATCGTGTGATCACTATGGACTTGCATGCCGGGCAAATCCAGGGCTTTTTTAACATTCCTGTGGATAATCTTTACGGATCGATTGTTTTTAGAGATTATATTTGTTCTAAGGATTTTAAAAACCCCGTGGTGGCTAGCCCTGATATTGGGGGCGTAGCGCGCGCGCGTTATTTTGCTAGCCAAATTGGCATGGATTTGGTTATCGTGGATAAACGGCGTGAAAGAGCTAACGAATCAGAAGTGATGAATATCATTGGGGAAGTGAAGGGGCGCGATGTGATTTTGGTAGATGATATGATCGATACAGCTGGAACTATTTGTAAGGCCGCTAGTATGCTCAAGGCAAAAGGTGCGCACTCTGTGATGGCGTTGGGCACGCATGCGGTGTTGAGTGGCAATGCCCTCAAACGCATTAAGGAGAGTGATCTTGATGAGGTGGTGGTGAGTAACTCGATTCCGCTCAAAGGTCCTCACCCAAAAATCACGATTTTGAGCGTTGCACCCCTGTTTGCAGAGGTGATTCGCCGTGTTTACCATAATGAAAGCGTGCAATCGCTCTTTGTCTAATTTAGAAGTTAAGGATCAAGATGGCTGATGTGGTTGTAGGGGTACAGTGGGGCGATGAGGGCAAGGGTAAGTTAGTAGACCGCTTGGCACAAGACTACGATTTTGTGGTGCGTTTTCAAGGGGGGCACAATGCAGGGCACACCATCGTGGCTAAAGGACATACTTATGCCCTGCACCTCATCCCCTCAGGTGTGCTCTACCCTCAGTGCAAGAATGTCATTGGAAGTGGCGTGGTGATTGCTTTGGACGCGTTAGCTCAAGAAATTGCCCCCTTTGACAACCTACAAGGCAGATTATTCGTGAGCGAGCGCGCTCATTTGATTTTGCCCTACCACCAAATGTTAGAGAGTCGCCAAGAAGCCCAAAGCGCGATTGGCACGACACGCAAGGGCATCGGGCCAGCCTATCAGGATAAAATTGGGCGTGTGGGTTTGCGTATGGGGGATTTACTCCAGCCTAAGATTTTACAAGAGAAAATCGCTACCCTCGCCCATTTACACGACACTTCTATGCTAGAAAATTATCTGCACACCTATGCGCCTACTATTATCCCCTACATCGCTGACACAACGCGCATGCTCTGGGAGGGAGTGCAAGAGGGTAAGCGCATTTTACTAGAGGGAGCACAGGGGAGTATGCTTGACATTGATTTTGGCACTTATCCCTTTGTTACTAGCTCTACCACGATTAGCGCGGGGGCGTGTAGTGGGAGTGGTTTGAGCGTGAAAGACATTGACAAGATCATTGGAGTGGCTAAAGCCTATTGCACGCGCGTAGGCAATGGCCCTTTTCCTAGCGAAGAAAAAGGAGCTGTGGGAGAGTGGTTGCGTGAAAAAGGGCATGAATTTGGCACGACTACCCAGCGTGCGCGCCGTTGTGGGTATTTTGATGCTGTCGCAGTGCGCTATGCCTGTCGCCTCAATGGATGCACAGAATTAGTTTTGATGAAACTAGATGTCTTAGATGGCTTGGAAGAAATTCTAGTCTGTGTGGGTTATGAAAAAGAGGGGCAAACTATCAGCCACATGCCCCACTCCCTAGAAGGAGTCAAACCCCTTTATAAACGCTTTGCAGGCTGGACACGCAGCGCAGATGCATGCCATTTTCAGGACTTGCCCCAAGCAGCACAAATTTATGTCAACGCCCTAGAAGAGCTTGTGGGTGTGAGAATCAGTGCGATCTCCACCAGTCCCAAGCGAGAGAAAATGATTTTACGATGAGCCAATTTAAAGCCCTGCTCAAAATCAAACGCCAAGCCATGCAGCGCGCCCAAATTGACATCGCCAACAACCGCGCTCAGATCGCGCATAAAGAGCAGGAACTGCATGCCCTAAATGCACAATTATGCGACTTAAGCGTGCCTGCCCAAGGAGGTATGCATGGCTTTACCCAGCTCAACGCTCTGAAACATAATTACCGCTACGCGCTCACGCAGACACAGATCGCAATCGCCGAGCTAGAGCAAAAGGGGGCGCGTTTGCAAGAAGCTTACAAAGAGGCTAGCATGGAGTATGAGAAAATTCTTTATTTAGAGACTTTACAGACCCAAAAAGAGTTAGCACGCTTGAAAAAACTAGAGCATAAAGAGATGGATGCCATTGGCGCGAGTGTATTTATCCAAAACCAAAGGGGAGCGCATGTTTAGATGGTGTGTGTGGTTTATGGGCGCATTTCTCTTGGCAAAAGAAACTCCCGCCCAAGTAAAAGAAACTCCCGCCCAGCAATTCTTGCAGTGCAACGCGATTTTTGAATCCCGTAAAGCCGAGATTGATCGCCAACTGCAGGCCCTCCAAGAGCGTGCCCTCACACTCCAAACTCTCCAAAACCAAACCCAAAGCCTGCTTGATCAACGCAGCGCTAAAGTGGTGGAACGCGAAAAAGCCCTAGGGATTAAACTTAAAGAATTGAGTCGTAAAGACACGGGCAAAACGCTGTATATCTTAGATGAGCCCACCACGGGGCTACATTTTGAAG
>NZ_JAERIS010000048.1 GCF_017979425.1 Helicobacter salomonis | reverse complement strand
GAGATAAGGATTTGGGCATTGATAGCCTGCACTCCATTGTGATCTTTGATACCATCATTGAGAGCATTCTAGCCAGCCAAAAGCGCGCTATTGATCTGCAACTCAACGACGCGCTCAAAGAAGTGACTGACAGCCTAGATGCCTTCTATCGCCGTCTGGTGGCTAATAATGTGGTAGTGGGCTATCAGATGAGCCTGCCACCTGACATGAATACTAATGAAACCATCATGGAAGGGGTGCTCTACGTGCAACAAGAAATACAAGAAATGCCTTTAGTGGGGTGCATTGTCAATAAAATCTATCGTGTCAGCAAGTATGGCACAGAACTCATCAAACAAGTCAATGGAGAGAGCGCATGACACGCATTGAACCCCAGGCCTTCACAGGTGGGAATGTTTTCATTGAGGGGAATGGCTATGCAGGGGTCTTAAAAGACTTTGAACCTCCCAAGATTGAGTTTGAAACTTTGGAGGCCAATGCCAGCATTGGCAAGTACGAGCGGGCTTTGCCCATTATCAAACCTCTGAGTGCCAAGATAACTTTTCAGGCCATGAGTAAGGAGATTTTCAACACCTTGAAAAAGTCTAAAGTGGCCAAGATCACGCTCAAACACAATATCAGTGGAGCTGATGAAAATGGCTTGCCCAAAGAAATTCAGGTAGAGAGCACGCTAGAGGGCTCTGTGAAGTCTTGTGAGCCCTCTAAGGCCGAGATGGGCAAGGAAGTAGAAATCAGTTTAGAGATGAGTTTGGTGGTGTTCAAATACAAGTTAGACAAGGAAGAGATGATCAGTTATGACAAGGCTAACGCCACCTTTAGCATCAATGGAGAAAATCAGTTTGCGGCTATTAATCGAAATATCAGTTAAGACAAGGAGTTTCAATGCCTTTAACACCTTTGAAATTGCACCACGAAATTTTTCAATTTAGAGACGGGCAGAGTGTAGAGCTCAGCGAACCTACTCTTTTTCAGCTGCAAAAAGCCATGAAGGCGGGCGATGATGTCTCTCAAATTAAGAGCCTTTTGTTTGACTGCTCCATGGGCGAGATTGATGAGCGCTTCATCAATGCCCTGCCCCTAGAAGAGTTTGAGAAACTGGCTAAAACAATTGCCAAATTCAGAGGCATTGAAGCAAAAAACTCAGAGAGGGTGTAGCCTTGCTAGGCTATGCCCTGCACTTTGGGTACACAGAAGTGATGCACATGCAAGTGAGCGAATTTTTGGCTTACACGCAGTTGGCTAAAGAGATATTGGAAAAGACACATGGGATCAAATGAGCACAAAAGCATCTAGGGAGTATTGAAATGCGCTGGGGTAACTTGCATTCCGTGTACGATTTCTATAGAATAGGAGGGCCCGGGAAACCTATATCACCCCCGGGCAGAAAGGAGCGGTCATGCGCAACCATGATCGTGATCCTATGTGGGCATTCTGCCTTAAATTCTCTGTATTTGGGCTTAAGGTCAGCCTTAAACTCAA
>NZ_JAERIS010000007.1 GCF_017979425.1 Helicobacter salomonis | reverse complement strand
CAAAGGTTGATGCCCCAACCCCAAGGGTATTACCCCTTGATTGCACAAATATTAGCACAGCTATGTTGGTGCTAGCCTTATCACGGCGCGAGTGGTAAATGAAAAAAGCAAAAAGACATACTTGCGCTATGTCATGATAGGCATGCAATAGCACAATAAGAAGCCGTTCTTACAGACCTACAAAATCCTACAAGCTGGGATTTCTGCTGTATTCTTGTTTCATCCATAGCACTAATGCGGCAAGAACTCTACCTGCTAAAGGCGATGCCTATTCTAGCAAAAATTGGGCTTTTGTGGCAAGAACGGCTAATGAAAATTTCATATATTCCTATGACTTTACATTGCTGTTTTTAACCCCGACTTTTTAAAGCCCATTCAGGTGCAAATCACCCCCCAAACCGACACCAGCGCCAAGGGTATCGATGTAGCCTTGATTGCACATAGGGCGCATAAGTTTTATCAACGCGAGTATAAAAGCGGGGTGCTGTTATCTTTAGAACACAAAGAACCCAGTTTAGAGGAAGTGGAGCAAGCCTTGAGTTATGATTTTTATAGCTTTAGCTTGGCGTGGAGAAAGGTTTTTGAGGACAACCATATCAAGCTAGAGCCTGTGCGTGCCCTTAAGGCTAAGGTGCCCCACAATTTGGAGTATTTGGCCGATTATTTAATGCGCAAACTCTACGCTAATAGCGGTCTGCCTGAACAGACCAAAAAGGCTTTACTCTTTGTGCTCAATAAAGCACTTAATACGCAGGAGAAAGAGATCGAATACAGCGATCATGGAAATTTGCGCTTAAAAGAGTGTTTGAAAAAATTTTAAGGAGTGAGTATGGGATTTTGGAGTGTGGTGATGGAATACCATCGTAATAGCACACAAGCGGTGCGTGAAGAATCTGTAATGCCCAAACAACCACCTAAATTCGAGCAATACAAAGCCGAGATTGAGGCGATGAAAAAGAGCATAGAGGAAAAACAAGCGGCATTTGATGCCTTGCAAAAATCAAGAGAAGGCTAGAACTGGGATTTTGGAGTGCAGTAGGGGTAGCAATTAGTGCGGTGTGTAGTGCAGCATGTAGTGCTATTGGAAGTTTAGCCAGCAGTATAGGCGCAGGACTAGCCAGTCTGGGGGCGGCTTTAGCAGGTTTGGGGTCAGGTTTGTTGCCCATTGTAAGTGTGATCTTCGTAGTAGCGCAAGTATTAGGCATTTTTGGGAAAGAAGACAAAGTGGATGATATAGAGGACTTGGACTATCAAATGACAAAATGCAATAAAAAGCCCGAAGAGTTTGAGAGCTACCAAGCCTTTATTGACTATGCGCGCGCCAATGTGGAGAAACCCTCCAAAGAAGACAAACTAAAATGGAGCGATGTAGAGAAACTCAAATATATTGCGCTAGGCGCGGCTGGGACGCTTAAAGCTATTGAGGAAAAAAAGGGAGTAGAACTTAGCCCTGAGAACTGGGTAAGTCTTAGCGCGCATGTAGAAGGTGCTGGGGGCACGCCAGAGCAAAAAGCCCAAGTTTTAAATGGTGTGTTAGATAATTTTAAGGGTGCAGACATGGACAAGCTCACCCAGTATTTGGAGGGTAAGTTAGAGAGTACGGCTGATCGTATTTTAGTTTCTGATAAGCTCAATGACATGTATCAAGCCTTGAACCCGGACATGAGTGCTAAAGAAGTGTATCAAGAAGTGGAAAAATTTGAAAAACCCGTTGCCGTAGGAAAGGTCGATGGCTAATTTTTTAATCGTGCATGTAAATGGTCAAATCGGGGCGGGGGTGTTTCAACCTAGTGGTTTTGAGGTGTTGCGGTGTAATGGAGAATTGTGGCAGGGATTTAAGCCTGAAAGCTTTTGGGAGTGGTTTATAGACAAAGCAGGGCTAGATATTGACGCAGGGCATGGCTTTGTGATTGCCAGCGATCAAGAAAGTTTTTCAATTCCCGCAACAATACAAATTACAACCAATCTTGATCTCAGTCAAGAAGCCGTGCAACAAGCTTTAGAGCATTTTGTTAGACATGCAGAAAATCTTCATCTAATGACTTACCCTGAGGGTTTTCAAATCGTAGAAAGAACACCAATCCAACAAACCCCACAGAGCCAACAGATTCCCCAAACAACACAAGCTCCCCAAGTGCAGAGCGCGCCACAAAATAACTCCTCAAGCCAATACGGAGCTTTGTTGCGCTATTGTTGGCGTAAAATGGAGGAGTATAGAAAAAGTTGACATACTCCCCTTAGCTAAAGCTAGGGGCTTTAGCACGCGAGTGGCAAAACTCTAGTTTAGCGTGCTAGGTGTTTTGTCTGAGTTATCCTCAGACGCCTCAATCCACGCAATATCCCCTGTCAAAACACTGTGCTTGCAATTCTTGAGTAAACCCCGGCTCCAAGCTGTCCAAAGACATTAGGTTATGTCTGTGGGGATCGTCTCTGCTTTGGCGATAAAAAATCAAAGTGCGCACCACCTTTTTATCCCCATTATCACCCACTCTAAAGAATTGCTGGCTGAATTGATGCAGATAAAAAGTGCCCTTTACTAGTTTGAAAGTTACATAGAGTTTAGTGTAGATATTGTCGGCAGAGGGGTCGTGTTGTCCCATCTCAAAAGTCAAATAAGGGGATTTGTAGGCTAAATCCACTTGCCCTTGATGGATGCAGAGGGTTCGACTGAGTAATTTGCCATTGTGGCGCGCTAGCACGCAGATAGAATTGGGATCATTGGGGTTATTCACATAAGTCGTGCGTTTGCTAAAGCTATAACGATCATTGCCTACATTGAAGGAGAGCAGGTCTTCGTTTTTGGTTCTATATTCGGACTCACAGGGGGTAGAGTCATTGGAGTTATTGATGTCCATTTTGAAACATGTAGAGTTTTGAGGTTTGCGCGCACTAGCGAGGCTAGCGGGCTGATTTTGCAATTTCTCTAACAGCTTGTCATTGACATCGCCCATCGCGTAAATAGGACTCTCTTGCTCATAAAAGGTTTTGGGGGCTGCACTGGGAAAAAGAGTGCTATCCAAAGTTTGCTTGGCATAACGGGTGAGATAAAAAGTGCCCTCAATATTCTTAAAGGCTAAGAGAGCTTGTGCGCTTGTGCTGGAAGTGGGTGTGTGCACGCCAGTCTGGACCAGCTTAATCAGCAGAGTGTTTTTAGTGCTTTCCACATTTAGTTTTTCATAGCCCCGTAAGCAGAAACCCCTGTAAAGTTTCTCGTTAAAGAGGACTCCCGTGCACACGACGGGTGGACGGGTGTTGTCTTTGATCGTGTTGATCACATAGAGCAACATATAGTATCGATTCTGGATCGAAAAAGAATAGCCCGTAGCCTTTGAGTACACACTATAATTACCATTTTCTAGTGAGTTATAACCCTGTTGGCGCACAAAATCATCTGACCACCGCTTCACCTGATCTAGGGCCTGAAAATAATCCAGAGCACATAGAGGATACACGGCCCAAATTAGTGCAAAAAATATTGCTCTCATCACACTCATACCTTAAATTTATCGATCTCAACCCCTAATGCGCCGTATAAGTCATCTAAAGATGTGCTGGTCTTACGCATTTTTTCAATGTCCTCCTGTTCTAAATGCGCTAGAGTACTGAGTGTCTTTACCTCTTCGTTAATATTACGGCTATCCTGCACAACTCCCTGCAAACGCTGGGTATCCTCGCTGGCATATTGAATCGCCTTAGAAATCTCCTTGACGCTTTGTTGCATGACCTCTTGCGCACTGATCGCAAGCTGGGAAGTTTGGTTGAGTTCCTTAGCATTTTGCCCTAAATGCTCGTTGATATCCTCCACACCCTGTACCATTTCACTGATGGTGGCATCAATGCTGGTCAAACTGCTTTGCGTTTTCTCAGCGAGTTTACGCACCTCATCGGCCACTACAGCGAAACCCCGCCCGTGTTCACCAGCTCTAGCAGCTTCGATTGCGGCATTTAGAGCAAGCAAATTAGTTTGGGCAGCGATGTCATTGATGATGGTCAAGACCTCCTTAATACTCTCTGTACTCTTGGCGGTCTCCTCTAATTTATGTGCAAATTCTATGCTCTGACTGGCATTGTGTTCTAAGCGGACGCTTAATTCTCTCATTTGATCGTGTGCGGTGTCCAGATAAGTACCAGTCTGATTGAGCTTTTGATTATTGCTCTCCACGCCTTTAACATATTCCAGAATAGTATCAATATTGTGCTGGCTACGCTTAACAGCCTCTTCCACAACAGCAGTCGCACGGTTAGCACGGGCAAGTACGCTCGTAGTGCTTTCTATAAGCGTGCTGGACACCTTAGCGCGTTGACTGCTTATCTCTTTGATGTGATACATCACCGTCTGTATCTGTTCAATAAAGGTATTGATATTGCGTGTGATGGTCACAATCTCATTGCGCTTGCTCCTGTTGGTGCAAGGAAGTCGTTTGGTCAAATCTCTACTTCCTGTGGTGAGATCCAAGCTCAAACGCTTGAGACGATCCAAGGGGCGCATTAAATAGTAAATCCAGGACAACATGATGCTCAGGGTAATAAAGAGAGCCATTAATGATACTACCAACATGAGTGCCCGTAATTTTTTAATATTCCTGAATGCGATTTCAGTAGGAATGCGTGCAATCACTTTCCAATGACTATTAGCTACGCTTGTGTAGACAAGTAGAGAATGGTCAATTTCCTTATGGCCATGCAACACTCCCTGCTGTGTGTTGAGCAATTTATGGGCAACACCCTTGAGAAATGAGCCCGCATCGGCAATGTTCGTCCCTGGTTTAAGCTTATTAGAACCCAAGACCAAACCATTGCGATCGATGAGATCCAACCCTCCTCCCTCTTCAGTGATCATCCGCTTGACATGTTCTTCAAAAAAGTCTAAGGGGAGGTCAGCAGCCATGACCCCTAGAAATTGTCCCTGCACGACCAAGGGTTCACTATAAGTAATCACGGGTTTACCTGTATAAGCATCCTTGTAAATCTCAGAAATCACAATCTGATTTTGGGTATGTGCCTCCTTATACCATCCTCGTACTCTGGGATCATAACCAGAAGGAGGAGGCCCCAAAGTGGAGATAAAAGAACCATCACTCAAACCAATGTAGACATGCAGAGCGTCTAAATTTTTACCTATATACCTGAGATTTTTTAAGAGCGTATCCGTGTTTCCCTCCCAATCATCGCGTACTTTTTCCACAGCTGCCTTGAAAAGCTTGTGAGTATTCTGATTCCAAGCTACAATCCAATTTACATTGGCTTTGACAATTTCGAGCAAGTGTTCCTCAGAATTTTGTTTGATGATTTTATTTGTGAAACGTTCTACAAATGTGCCAAATGCCATGAAACTCGCGGCCAGCACCACCACCAACATTAACGCGATTTTTTCTTTGAAACTCATCTTAATATCCTGTGTCAGATAGAACAAGAAGGCAGAACCAAATTCTTAAGTGAAATGCCCAGCCAGCAAAGACGAGTAAACACGCCTGATGGTACCGCTTACAGACTAAATCCCAATCATGAGAGATTCTGCTCTATATTCACAAAACTTTGTAGAGCTAGGATTTCTGCTACATTTTTGTTTCATTCATGCCTACTCGTATTTCTGCCCTCAAAAGCACAAAACACTTCGCATGCCTGTCAAGCTAATTTAAGCAGGAGCTCCACCTACTAAACACGATTGCCATTTTAGCATGTTTTTGAGTATTTGTAGGGTCAATTTATCTAAATGCACGAAAACTCCGCCCTTTGAAGCGGAGGTGTAAGCACTTAGTGGCTTTAATTGTGCTACAATCGGTAGAGATGTCGCTGTAGGCATTATCAAACACAAAGCCCTTCGTGTTGGTATCCTTTGGGGTTCTTAAGGATGGGCGTTTCATATAGAGTTGGATGGGTCTTGTCGAATCTGAAGCGTTGTTTTGCCGCTGTATTAATGTGGGGTCTACCTTTGAGGGGGGCAGAGATTGTGATGGACCCTTTTGGGTATCTGGGTATGATTTACAACCAGGGTCTTGAACACCGCACACATGGCTATGTGGGATTTGACGCACGCGTAGGGACTAATTTCTCCTTTAACAATGGTTGGGCCTTTGGAATTGGGGCAATTGGGGCATGGAATGTCTACAGCCATAACAAACGCTTTCAACCCATTGTAAGCGTGGGAAATGTCTTGGGGAGTGTGGAGAGCAATATGCGCCCCTACTTGAGCATGGGGGATATTTCAGATGCCTATGTCAAGTTTGACACCCAACGACTCAAATTTTCTATGGGGCGCTTTGACACCAACTTTGTGGATTTTGATTGGATTCAGGGAAATATCCAGGGTGGGAGTTTGTTCATCCATCGCAATGATTTTCGCTTTTGGGGGATTTTCATGGATTCCATGCTCTACAATGGTTATCAGGGCAATGATTTGCAGGGACCCCGTATTGCCACCAGCATCAACGCGTTAGCTTCTTACGATCCAGTGTCTAAAAAGAAATATGTGGGCGGAGAAGTAATTGCCTTTGGCATGGGCTATGCCAATAAGGGCTTACAAATCTCTCCCTTTTTGCTCGCAGATACCAAACTCCCCCTCCCTGCAACTGGAACACTCTTTCAATTGGGCTTTAAAGCACAATACCAGCATGACTTGCCCCAGCATTTCAAATCTTACACAATTGTGCATGGAATCTATCAATACGGAGCCACAGGCGGAATCAAGCAGGAGTCTCAGGGGGGATTGTTTTGGGCAGATCAGACTTTTATATACAAAATTTTCAATTTTGGCTTAGGGTTTTATGCTGTGCCTGCGTCGGGGCGCAAGGGCTTTTTTTGGTCTTTTGACGACAAGAGCAAGTTTTATGGACGGGGAATCAACTCTGTGGGTGTGCCTGCAATCTACTTTGCTAATGGTACCTATACGGGCTATCTCTTTGGAGGCATGAAAACCAAGAAGGTTCGTGTCGACTTAATGGTAGCCTATGGAATCTACCAGGAGTACTCCATCATGACTAACTACAAGGTATGGCAGTACCAACAGATGATCTTAGACGCAGGAATTGGCTATGTCTACTCCTATTCTCCCAAAGTGATGAGCAATATCGGGAATTCTTCCCTTGTGCTCTTTACCAAGTTTTCTTATTGATGATTCGCCTCCATAATTTGAGCAAGTCCTATGGTAGGCATCGGGCGCTCGATCATCTCAATTTGGAACTCCCTACCTTTAAGATGATTGGACTTTTAGGGCCTAATGGTGCGGGCAAGAGCACCTTACTCAAAATTCTTGCAGGCATGTGTGTGCGCTATGAGGGTGAGGTTCACATCGCCAACCAACATGTGGGGGTGGCTACTAAACAATGTGTAGCTTATCTTCCCGAACATAGTTGCATGCCCCCCCATGCTAGTGCACAAGAGATGGTGCGCTTTTATGCAGATTTTTTCGCAGATTTCCAAGCTCAACGCGCCTTAGAGCTCTTAGAGCGCTTTGAAATTCCCTTGAAGCAGTCTTTTAAACGATTATCTAAGGGGACACAGGAAAAATTTCAACTCTTGCTTATTTTGGCGCGTAAGGCGCGGCTATTTCTTTTTGATGAACCCTTGAGTGGAGTCGACCCGCTCGCGCGCGCAGAGATTTTACAACTCATTGCGGAGGAATGTGCCCATGCCAGTGTGTTGCTTTCCACACATTTAATTCACGATGTGCAGGGCTATATCGATCAAGCCATCTTTTTGAAAGCAGGGCGCATTATGGCTTGCCATGATGTCAGACAAATGGACTTAGAGCAGCTTTATAGGGGGTATATTGCATGAAGCATATTTTTAAGTATGATTTCTTAGATAGTTACACGCCCATTGTGGGAACTCAAGTCTTTTTGTTAATTTGTACCCTATTGGTCAGCAAAGATTGGCTGGCTTTAGATTTTTTGGGCGAGATGCTGTTTTTCTTTGGCAGTGGAATTTTGGTCGTGTGTTTGATTGTAGCACTTCTACGCTCTTTATCAGAAACACTCTTTGGAAAACAGGCCTACTTGACATGGAGTTTACCTCTGAGTGTGGATCAAATCCTACTGCCCAAACTTATGATTAACCTCTTTTGGATCGTGCTTAGTCTGTTCTTCTTATTGCTTGCTCTTGCACTCTCTTATGCGCTTAACCACAGCCATGAGTTTTTCCATGCTCTTTTAAGTTCTCTCTATAAGAATTGCACACAATTTGGCAAGCACGCTCTCACTCTTCTCTTTTTCTTTGCTCTGCTCTATCTCAAATTCCTCCTGGTCTTGAGTCTGTTGCACGCCTTCAAATTAAAACGCCTGCGTAAGCTCATAGGTTTAGCGCTTTTCGTGCTGATTAGTGTGTTCCTGGATTTGCCCTCCCGTTGGCTCTATCAATTTTACCAGCACACATTAGATTACGGATATATAGAATTCTATCTCAAACTGCCTTTTTTAGAAAAACATGCCATCGTTGTATTTTGGCTTTTAGAGAGCTGTAAAATTATCGGGCTTTATTTGACAATCCGCTGGTTACTCCTTAGACATTTGAATTTAGAATAAAGGGATTTACAATGAAAATGCAAGGGATATTTTTAGCTTTATTCTTAGCAGGCGTTCTTCACGCTCAGAGCGGTTATTGTAGCGACGAGTGTGAGGGGAGTCCAGGTGAACGCCTGCCCCCTATGGAGTTTCACTGGAGCCTGCCCCACTCCATAGAACACTACCGCACCCACCCTAAAGCCCGTGCTAGAATGCTCAAACGATGCCAAGAAGCTTTTCAGTCCACACTAAAGATTAACTACATGAGCCAGAGCTTTAAGCAGGATTGCGACAATGCCCGTCAAGCTGATCAGCCGGGCATCGCACCTTGATACCTCATTTTTGTTCGGGTTGCCAGATGGTCTTCTCTGAAGGCTTGTAATCTTGCTCGTCCTCTAGGATTTGTGCTTTACTTTCCGCACACCCATTGAGAATAATCACCAATGCACCCACCAGTAATAACCAACGCATGCAGGTCCTTTCACAAATCTAGTGTAAAGGTGGTATTGTAGCTAAAAATCTTAACCGACCGTCATACGTGCGTTGTGCTTGAGCATGTCTGCGAGTAAGAAAGCGAGTTCAAGGGCCTGTGTGGCATTGAGTCTAGGATCGCATTGAGTATGGTAATTGTGTTGAAGAGTTTCCTCTGTAATGGCCTGAGACCCCCCAATGCATTCTGTCACATCACAGCCTGTCATTTCCAAATGCACACCCCCCACACAACTTCCCTGCGCGCGATGAATCGCAAAAAAATCCTTCACTTCCTGCACAATTTGGGTGAATGAACGCGTCTTTACACCACTCCTAGTCTTGATCGTATTGCCATGCATGGGATCGCAAACCCACACAATTTCTTTTTGTGCCTCCAACACCCCGCTCAAGAGAGGCGGGAATTTTTCCTGTAAGGCTGATCCCATGCGCACAATGAAACTCAAACGACCCGCCTCATTATGTGGGTTGAGAATCTCGCAGAGTCCTAGGAGTTGCTCTAATGTAGCGCTAGGACCAATCTTGACTCCTATGGGATTGCCCACACCTCTTAAAAACTCTACATGAGCTTGATCTAGACCCTTAGTGCGATCCCCAATCCAAAGCATATGGGCAGAGCAGCCATACCACTGAGAAGTTAAACTATCTTGGCGCGTTAGAGCCTCTTCATAGTGAAGCAGCAACGCCTCATGGCTGGTGTAAAAATCGGTTTCTTTGAGGGTGGGCAGGTCAGCCACCCCACATGCCTGCATGAAATCTAAAGCTTGGGTGATCTGCATTGCCAGGTTCTCGTATTGTTGACCCAAATCGTTACTCTTGACAAAATCCAAATTCCAGCGATGTATTTCGGCCAGGTCTGCTAACCCCCCCTTGGCAAAGGCGCGCAATAAATTGAGAGTTGCCGCACTCTGATGATAACCCTGCAATAATCTCTGTGGATCAGCTTGGCGGGCGTTCACATCAACACCATTGACCATGTCCCCACGATAAATAGGCACCTCCACCCCATCTACACATTCGCTCTCCTGACTTCTAGGTTTGGCGAATTGCCCTGCGATGCGTCCTACCTTAATCACGGGACAACGCCCCCCAAAGGCTAGCACAACACTCATTTGCAGGATGACCTTAAAAAGGTCTCTGATCCCATCTGCGCTAAAATTCTCAAAACTCTCCGCACAATCCCCCCCCTGCAATAAAAACGCCTTACCGCGACTAGCCTGTTTGAGCGCCTCTTGTAAACTGCGCATTTCTTTGGCAAAGACCAAAGGGGGATAGCTCTTCAAGGTCTTTTCAACCCTCTCTAGGGCGAGCAGATCAGGGTAACTAGGCTGCTGTAAAATAGGAAAATCGCGCCAACTGCGCAGATGCCATGCCCGTTGCATATTCACCTCAATTGCTGTAATGCTTGCTTGATAATCTCTTGCGTGTCAAGCCCCTTGGGCAGGGACACACACACTTGACGCGCTTGAGTGCTTTTAAAGCCCAAACTCTCCAAGGCCAAAATCGCCTCTGCCGTATGGGGATTGGAAACCACGCTGTGCTCCCAGTAGCCCTCCAAGTCTAACATAATCTTACCTGCAAGTTTACTCCCCACTCCAGGCACTTTTTGCAATCCCTTTAAATCGCGCGTTTCTAAAAGAAAAGTAAAGTCTTGCACGCTGTAAACAGAGAGAATAGCCAGGGCAATTCTGCTCCCCACTCCATTGATCTTAAGTAGACGCGCAAAGAGGGTGCACTCCTCAGACTCTAGGAAACCAAAGAGATTTTGAGCATCTTTCCTGAGCACCAAGATCGTATCTAAGCGCACTTCCTGATTGACTTGCAAGCACGCGCTGGTGCGCAAGCTCACATGCACTCCATAAACTACCCCATTGACATAGAGCGTTATAAAAGTGGGCTCGATACGTTCCACACATCCCACCAGCCCTACTATCACGCCCCGCCCTCTAAATCTATTTGTTTGAAATCATCCATTTGGTGTTTTGCGCGAACCAGTTGGATTCCATCAAGTCTAAAGTCGACCATTTCGCCCTTTTCTGTCTGCAAGGTTTGGTTATTGCGACCGGTGTATAGGCGATTGCACGCGATGGTATTAAACGCACTCCACGCGCTTTTAGCAGAAAGCCGTGCATCTCGCATGCGGGATTCCAAGGATACAAGGCGATCTAGAAATTTGCGATTGACTTCCTGAATCTTGAGTACATAAAGACGCAAAATTTTGATGCGGCGCAGACAATCCATAAAATCATGATAAATGCGCTGGATCGACTCGTCCTCCATTAACGCTTTTCGTGTGGTAACATCTGCGCTTTTAATTTTATCAATGGTGCCTTGATTTTGCCGCACAAGTAAATTGAGTTGTTGGTACTGAGCCATGACGCTTTGCGCTTTCTCTTTATATTGAGCCATTCCCGCTTTGGTCTCTTCCAAGATGCGTTTGGAATCAGGATCAGCAAAGGCATAAAAATAGAATTTATTTTCGCTTCCATCGACATAATCCACCATGCACTTGCTGGAAAAGTGAAGTGTGTTGTTAGATTTGAGCTGTTTCACATTGATCTCTTTAGCAAAGACTTGTGCTCCACTGCCCGCATCAATTTCACAAGTTTGGGCGATAATCGTGCCTCTATCAGCGTATTTGCAAATCACCTTATTGCCTCGGCAAGTTCCCTTATTATTATTGACAAAAATTTCATCTGCTTCTACAGAGCTATCATTATGCAACTGACCTTCTACAATCACCTTTTTAGCAACCAAATTGACATTCTTGCCCACATTGCCTTTTACATGAATTTCTTTGGCCTCAATGCGCAAGTTACTTTCAATAGCATTGTCAATTTCATTCTTTGCGCTGATGTAAAGCACCATGCCATTTTCCACTCCCCCCAAAAACATAGGCGTGTTAGTGCTCTTCATCTCCATATAACTATCCTTGGTAAAACTCTTGAGAATATTGCCCACAATAGCGACATACTGCGCGATTTTAGAGAAATACACTACCTTTTGTTCATTTTCTTTGGTTTCAAAGGCATCTGTGCTACATTCAAAAACGGACGGAGGGGGATTCTCCTCTTTCACCTTGACAAATTGTCCCAAGAGATCAGGTCCACTCGCTCCAGCAATGGGCTTGATATACTCGAGCACGGCATCACCCACGCCCGCTCCAAAAATGGAGTTCGCTGGAGCCTTTTGGTCGTTCTTCTCTTCCCATACCTTTTTTAAGAGGAAATGCACGCAACCGGGTTTATTGGGGCGATAAAGGGCACGCTTGAGCAAGATCCTCTCTGGTTGCTGATCCTGTTTGACACAATGCTCAATCTCCTTGTGCAAGGCAGCGTGTTGGGTTTGCATTTGCCGCAACAAAATTTTCTGATGCGCCATTGTGGCTTCAATGGAAGCGCAAATTTCCTTGAACAACCCCTCATCTTCTATCATGACAAAAGGATTTTCAAAGACGATATACAGCTCATCCCGTTCGGGAGACAATTCCAGTTCAAAGAAGTAGGTAAATAATTTTTTCTTAATGCAGATGTCATAGCGTTGAATGACTTCTACCTGCTTATCGCCAAAAAATGTATCGTCGTCAATCTGACTTATTTCGCTCTCCTCTACAATCTTGAAAACATCTTTGGGATTCGTGCGCATCAAGGTGTGTACCTTGAGCAGGTCAAACCACAAATCTTCTATGTCAATGCCATGAGTCTGCGCTACTTTTTCAAGTTCTAGTTGAATATCCCCACAATCAAGCACAGTCTTAGAATAAAAACCATTCGCCAAAGCACACTCCTTGTGTAAATATTCGCATCTTAATACACATCGGCTAAAAACACAACACCAATTAATCTTTTTTAGACTAGAATTAACGGCCTGACAAGGGGTTTGTGTGCTCAAAAGATTTTTTCTGACCAATAGCTCGGGGATTCTCTGTTCGCGAGTCGCAGGATTTGTACGCGATTTGTTGAGCGCGTCCATTTTAGGAAGTGGGCTATATAGTGACATTTTTTTTGTGGCGTTCAAATTCCCCAACCTCTTCCGCCGCATCTTTGCAGAGGGAGCGTTTAGCCAGAGCTTTCTGCCCGCTTTTATCCACAGCCGTCATAAGGCTGGCTTTAGCTTGAGCGTCTTGGGCATCTTCAGTGCGTTTCTAGTTATCGTGAGTTTGGCGGTGTATTACAATGCCCCCTTGTTTACCAAGATGTTCGCCTATGGCTTTGATGCACACACCATTATGCTTGCCCAAGACATCGTGGCCTTGAATTTTTGGTACTTGCTCTTGGTTTTTCTGAGTACTTTTTTTGGAACACTTTTGCAATATAAAAATAGCTTCTTTGTGAGCGCTTACCACACAATTTTGCTCAATATAGGGATGATTACGGGTTTGCTATGCGGTCAGGATCACCACTCCTTAGAAGTAGTTTATTATTTGAGTTACGGAGTGCTCTGGGGTGGGGTGGCGCAGGTGTGTGTGCATTTTTACCCTCTCTACACCCTAGGTTTTTTAAAACTTTTTTATCTAGGCTTCAAACACGGATTCAAGCGCTCTAAAGCTCCCGTTAACAATAATCTCAAAACTGAGCTCAAGGGCTTTTTCAAGCAATTCTTCCCCAGTGTGCTAGGCAATTCAGCTAGCCAACTCTCAGCCTTTTTGGATACCTTGCTGGCTTCGTTCTTGAGCGCGGGCAGTATTTCCTACCTCTATTATGCTAATCGCATTTTCCAATTACCTCTAGCCCTCTTTGCCATCGCCATTTCAACTGCGCTCTTTCCTACCATTGCCAAATCTCTTAAAAACCGCCAACACACCCAGGCTATGCAACACATGCAAAGTGCGTTTGTATTTCTCACACTTACGCTTTTGGGTTCCAGTTTGGGGGGCATTGTCTTGAGTGAATTCATCGTTGCCCTCTTGTTTGAACACGGGCGATTTAGTGCCCAAGACACTATACAGAGTGCAGCTGTCTTTAGAATGTATTTGGTGGGACTTCTGCCCTTTGGCCTCTCTAAGATTTTCGCGCTTTGGCTTTATGCACAAGGGCAACAGCTCCGCGCAGCTAAAATCACTCTCTATTCTTTGATTTTTGGATTGTTAAGCTCTTTGGTGTGCATGCACTATTTGCAAGCAGCTGGGCTAGCATTAGCGAGCAGTTTAACCGGATGGATGCTCTGTATCTTGAATATCAAGGCTTTTGGTTTTAAGCGCTTTTTGGGCATGATTTCTCTCAAACAAGGAATAGGACTACTGGGGTTTCTAGCGTTTGAAGCCCTTTTGTTAGTGCTGTTTCTGTGGTGTTTACAAGCATTTCAAACATTCTACTACTTCACTTAAGGGCATAGATGCAACCCCTCTACATTTACGACAGCCGACAAAAACAAAAAGTGCTTTTACAACCCATTCAAGAGAATCGAGTCAAAATTTATATTTGTGGTCCCACGGTGTATGACTACTCGCACTTAGGCCATGCCCGTAGCGCAATCGCCTTTGATCTACTCTGGCGCACTTTGGAGCTGAGTGGTTATGCTGTGCAAATGGTGAAAAATTTCACTGATATTGATGATAAGATCATTGCCAAAGCACAGGCAGAACAAGTGGAAATACAGGCTTTAAGCGTGCGTTTCATGGCAAGCTATTTGGCGGATATGCAAGCCCTAGGTGTGCAACGCGCGCATTTAGAACCCAAGGCTAGCGAACATTTAGATGCCATGGTAGCGATGATTCAAGCTCTCTTAGACAAGGGACATGCTTATAAAACCGACCATGGAGATATCTACCTAGACACCAGCACGGATCGTGCCTATGGCACTTTGAGCGCGCATTCTTTAGATCAAGAGAGCGTGAGTCGTTTAGAGGATAACCCTCAAAAGCGCCATGAAAAAGACTTTGCCCTTTGGAAGAGCTACAAGGGTTCTAATGATGTGGGCTATGAGAGTCCTTTTGGCAAGGGCAGACCCGGATGGCATATTGAATGCTCGAGCATGATTTTTGCCAATGTCGCTTACAGAGATCAAAGTTACCAGATTGATATCCATGGGGGCGGATCGGATTTGTTCTTTCCTCACCATGAAAACGAAGCCTCTCAAACCCGTTGCGCATTTGATCGGGAATTAGCTAAGTATTGGATGCATAATGGTTTTGTGAATATTTCAGGGGAGAAAATGAGCAAGAGCTTGGGTAATAGCTTTTACATTAAGGATGCCTTGCGAGTCTATGATGGAGAGATTTTACGCAACTATCTCTTAGGCGTGCACTACCGCGCTGCATTGCACTTTAACGAAGAGGATTTATTGGCAAGCAAAAAACGCTTGGATAAGATTTATCGCCTCAAAAAACGCGCCTTAGAACTCAAGGCGCTCAATTCTATTGGAACACCCCAACATGACTTCACGCATGCATTGCTCGCGTGTATGCAAGATGATCTCAATATTTCTAAAGCCCTCAGTGTGTTAGAGGAACATTTGCACTACTCAAACGAACAGCTAGACACCCTCAATAAAAATGCGAAAAAACAAAGGGCGCAGAACATTCTAGCTGACCTCGCCTTTGTAGAAATGCTCTTGGGTCTAGGAGGTAAAGACCCCACACTCTACTTCCAGCTGGGTGTAGATGATGCGCTCAAAACTCATATCCAAACCCAAATCGATTTGCGCTTGCAGGCTAAGAAGCTCAAAGATTTTGTGCTCGCCGATCGCATCAGAGAGGATCTAGCCAAGCAGGGCATCTCTCTAATGGATACACCCACCTCTACAACTTGGGAAAAGTTGTGCTACTGATACACCCACAAGCAAACTCCTTGAGAACCTCCTGCCATTAGGGCGTTGTTTGGTAGATATGTTCATGGGTCAAGGGAATGGTGTTGTCCACACTATGAGTCAACAAGAGCTGGTAGAGGTCTACACTTCCCACACGGAAAGCAGAGGCACAGCTATTTAAATATAGTCCCCACATGCGTACAAAACGCGCGTCATACATGTTTGTTATTTCCTCCTCATGTGTGAGGAAATTTTGATACCAAATGTCCAGAGTTTTAGCATAATGCAGGCGTAAACTTTCGGCCAGGACCAGGTGAAAATCACTCTCTGCCGTGATGGAGATCACCTCCCTTAAGGAGGGTAGGTATCCCCCTGGAAAGATATATTTATCAATCCACGCATTGGTCGTACCCTCAAAGCAACACAGAATGGAGTGTAATAAAAATGTCCCCCCTACCTTTAAGACCTCTTTCACTTTTTTAAAATAAAAAGGTAGATTTGCCTTGCCAACATGTTCAAACATTCCCACACTCACTACCTTATCAAAGCGTTCATGCATGCCATCTAGGTCTTGGTAATTTAACAGCTTGATGGTAACCCGATCCTCTAAACCCATGCTTTTTACCCGCTGGATGGCCTTTTTAAATTGTTCCTCTGAAATGGTGATGCCCACTACCTCGACATGGTACTCTTGGGCCGCACGGATAGAGAGATAACCCCACCCACAGCCAATGTCTAAAAGTTTTTCACCCTGTTTGAGATCAAGTTTTTTGAGTGTATGGTCGAGTTTTTGTAGTTGGGCTTGGTGCAAAGTGTCTTCTGGGGTTTTAAAATAGGCGCAAGAGTAGCTCAGTGTCTCATCTAGCCAAAGTTTATAGAAATCATTGCCTAAATCGTAGTGACTTTGAATGTTAGAACTCTCTTTGTGGGGCTGTTGGACGGGCATTGCGTTGTCGTGTTTGTGCAGATGTTCGTAATTGGTATGCAGATAGAGCACGCGCGCCACTTCATCCATAGACCCTTCAATATCGATGACGCGGTCCATGTAGGCTTCTGCGATGGTCAAGGACATGTCTTTTTTGATATCGCTCATCCTGAGAGGGCGGTTGAACTTAATCGTGAATTTAGGGGTTTTTGTGCCATTGAGATAAACCTCTTTATCCCAAAAAATCACGCGGTAATCTCCGTTTTTAAAGCGCTTGAGCATAGATTTCAAAAACATCTTGGCTAACATAGACATCCTTTTGTGCTATTATATGTTTTTAGACTTAAAAGGGATTGCATGCAAAAATTGGTCTCTACCCCCATTTATTATGTCAATGATGTTCCGCATTTGGGGCATGCCTACACTACTTTTATCGCCGATATGCTGACAAAATACCACACTTTGCAGGGGCACGAGGTGTTTTTTTTAACAGGCACCGATGAGCATGGGCAAAAAATCGCTCTAAGCGCACAAAAGCATGACCTAAGCCCCTTTGAATACGCTTCTAAAATTAGCGCGCACTTTAGAGAACAATGGGATTTTTTTAATATTCCTTATAACCACTTTATCCGCACCACGGATAGCGCACATGTAGCTGTGGTGCAACGCGCTTTTGAGACCATGTTAGAACAGGGTGACATTTATAAGGGGACTTATAGGGGCTCTTATTGTGTGAGTTGCGAGAGTTTTGTGGCCAGCCACGCGCGTTGCCCAGATTGCCAACGCGAAACCAGTGTTTTGGAGGAAGAGAGCTATTTTTTCAAGCTGAGTAAATACCAACAATCCCTTTTAGATTTTTACGCTCAAAACCCCCAAGCTATTTTACCCACCTCCCGCGCGCCCGAAGTGCTGCGCTTCATTGAACAGGGTTTACATGATCTTTCCATCACACGCACCAGTTTTGAGTGGGGAATCAAACTCCCTCCAACATGCCAAGACCCTAGGCATGTCATCTATGTGTGGCTGGATGCTTTGCTCAATTATGTGAGTGCGCTGGGTTATCCTAATGGAGAGAAAATGGGGCATTTTAACCATGCCATCCATGTTGTGGGGAAGGATATTCTGCGCTTCCATGCGATCTATTGGCCCGCCTTTTTGATGAGCTTGAAACTGCCCCTTTTCAAGCATCTATGTGTGCACGGATGGTGGACCATCGAGGGGGTGAAAATGAGCAAGAGCATCGGGAATGTGATCAGTGCCCAAGATATAGCAGAGCAATATGGCAAGGACACTTTGCGTTATTTTCTCCTGCGCGAAGTGCCCTTAGGTCAAGATGGAGATTTTAGCATTGAAGCGCTATTGCGCCGATCGAATGCGGATTTGAGCAACACGCTAGGAAATTTGGTGCAACGCTTGAGTGGGATGGCGTGGCGTTACTTTGAGGGGCGCATTGAGAGTACGCAGGTATTGCACCACTACGCTCAAGATTATGCCATTCTCAATGCGCTATTTGAATCCTTGGACACCAGCATGCAGGCAATGCAGCCCCATAAATACCTAGAGGATTTATGGAAGGTCTTCGAGGGGGCTAATGCGCTCATTGCTCGCGAGGAGCCTTGGAAAATGACTAACTTAGAGCAAATCATGGCTTTATTGGGCTTGATTGCCACTCTCCTAGCCAAAGCCGCTTACTACCTCTACCCAGTAATCCCACAGAGTGCATGCAAGTTAGCCGATATTTTGGGCTTAAAATTAGAGGCGGGCGCATTTGCACATCTGCAAGAGAACCCCTTTTTAGACTCTTTTGTGATTCAAAAAGCCCCGCCCCTCTTCCCCCGCTTAGAGCCTCCCAAGTCCGCTACCCCAAAGACCTCTGTATCCCAGATGGTTTCCTTAAAAGATTTCCAAAAGCTCGAGATTCGAGTAGGACAGGTCGTGGGTGTGGAAAAACTCCAAGAGAGTGACAAACTCTTGTTATTGCGCGTGGATTTTGGCGATCGAGTGCGAGTCATTCTCTCAGGGATTGCCAAACATTATGATCCCAAAACCCTAGAAGGGCAACAGATATGCGCGCTGGTAAATTTAGAGCCGCGTAAAATGTTGGGCGTATTGAGTGAGGGTATGGTGTTGAGCGCAGAAGATGGAGAAAATCTAAGCCTCATCGCACCCCTCACTTCTATGAAAAATGGAAGTGTTATTAGCTAGTGCATGTGGCTGAGGTGGTGGAGATCACTAGGGGAGTGCTTAAGAATGCGCCTTGCATACATGCCTTTAGCCATGTTAGCACGAACCCCAAAGATGCCAAGGGGGGGCTTTTCATTGCCCTACACGCTCCAGACATTACCCAAGCCCTAGAGTGCGGGGCTTATGGCGTGCTCTACGATCAGGAGATGCCCCTTGGCGATTTAGAAATTGCATGGATTTTTGTACCCCAAGTAACAAAAGCCCTAGAGAGATTGTTGCGTTACCATTTGCTAGATGTGTGTTTACTCTGTATGTCCCGCGTGGAATTTGCAATTCTAAGTCGAATCTTGAGCGATCCGAGTATAGTGTTTTTTGAGGGAGAGAGTGTGGAGCTCCTCAACTTGAGCCTTAGGGGAGTGTCCTATATTGTGACGACTTCCAGAGTGTTTAAGGACTTTTTTTCCAAAGAATTGGAGCTAGAAGAGGCCATGCCCTGTCAAATCTTACTCCAACAACTTTTCTCTACAAGTATTCTCTACCAGGGCGCGCGTTTTGACCTTAAATTACCCAGTTTTTACGCTCCACAACTGGGGCGCACCCTATGCGCTTGCCATGCCCTCAATTTGTCTCCTCAATTAGAACATCTTGGCGTCCTGCCCTTCATGCGTGCCTCTTACACTAATGACGCGTTGGAGCTCTGTCCCCATGGCTTCAAAGTGTTGGTGGACCACATTAACTCTGAGGAAATGCCCGCCATCCTCACACACACCCGCAACATCGCCCCTTGGCACTCTGTGGCAGTCTTCAGCCCCACTCCTCTCAACATAGCCCACCAACTTTACCACGATTCTCTCCATTTGCAAACCTTGCTACACGCCCGTTTTAGCCTAGGATTTGTCTTGGGAGATGTGCAGATAGAAACATTACTGAGAAGTGCCTCCCCACAAGGAAGTTTATTTGGCTAGTTACTGCTTAGATCAAGGATTACGCATTTACATAGAGGACAACCTGAATTTAGACACGCTCTACCAAGAGGCATGGGCACTGCGTCCATGGCGTAAGGGACCCTTTATTTTGGAGCAACATGATCGGGCTTTTAAGATTGAAAGCGAATGGCGGAGTGATTTCAAATGGGATATTCTCAAGGATTGCTTAGATTTACAGGGCAAACATGTGGCTGATGTGGGTTGCAATAATGGCTACCACCTCTTTTGCATGGCCAAAGAAAATTGTGCGAGTTTGAGCGGATTTGACCCGAGCACACTTTACAAGGCACAATTTACTTACCTCAACGCCTTGTTAAAACTTCCTATTCTCTATGAAAGTTTGGGAGTGGAGGACCTGCGCACTTACCCCAAGCGTTTTGATGTAATTTTTTGTCTAGGCGTGTTGTATCACCGCAAAGACCCCCATAGCGCGCTCAAGGCCTTGCACATGGGGCTGAAAAAACAGGGGGTATTGATTCTAGATTCCTTGATTTACGATAGCCCCCTAGAAGTCGCTTTGTGTCCACGCACCTACGCTAAAATGAATAATGTCTATTTTATCCCCAGTCCACGCGCCTTACAAAACTGGGCTTTTAAAGCGGGTTTTAGTAGCTGCACTCTCCTAACCCAGCGCACCACCACCACACAGGAACAACGCAAAACTATTTGGATCGAGGGATTAAGTTTGGAGCATTTTTTGGACCCGAGTGGGTCTAAGAGTGTGGAGGGCTACCATGCCCCTATGCGGGGTTATTTTATCTTGACAAAAGGATGATGATGGCCGATACCCCTCTTGAGGAAGGCTTGCTGGTCTGCTCTAAATTAGAGCAGACTCTATGCGCGGATTTGATTTCCTTTGGATCGGGAAAAGCGACGGTGTGCTTAGTCCCCAAAGAATTCATGCTCTGCGAAGAAGACCTCGTACATGCGGGCTTTGTTGTGAGCGCAGCCAGCTTTGCCGCCCTATGCGCCCTTAACAAAAAAAATAGCTTGATTAGCTCTATCAGACTCAATTTTCTCGCTCCCATTGAAGTCAAACAGGAAATCTACTTCAACGCTTCCATTAGTCATACCAGTTCTAAAAAAGTATCTGTGCGCGTGGAGGGAGAGTTTATGGAGATCAAGGTTTTTGAAGGAGATTTTGAAATTTTGGTCTTTGACAAACGCCCTTTCAAGTTTAACTTTAAGGACGAGTAGTGGTTATTGTATTAGTGGTGGATAGTTTTGAAAATAAAAGTAATGGCACTTCAATGACTGCCTACCGCTTTTACAAAGCTTTGTGTGCGCACGGGCATGAGGTGCGCGTGGTTGCTCCTTTTGTGCAGGGGGAGGGTTTTTATGCCGTGCCAGAACGCCACATACCCTTGGTGAGCAAGATGGCCCATAAACAGCATATCCTCTTTGGAAAACCCCATCCAGAGGTGTTACAACGCGCCTTTGAAGGCGCGGATATCGTGCATCTCTTTCTACCTTTCAAGTTAGAGAAAGTGGCGCTCAAAATAGCGCGCATCATGAAAATCCCCTATATTGGGGCGTTTCATCTACAACCTGAGCACATCACCTACAATATTGGGTTAGAAAAATTTGGCTGGCTTAACCGCGCGATCTTTTGGTGGTTTAAGCGGAATTACTACCAGCATCTCTTCCATATCCACTGCCCCTCCCCCCTCATCAAATCTGAGTTAAATCGGCATGGTTATGGAGGTAAAAAATATGTGATCTCCAATGGCTTTGATCCTCTCTACACCCCGCGCACCCACAACACTAAGCAAGATGATCTCTACCACATTGTCATGGTAGGCCGCTACTCGCCCGAGAAAAACCAGCGCGTGCTCATTGAGGCAGTGCATTTGAGCAAGTATCGCGCCCATATCCAACTCCACCTCAAAGGACAGGGGCCTTGTTTGTTGGCTTTAGAGAAACAAGCAAGCAAACTAGCGCATGCTGTGGACTTTGGGTTTATAGAGTCGAATGCATTGTTGGATTTGCTCTATCAATGTGATTTGTATGTGCATAGCGCAGATGTGGAAGGCGAGGCGATCGCGTGTTTAGAGGCCATGGGTTGTGGGATAGTGCCCATTATTTCTGATAGCAGGATCAGCGCAACCAATCAATTTGCCCTTGATCACCGATCGTTATTTAAGGCTAATGATCCGCTAGATTTGGCGCGCAAAATCGACTACTGGTTAGAGCACCCTCAAGAGCGCGCCCAAGCAGAAAAAGCCTATGTGCAGAGTGCACAAAACTACACCTTGGATCAATCGATTCAACAGACTTTAGAAATGTATCAAGATGTCATTGAAGACTTTAAACACATTTACTAGTGTCTGATGAGATCAACGCCTTTAGGCAGTGTGAACACGAAGATGGAGTCTTCTAAGGGGATATTGGTTTTCACGGAGCTAAAGGTAACTTTAACCTTATTGTGAAGCTTGTCTGTGAATTCAAGTAGATAGGGTAAATTATTTTGTAGCGTGAGGTAGTAGGTGGTGCCCTTGATCTTGGTTTTATAGCGGCCGTCTTTTTGGAGTTTAGCTTTTTTGAGAATGCTAAAAAAATCTAGGGAAGTATCTAGTGATGTAAGAGTGGCTTGTAGTAGTTGGGGCTCGTAAATCACCACTTTTTTATCGCGCATATAGATTTCCTTAGCCAGGGGCTTGTAATAAACCCACTTGGCGTAATCAGGCATCTTGGCGAAAATCTCACCCGTATACACTGGGCTAGGCCCCTCACCTAGGACAACCTGCTCAAAATGTGCGCTAAAACTTTGGAAATTGAGATTAACGCCCCAGAGACCCACAAAGCTTAGGCTCAAAACCACTATCCAACGCATAGCACTCTCTTTTAGGCACGATTGTATAAAATTTTGTTAAAATCCAGGCTTATGTTAAAACGACATGGATACTCACAATGATTAAAACCCTCGTCAGTAAGATTATCGGCACCAAGAATCAACGCGCCATTAGAGTGTATCAGCAACGCGTAGCACGCATTAATGCGCTGGAAAAGGAGTGCAGTGTTCTTAGCGATGTAGAATTACGAAACTGCTTTGAGAGTTTGAAAGTCCAGGTACGCGCCCAAGAGAAGAGTTTAGATGAAGTCCTATGCCAGAGTTTTGCAATCACGCGCGAGGCTTCTAAGCGGGTTTTGGGCATGCGCCATTTTGATGTACAACTCATCGGGGGCATGGTCTTGCATGAAGGCAAGATTGCCGAGATGAAGACAGGTGAAGGCAAGACCTTAGTGGCGACTTTGGCAGTCAGTTTGCATGCGATGAGTGGACAGAGTGTGCATGTAGTGACAGTCAATGACTACTTAGCCCAGCGTGATGCTAAGGAGATGGAACCTCTCTACAACTTCTTGGGCTATAGTGTGGGGGTTGTGGTAGGGGGAAGTTTTGATGAAGAACGCCTGGAAATCTATGCTAATGACATTGTCTATGGGACAAATAATGAATTTGGCTTTGATTACCTGCGCGATAACATGAAATACTCCTTAGAGCAAAAGGTGCAAAAAGAACATGCCTTTGCCATCATTGATGAGGTGGATTCGATTTTGATTGATGAGGCGCGCACGCCCTTGATTATCTCAGGGCCCGTGAATAAACGCATGGAAAATTACGAGCGCGCCAACATGGTCGCCCAAAACCTAGAACTCAACACGGATTTTACGATTGATGAAAAGAATCGCGTGATTCTCATCACCGAAGAAGGCATTAAAAAGGCCGAAGAACTCTTTGGGGTAGACAATCTTTATAGTCTGGACAACGCCATTCTCTCACACCACCTAGATCAAGCTCTCAAGGCGCATTATTTATTCGTGCGGGATAAGGATTATGTGGTGGCTAATGAGGAAGTAGTGATTGTGGACGAATTTACAGGGCGTTTGAGTGAAGGACGGCGTTTTAGCGAAGGGTTGCACCAAGCCCTGGAAGCCAAAGAACATGTGCGCATTAAAGAGGAGAGTCAAACGCTTGCTGACATCACTTTTCAAAACTATTTTAGACTCTATGACAAAATAGCAGGCATGACGGGTACGGCGCAGACGGAGGCCACAGAGTTTTTAGAAATTTATAATTTAGAGGTCATCTCCATTCCCACCAACATTCCTGTCCATCGCAAAGACCTTAATGATCTCATCTACAAAAGTGAAAAAGAGAAATTTGAGGCCGTGATCGCCAAGATCAAGGAGTTGCATGCAAAAGGGCAACCTGTGCTTGTGGGCACAGCGAGTATCCAAAAAAGCGAGGTCTTGCATGCGCTCTTGCAACAGGAACGCATCCCTCACACCGTGCTAAATGCTAAACAGCACACCAAGGAAGCCGAGATCATCAAAGATGCAGGGCTCAAAGGCGCAGTTACCATTGCCACTAATATGGCAGGGCGGGGTGTGGACATTAAATTGAGCGATGAGATCAAGGAATTGGGTGGACTCTATATCATTGGCACAGAGCGACATGAGAGCAGGCGCATTGACAACCAGCTTCGAGGGCGTTCTGGACGGCAAGGTGACCCGGGGGTGAGTCAATTTTATTTGAGCCTTGAGGATAGCTTATTGCGTATTTTTGGAAGCGATCGCATTAAAGGAGTGATGGAAAAACTAGGGTTAAAAGATGGAGAATACATCGAATCCAAACTTGTGACTCGTTCTGTGGAGAACGCCCAAAAAAAAGTGGAGGCCCTGCATTTTGAAAGCCGTAAACACCTTTTAGAATACGATGATGTGGCTAATGAGCAACGCAAGACCGTTTACAAATTTCGCAATGAATTGCTGGATGATGATTACGATATCAGCGCGCGTATTGAGGAAAATCGGCAATATGCGGTGATGAAGATTTTAGAGAACCAACAGGCTTTTGAGTCACAAGATTTTGATACACAGGATTTGGAGAGCATTGCCCATGTCTTGCAAGAGGAATTTAACGCCCATATTGACTTTAAAGACCTCAAAGAGGAGAGTATGGCGGGACTGGAAGCGTTCATTATCGATGCCTTGGAGACACAATACCAAGCCAAGATGGAGCAGGTCGAGGATCGCAATAAAATTGAGCGCATCATTTACTTGCAAATCTTGGACAATGCGTGGCGCGAACACCTCTACACCATGGATAATCTCAAAACAGGCATTGGGCTTAGGGGTTATAACCAGAAAGACCCCCTAGTCGAGTATAAAAAAGAGAGCTATAATCTCTTTTTGGAACTCATCGACTCGATCAAATTAGAGGCCATTAAGACTTTTCACAAGCTCGAACTGAGTGCAAGCACCCATGAGGATGCCCAAAAATTCTTCAGTGATGTAGAGGGGGCCCAAGAGGAGTTGAACTTCAATAACTCGGACATTGAATTGGCTTTAAGTAACTGGGAGATGGATGCAGAAAACCTGCCTCAAGCTATGGCTTTAACCCCTTCGAGGACATTTAAAACTAAAGACTCTTCTAAGAGTATTTCCAGAAATGAGCCTTGTCATTGCGGGAGTGGCAAGAAATATAAACATTGCCATGGCAGGAGCGGTCCTAAAAAAGGGATTTTTTCTAAGCCCCGATGATTCAACCCACTTCTTCTTTAGTGCGCTTTTTAGTGCGTCGCTACCTGCGCTTTGATAGGAATCAGCCCTTCATCAGTATCACGGCCCTCTTGGCATTTTTGGGGGTGGGAGTGGGGGTGATGGTGCTCATTGTAGCCATGGCGATCATGAATGGGATGAACAAGGAATTTGAAAATAAGCTCTTTGTAATGAATTATCCCTTAACTCTTTATTCTACGAGTTATTCGGGGATTGAACAGAGCACCCTAGAAGCCTTAGAGCGCAAATTTCCCCACCTGATCTTTAGCCCCTATTTGCAGATGCAGGTCGTGGCGCGTTTTAATGGCACGGTAAATGGGGGCTTGCTCTTTGGGGTGGACATTGATAAAGAATTGCAAATCAATAGTGTTTTGAAAAAAGCGTTTGATGCAGATACTTTGCAGCACTTTAAAAGTACACCTTTCCATTTAATTGTGGGCAAAACTCTTAAAGAATCCTTGATGTTGGGAAATGCCAAAAAATTAGACCTGTTTTTTACAAAATTAGAACCTACGGGTTTTGTACTCTCTCCCACGATGAAACGCTTTGATATAGATGGCATGTTTGAATCAGGATTAAGGGCTTATGACAATAGCTACCTCTACACGAATTTAGAGGCCTTGAGTGCGATCAGAAATCTGCCCTCTGGGGTGTATGATGGTATTCATGTGTATGCACAAGATGCAATGGAAGAAATGCCTAAAATTCAAGATGCGCTTAGAGAAATCCCCAATCATGGCATCGGTGTTGAGGGGTGGTGGCAACAGAATGGTAACTTTTTCTCGGCAATGGCCTTAGAGAAACGCGCCCTATTCATTGTCTTGATGTTGATTATTTTAATGGCCTCTTTAAATATTATCAGCTCCTTGCTCATGGTAGTGATGCATCGTCGTAAAGAGATTGCGCTGTTACTCAGTCTTGGGGCTAGCACACAGGAAATTAAGCAAAGTTTTTTTGTCTTGGGCAGTGTGATTGGAGGGAGTGGGATCATTCTAGGAGTGCTTTTAGCTTGGGGGGCGATGGCATTTTTGACACATTTTCCTATTATCTCACTTCCTGCTGATGTCTATGGCATGGATAAATTGCCTTTAGATTTGTCGATGGCAGATTTTCTTGGCACTCTGGTGGGTGCGATCCTCATTGTCGCGCTTTCTTCATACTATCCTGCTCTTAAAGCAGCTAGTGTAGACGCGCTTGCGGTGCTGCGTAACGAGTGAGGATAATTTAAGCTACATTAGGGTACAATCCCTGGGTCTTTTAGCGTCAGCTAGATAGAAATTTTGCGGAGAGAGCACTTGAAGAACATTTATGTCGGGAACTTAGTTTATAGCGCCACAGAGCAAGAGGTTGGAGAACTCTTTAGTCAATTTGGAGTGGTAAATTCTGTGAAACTCATTGCGGATCGGGAAACCAAAAGGCCTAAAGGGTTTGGCTTTGTAGAGATGGAGGATGAAGGCGCGCTCAAAGCAATTAGTAGTTTGGACAACACGGACTTTATGGGTAGAACCATCCGTGTCACGGAAGCTAATCCTAGAAAATGACATTTAAACTTGGTATGTGAATTAAAAGGCGAAGCTCACTTCCGCCGTGCCGATGTTGTGGCTTTGGGGTTGTTCGAGAAAAGTCTTACTGAGGTTGGTAGCGATAAAGGCTAGTCTGAAGCCCTTGTAGAGTAGGGCGATTCCTCCTTCTAGGGCGTAGATGATAGGGGAGAGGCGCGTAACACCGCGTGTTTGTGAGCTGTTACCTTGCACGAAAATATTAAGAGGTTGGTAGCTCCCACTCACCCCCGCGAATGCGTAGAAAGATAATCTGTTATTGTAGGGAAATCCTCCGCTGAGATTGCTGTTAATCTTATTGGGACCAAAGTCCGTGTCGAGGTTGTAGCCCATGCGTAGCGTACTGCCCAGTCTGACATAGCTAAGAGCGTTGCCTAGGGTAAGCCTAGCTCCTGGGATCATGTCTATAGAGAAGAAGCGCGTTTGTAGTAAGGGAACTTTGCGCAACCACTGGTAAGAAAACTCAAAAATCCATTCATTGCGAATTTGGTGAGACCAACCCAAAAACTTTGTGTCCCCCCGTTGGCCATGAATCCAATCTTGAATTTTTTGTGCCAGAGAATCAGGGCCTACCATCCCTAAGGAGATAAAAATACTCTCCAAGTTGCGTGCGCTGCGCTGGAATATCCCTAAACTGCCTCTAAACCAACCTGCATAGAGATGATCGTGAAGCACAACATTTCTTTGAGAGTAGTTTTTGAGTGAGGGCGTGTAAATGCTCTGGGTTACTGAGAATGCGAATCGCGTCATTTTGGATGACTTGTAGAACAGGCTGATATAGCGACTCCACGCCATCCACGATTGGTGGTAGGCTGCTCCCCAAAAATTATACTCCTTACTGATATAGCCGATGCGATTGCCAGCTGTATAGTAGCGATCGATGGGATTGACATAGGCATCGTTCTCAGACAGGAGAGTGATGGATTGTTTTTTGTAGGGTACCAAAGTGGTGGAAACCTCTAGCAAGGAGCGCGCCGATAAGGGCAACATGACTAGCAAAACAGGGTTTAGGCATATTTTAAATAACATTAGAGAGTCCTTCTAGTAGGCAACACGCATCAGGTAGAGTCCTTGAGGTGGGGCGGGGGTGTGGTGATGGCGTTGCTGTGCATCAATCTGGGTTTGGAGTTGTTCTAAGCGTAAATACCCCAGGGAGTATGCCAAGGCCGCTCCCACTATCAAGCGCACTTGGGCGCGCAAAAAACTGGGTGCACATATTTTGATGAATACGCAGGGCACTCCTAAGAAGATGCGTTGCATGCATTGAGCATGACAGATATGGCGTTGCGTATTAGCAGGCTCACTTCCTTTTTTACTGAAGAATTTGAAGTCATGTGTGCCCATAAAGCAATCTAGCGCCTCTTGCATTTGCGTTAAATTCCCATGATTGCAATGAGTGATGTAACGGCTTAAAAATGGATTATGGAGTGTTTTACTGAGCACATAACCATAGGTGCGCATGCGTGCATCAAAGCGGGGATGGAAATTTAGTGGTACGGGTTCTAACCCTCTGCATACAATGTGCGGAGCAAGTTTAGAGGGGAGGTATCTTTGCAAAGTTTGTAAACTCAGAGGGGTGCAAAAAGAGACCACTTGGGCTAGGGCATGCACTCCTTTATCTGTTCTACCTGCACACAATAAAGTATCCTTGATTCCCAAACTCTGCAGAGCGCATTCCAAAGTTTCTTGCACACTGGACAGATGAGGTTGTTTGGCGTAGCCATGAAAGGCGCTCCCATCATAGGCAATGCGCATCCTAAAGCGCTGTATCAATAGAAACGCACCACCACGCGCCGATAGAGCATGTAAGAGCCCAAAGTCCAGAGAAGTGGCAGGGCGATGGTGCCTACTAGGGGCGCGTCTTGACTCACAATGTGCATGCCTAAAAAATACAGCCCAACAGCTACTAATACATAAACATAAGAGAGATTCTTGGCATAGCGCGGATTGGCGATCCCAAATAAGGGGATAAGAAATAAACTCACTAAGGGAAAGAGAGCCACAAGCACAGCCTGAGTAAAACGGCGTTGCTGGTTCTTATCTGGATTTGTCCCAAAGGCTTTTTTCCAGTAGTCTACATAATCATGTCCATGCAAGTAAGCCGAATTTGAACGAACAGAGAATACAGGCCTGTTTTTTAAAATAAGTTCTTTAAAGTGCACTTTGCGTACCTGATCCTTAGTGGCAAAATAGGCATTGCCATGGTCTAATACCAATTCAAAAAGCCCCTGTTGGTTGCGGATTCTCCCCTCTTTAGCAATAATAAAACTCTCCGCAACTAAACTCCTGTGCGAAAAGAGCACTAGATCACTAAATACGCCATCTTGATTTTTGCCCACATAAACCAACCAATCCCCCAGTTTTTGCCCAAATTCTCCCGCCTGGATATTCACATCAACTCGCTCCTTCTTATCACGCAAGAAGGAATAATATGCACTTTTGGAGGCAGGAACTAAAATTAGGGAAAATACCAGCAAAATGACACTCACCACTAAACACAGAGGCAAAAAAGCTTTCACAAGCTGTTTGGGCGCGAGCCCTAGGGAAAAGAATACAAGCAATTCGTGGTCATAGGAAAGACGGGCTAGCCCGATTACACATGCCCCAAAAAAGGTGATGGGAATGATAAAAAAAATCGCTCCGGGTAAAAGATAGAGGTAGAGTTGCAAGAGATCTAGCGCACTGAGCTTGACAACCAAAGTTACCGTGGCGATACTAATAAGCATCACAATGGAGGCAATGAAAAAGAGTACCAAGAAGAAAGAGAAGAACACCTGAGCCACGGCATTGAGCATATAGCCTTTGGCAATGCGCATAAAACCCCCTAAACCCCCCGTTCAACCCCATCTACAATGGGCACAAACAAACAGCTATCCAACACACTCTCCACTTCTAAGCGCCCTTTTTGTTTGATAAAGCGCGTGATTTTTTGATCCTGTGTTCCCATGGGCGCTACCAAGATTCCACCCTCCTCCAGCTGATCGACCAATGCGCTAGGAATACTGGTTGCACATGCGGAAAAGAGAATACGATCGTAGGGGGCGTAATCAGCCCACCCCTGCTGCCCATCACCCAGTTTGGTGTGGATATTGGTTACTCCCAATCTTCTAAAGCGTTCTTTGGCTTCTAACAAGAGTTTTTCAATGCGCTCAATGGTGAATACACGGCGAAAGAGTTTGGAAAGCACCATAGCTTGATATCCGCTCCCACAGCCAATCTCAAGCACACTATCCACTTGATAGGGTTTGAGAAACTGGGTCATTTTAGCCACGGTTAGGGGTGAGCTGATGAATTGATCGGCACCCATGGGCAGGGCATCAAGAGTATAGGCAAGTTGCTTGGAGGGCACAAATTCCTCACGCTTGATGGCACACATCGCCTCTCTGATCTTCTCTTCTAAGGGGAAGCGTTTGGCAATGCTATCACACATATGGGCATTTTGGATGCGGTGCATTAAAACCCTTCAAAACTCAAAGCGCCCTTAGCGTAATTACTCACCCGTGCTTCAAAGAAATTAGAGCGTTGATCGTTAAAGTTAGAAAACTGATCAACCCATCTGATCGGGTGCTTGGTGTGGTAGAGCTTGGGCAAACCTACTGCATGCAAACGCGTATCTGCCAAGTATTGGATATAAGCACGCAAATTGACAGGATTTAAATCCAGAATTTCATTCTGGGTGATGACAGCCCCCCATGCACTCTCCAATTCCACAGCTTGGTGGAACATCTCCCTAACCTCTTCGATGAGATCGGGCGTAAAAAGGTCCTTACGCTCTTTTTTGAGTGCATTGATCATGTTTTGAAAGAGAGCTAGGTGAGTCACCTCATCGCGCTGGATGAAGCGAATCATTTGAGCGGACCCGAGCATTTTGCCACTTCTAGCCAGCGCGTAAAAAAAGCTAAACCCGCTGTAAAAGTAAATGCCCTCCAAAATTTGATTAGCAAACAACGCCTTGAGCAAATTACGCTCTGTCTGCGTGTGGGCTAAGTCCATGTAAACTTGCGCTACACAATCGTTTTTATTTTTCAACGCCTCATCAGTGCGCCACATCTCATAAATCTCATCGCTATTAGCACTGATGCTCTCCACCATCACCGCATAACTATGGCTATGCAAGGCTTCTTCATAGGCTTGGCGCACCAAACAGAGATTGATCTCAGGACTGGTGATAAAGGGGTTGATATTGTCAATCAAGTTATTGGTCTGCAAGCTATCCATGAAGATAAGCTGGGCTAGAGCGCGATCGTAGCCGATCTTTTCCTGCGTGCTAAGTTTGAGATAATGGGTTTTATCTCCCTGCATACCCACTTCCTCAGGAAACCACGTATTGTGCAACATCGTCTTCCATAATTTGTGTGCCCACTGGTATTTGATCTGGTTGAGATCGAACATCCCAGTAGGGTTACCTCCAAAAATACGCCGCTCTTGGGCGGGTTCTGCGGAGTGAGGATTGTAAATTTTTTTGCGTCCAAGCGAGGTTTCTACTTCTTCCATCTGCATGCTTTAAATTGAGGTGAAGAGCTACTATACCCCATGCAAACTTATTATTGGGTGAATATGTGCTAGCATAACCCTTATGGAAAAATTCAAAAAAATTCTCAAACTGGCTCTGCCCTCTGCTAGCAATAATTTTTTAGAAATCTTTGTGCTGGCTATTTCCATTGTCTTCATGGGCAAACTCTCAGACACGCACATTGTAGCCATGGGGGTGGGTTTGCAGTACCTGCTCCTTTTTTACTCTCTCAATTCAATCTTTTTTATTGGCACCAATGCCATGCTTAGTCGTCTTGTAGGCGCAAAGGATTTAGAAAGCGTTTCGGTAGGGTATTCTAGCATTTTAATGGGTGCGGGTGTGCTCTGTGTGTTCGCTTGCGTGCTGGGCTTTATAGGAATTGGGTTTTTTGTGCCTTGGATGGGTGTGAGCACACAGGCCAACGCTCTAGCCCATACCTACCTAGAAATCTTTATTTTTGCTATGCCCGCTATTTTTCTCAAAAATGTAATGGTGGCTGCACTAGCCAGCCTCTCTGATACCTTAACCCCTCTACTCATTAAAGCGTTTATGAGTGCTATCTGTTTGTTCCTCAACCAAGCCCTCATCTTTGGAGATTGGGGGTTTGTGCGCTTGGACATCGCGGGAGCCGCTTGGGCTAATGTGATCGTATCCTTCTTAGAATTGGCCATTTTATTTGGAGTCATTGCATTCAAAAACACTCCCTTAAAGTTCCACTGGATTTTTGATTGGAAATTTTTCAAGCGCACATGGCATGTGGGCTGGCCCTCTGGCTTTGAGCGACTCTTGAGTCTGTTTTCGATGACTCTAGTTTCCAAATTTGTTGCCAGCTATGGTGATGCGATTTTAGCAGGCATGCAGGTGGGCTTGCGGGTGGAAACTTTTAGCTTCATGCCCGGATTAGGCTTTACCATTGCATGCATGGTGTTAGTAGGGCAGAATCTGGGGGCTAATCAAGTCCACATCGCCCAGGACTATATCCGCGCTACTCTCAAAGTGGCGGGCTCCCTCTTGGGGATTTTGGGTGTTCTCATGGTGATTTTTGCCAAACCCTTTGCCTCTGTATTCACGCAGAATGCTATCGTGATCGAGGTAGCATCGTGGTATTTAGCTGCGGTAGGGGTATCCCAAGTGCCCTTGATTTTCTTGTTCGTGCTCGATGGGGCATTTCGGGGTGCAGGGATGGCGAAAGTTTCGCTCTACATCAACACCATCAGCCTTTGGAGTTTACGCATCATTCCGATGTACATTCTGCTCAAAAGTGCTATGGATGTCAGATGGCTCTTTGTAATTATCTGCGTGGAAACCTATGTGCGCGCGGGGATTTTCTACTGGGCATATAGGCGAGGGTGGTGGAAAAAACCTGGGCGCTTTGTGTCTTAGCGCAATGACGCTTCCTTTTTGGCTAGGGCAAGATCGCTAACCAACATGTCTGTAATCAGATCGTCCACACTAAAATGGCGCTTCCAGCCCAATTCACGCTCAATTTTACTCGGATCGCCCAAGAGTAAATCCACTTCTGTGGGTCTGAAATAGCGCGGGTCTACTTGGATCACTACCTGCTGCAATTTCAATGGCATGGTTTCTTTGAAGAGAGTGTTGGGCTTAAACCCTACCACCACACCCTTTTCCTCCAATCCCTGCCCCTCAAAGGCGATTTCCACCCCCACTTGGGCAAAACAACGGACACAAAATTCACGAATACTCATGGTCTGTCCGCTAGCGACTACATAATCTGTAGGAGTATCATGTTGTAACATTAAGTGCATCGCCACCACATAATCCTTAGCATGTCCATAGTCGCGCTGGGCATCCAGGTTACCTAAATACAAACACTCCTGCAAACCATGGAGCATGCGCGCGATCGCCATCGTGATCTTGCGTGTAACAAAGGTTTCCCCACGTACCGGGCTTTCATGGTTAAATAAAATACCATTCAGCGCGAACATATTATACGCCTCGCGGTAGTTTTTGGTGATGTAGTAACCATAGAGTTTAGCCACCGCGTAGGGGCTTCGTGGATTAAAGGGCGTGTTTTCATTTTGGGGGGTCTGTAACACTTCTCCGTAAAGCTCCGAAGTGCTGGCTTGATAAAAGCGTGTGTCATGCAAATTGAGCAGGCGCATGGCCTCTAAAATGCGCAAAGTCCCTAGAGCATCTACATTAGTCGTGTATTCGGGCATCTCGAAGGAAACCTGCACATGGCTTTGAGCGGCTAGATTATAAATTTCTGTGGGGCGCACCTTGGCAATCAGGCTGATCATATTGCTCGAATCGGTCAGATCACCATAGTGCAGAAAAAAGCGGGCGTGTTGGCTGTGCACATCTTGGTAAATTCCATCAATCCTACTGGTGTTAAAGGAAGAACTGCGGCGTTTCACCCCATGCACCTCATAGTCTAAATCTAAAAGGTAGCGCGCTAGATAACTTCCATCTTGACCGGTGATTCCAGTGATTAAGGCAACTTTTTTCATCTTTTTCCTTTAAGGGCGTTTGTAATCATCTTCCAGGCGTTCAATGTCATTTTCATCACACAGCCCACATTGCACTTCTAAAATTCTTAAGGGTTGATCGGTACTATTGCCTAATCTGTGCAATTGCCCCTGTTTGATAAATACACTCTCATTGGCATGCACTTCTAAGTTTTGCTCTTCAAGCACCACGCTTGCCACTCCCTCCACCACGACCCAGTGCTCGCTGCGGTGTTGGTGGCGTTGCAAACTCAGGCGTTTATGTGGGGTGATCTCTAAGAGTTTGACCTTGAAAGTGGGGTGTTCTAAGAGCACCTCAAAGCTTCCCCACGGGCGGTATTCTAGGACATGCGTTTTGACCACATCAGGATGACTCTGCTCGAGCTTGCTCACAACACTTTTAAGCGCGTCTAAATGACTTTGCTGGGCGATGAGTAAAGCATCTTTGCTATCCACCACCACACACTCCTCTACTCCCAACAAGCACACTAATTTATTCTGAAGGCCAAAAACATAATTGTTCGTGGCTTCGTGAATCTCTAGCATTCCCTGATGGCAGACATTGCCCTTAGAATCCGCATCTAAACTTTGCTTGAGACTTAAAAAATGTCCCACATCACGCCATGCACCTTCAAAGGAGATCAGTGCCAGATTTTTAGAACGTTGCCATAAACAGACATCCACACTGCCCTCCACCAATGATTCCATGTGGTCGCATTTGATCAAATTGGGGAGGTGTTTGGCAGAAGCGTAGATTTTTTGGCAGGCTTGGAGCATATCAGGGACATGGAGGGCGCATTCTTGTAAAAACGCTTTAGCCTGAAAGACAAAGATTCCGCTATTGATGAAAAATTTTCTATCCTTTTGTGCGCAGAGTTGGGCGATCTGTTCTGCGCTGGGTTTTTCTACAAAGTCTACGATTTGCCCTGCAAGTGTGCATGCGATCAAACCATACTGGCTATTGGGTGAAGTGGCAACTCCCAGCAACACCATCTTACCTTGCTGGGCTAGAGGGTGGGCTTGGTTCAAAGCGTTTTGTAAAGCCTCTTGATCCATGAGGTGGTCTGTGGGACTAATACAGAGAATTTCCTCAGGAGCACAAGTTAGGCTGGCTAGAATCAAAGCGTTCATGGTGTTTTTAGGTGCGCTTTCTAGCAGAAACTGGGTGCGCGACTCCAAATGTGCCTGACTCACTTCCTCCAAGGTATGAAAGTAATGCGCCTGGTTACACACCACTAAAAAACGCGCCTCTTGGTGAATTAGGCGTTGTAAAGCCAAGCCAAAAAGACTTCGCCCCTGATAGAATTTGAGAAATTGTTTAGGAAAGATGCCGCGACTCAGAGGCCACAACCTCTTTCCACTCCCTCCACTTAACACAACACACACCATAGCGTGACTCCTAGATAGATAGGCTGTAGCTTTACACCGATCGCGTTAGCACGCGGTTTGTAAATCCTAAATTAATGTTCCTATGCTACGATATAAAGCCTTAAATTCTAACTAGGAGTTTTACCATGGATTTGAAGTTTATCCTCGATCACATGAATCAAAACCATGTGCAGGAAATGAAAGGCTTGCTTGCCAAATTTGGTCAGATCAAAGATGCGCTAGATGTGCGTTTGAAAAACGCCACCACAGAGTTTATTGAAATTGCCTACAAGCTCAAAGACAAGGCAGAAGAACAGGTGCAAAAAATCGACTACCCTGCCAAGGTGGCTAAAATGGAGGACATCAAACATGCCATTATTGAGCTATGTAAATCCATACCCCAAACCACGGATTTAGAGAATGTCCGCGCGGATTTAGAAGCTTTTAGGGATGGGTTTAGCAGTGTCTGTGTAGCCAGCCTTAACCCCCAAAATGAAGTGGTGTGCTCTTATAGTGCACTGCTCTCTTCTCAAGAGGGCGATTGCACCCAGTTTTACATTTATGTGAGCGAAGTGGCCGAGCATTTTAGCAGTCTTAAAGCGCACCCTGAAAATGTAGAAGTGATGTTTTTAGAGGACGAAGCCAGCGCAAAATCCCCCATTTTGCGCAAACGCCTACGCTATAAGACTCGTGTGCATTTTGTAGAGAGGGGCGCAGAGTTTGATAGGGTTTACGATAATTTTCTAGCCAAACATGGCAAGGGTAGGGGACTTGAAGCAATCCGCCACATGCAAGACTTCCACTTGATTAAGCTGGAATTTATGCGTGGGCGTTTTGTGAAAGGCTTTGGTCAGGCTTATGACATTGACGCGCATGGCAAGATTAGTTATGTGGGCGCACAGGGCAATCCCCATAACATGGACAAAAACCCCCACGCCCATCCCCACGCGAGTCATCCCCACGCCCATGCGCACCCCTAATCCAGGTTTTTGTTCCACTTTTCGCCCCTCCCTTTGGGGGGCATTTTAAAGAGACTTGTAGATGTTAATTTTCTTTGCCTGCGCGATTATTGTTGCTTTGATCTACACGCTGCTACGCGAGCGCTTGTCTCCCATGGTCGCCTTGACTCTCCTGCCCTTGGTGGGTTTGCTTGGTTTTTGGGGAGTGAGTGGACTTACTGGGAACAAGGTTGTTCCCAGTAACTACGCCTACCTTTTACAAGATTCTTATATTCAAAATTTCTTAAGTCAAGTTGCCCCTACACCCCTGCCTGGCGATGCCTCTGAGCGTTTTGCACAAGCAGCTTACCAAGCTCTCAAGCTCAAGCCAAAAGTTAAAAACCCAGTGGTTAATGCCACACAAATCACCCAAGCCTACCAAGCCGGCCTAAAAACTCTGCAAATCCAAGCCTCCTTTGAATCTGCTTTGCAAAGCATGTTGCAAACTCACTCCATTATCCATAGTTTACAAGATCACACCCAAGTTTTGGTTGCGTATTTCAGGCAGGGGGTCAATAAGGTCTTTAACATCGCCCTCATGTTTCTCTTTGCTATTCTCTTTTTTGGGATTCTCAATGATGTCGGGCTGTTTAACCCTCTAATCAGGGGCGTTATTGCACTCTCTAAAGGGAATGCGATCGCCATTTGTGTGGGCACTTGTGTGATTGCTACACTTGCGCACTTGGATGGCTCGGGAGCGAGCACCTTTTTAGTGGTGATCCCCCCACTCTTGCCCATTTACAAACGCCTCAATCTCAATCCCTACCTTTTGGTATTGCTGGTAGCGATGAGTGCGGGCTTGGCTAATCTCTTGCCATGGGGTGGACCTTTGGGGCGCGTGGCCAGTGTATTAGGAGTGGAAACTAGCGCGCTGTATTTCTCTTTATTACCCTTGCAAGCTATCGGACTGGTCTGTGTGCTTTTTTTAGCGGTGATCTTGGGCTGGAGAGAACAAAGGCGTTTGAAAAATACGCCTCCCCAAGCCTTAGAAGATGCCCCTAATTTGGACTTGGGCACGCCAAGACATTTCTTAGCTAATTTATGTGTAGCGTTGTTGGCGTTGTTAGCCGTTGTGTGCAAAATTTTACCCCCAGAACTCTGCTTTTTGATCGCGCTTTGTGTGGCCCTGCTCATCAATTATCCCAACCCCAAAGCGCGCATGGATAAGATCAAGCAATATGCTCCAGAGGCGATTTCTATGGTCTTGATCTTATTGAGCGCAGGCATGTATATTGGGATTTTGAGCGGGTCGGGCATGTTGCAAGCCATCGCCAAGCATTTAACCGACTATTTACCCGCTTCAATCTTGCCTTATTTGCATTGGATAGTCGGGGCTTTGGGCGTGCCCTTCAAACTAATCTTGGACACCAATAGTTATTACTTCACTCTCTATCCCATTGTCGCCAGCCTAGTAGCTCCCATAGGCGTAGAGACCCAAAGTGTGGGTTATGTCATGCTTGTGGGCGCGACTTTGGGTACTTTTGTCTCTCCTCTTTCCCCCGCACTTTGGTTAGGACTAGGGCTTGCCAAACTCTCTATGGGCAGGCACATTGCTTATAGTTTCTTTTGGCTTTGGGGGTTGTCCTTACTACTCATAGGAGTGGCCAAATTACTCGGACTGCTTTAGCCACCTCTTTAAGTTAAACTTGGCTTTATAAGCCATGCGTTAGAATGCCTGCTTGTCTGATGACAAATTCACACACGCCCCGCCTTAGAGTGATCCATAGGGGTGTGGCGGCAAAACTTTAAGGAGTTAAGTATGATCACAATGAAAGATTTATTGGAATGTGGGGTACATTTTGGGCACCAGACAAGGCGTTGGAATCCCAAAACTGCCCGCTTTATCTTTGGAGTGCGCAAGAACATCCACATCATCGACCTGCAAAAAACCCTGCGTTACTTCCGCTATACCTATAATGTGGTGCGCGATGCCAGCGCAGAGGGTAAAACCATTATGTTCGTGGGCACGAAAAAGCAGGCCAGCGATGCGCTCAAAGAATACGCGATGCAAGTCAATGTGCCCTATGTCAATTACCGCTGGTTGGGAGGCATGCTCACCAACTTCAGCACTATTAGAAAATCCGTGCGCAAGCTAGAGATCATGGAAGAGATGGAGAGCAGCGGGCAGATCGATCTGCTCACCAAGAAAGAGAAGCTCATGATCTTGCGCAAGAAGGAAAAATTAGAGAAGTATCTAGGTGGGGTGCGCCACATGAAACAAATGCCCGATATGATGTTTGTGGTAGATGTGGTCAAGGAAAAAATCGCTGTGGCGGAAGCGCGCCGCTTAGGTATCCCCATTGTCGCTCCCCTAGACACCAATTGCGACCCCGATTTAGTCGACTACCCCATCCCCGGTAATGACGATGCGATTCGCTCTATTCGCCTTTTCTGTAAAGAAATGGCAGAGGCGATCACAGAGGGACGCGAATTAGTGGGCAGACCTCATGAGGGGAGCGAAGAAGTCGAACATGTCAGCGCACAAGAACGCGAAGAGGTGTTAGAAGAAGTATACCAAGAAGGAGAAGAACATGAGTCAAATTAGCGCGGCACAGGTGAAGCAATTGCGCGAGATTACAGACGCGCCCATGATGGATTGCAAAAAGGCTTTAGTGGAATGCGCTGGAGATTTAGACAAGGCTATCGAACATCTACGCCAAAAGGGTTTAAGCAAGGCAGTTAAAAAAGCCGATCGCGTGGCACGCGAGGGGGTTGTGGCCTTGAGCGTGGACACGCATCAGGCAATCATGCTAGAAATCAATAGCGAAACGGATTTTGTGGCTAAGAACGATCACTTTAAAGCCTTAGTAAGCAAGAGTTTAGAGGTGGCGAAAAGTCAAGGAGTAGAGAGTGTGGAATCGCTCTACAAGGCCTCTGTAGAGGGGCAGAGCTATGAGAGTTATCTACACGGCGCAATCGCTAAAATTGGCGAGAATATTGTCGTGAGGCGTTTGGCTCATGTGAATACGGAAGCTAAGGAAGTCGTCCATGCGTATTTGCATGCCAACCACCGCGTGGGCGCGATTGTCAAGATCGCCCATCAAGACCCTAAGCACACAGAAAGCCTAAGGGAATTAGCCCGCCAAATTGCTATGCATGCTGCGGCTATGAAACCTGTAGTGTTAGATTACCACTCCTTTAGCCCCGAGTTTATCGCTCAGGAACAATTAGCCTTGGTGGCAGAGCTAGAAAAGGAAAATGAAGAGCTTAAGCGACTTGGCAAACCTCTAAAACACATCCCAACCTATGTCAGTCGTGCCCAGCTCACTCCTGCTCTATTGCAAGCTCAAGAAGAGGCGTTCAAGCAAGAACTCAAAGACCAGGGCAAACCCGAAAAAATCTTTGATAAAATCATCCCGGGTAAAATGGAACGCTTCATTGCCGACAACACTCTCTTGGATCAACGTTTGACCTTGCTGGGGCAGTTTTTTGTGATGGACGATAAAAAGACCATCGCGCAGGTACTGGAGGAAAAGAGCGCGCAGTTACAGGATTGCTTAAATATCAGTGCTTATGTGCGTTTTGAGGTGGGCGAAGGCATTGAGAAAAAACAAGAGGACTTTGCAGCCGAGGTGGCTGCACAGATTAGCTAATGGATCGCTATCTTTTTACTTCGGAATCTGTAACCGAAGGGCATCCGGATAAAATGGCCGATCAGATCAGTGATGCGATTTTAGACTATATCATCGAGCGCGACCCCCATGCGCGTGTGGCATGTGAAACCTTATTGGCCAATGGGTTTTGCGTGATCACGGGCGAGCTCAAAACTCGCGTTTATGCTCCCATGCAAGAGATTGCGCGCGGGGTAGTGCGTGACATTGGTTATACCGACGCGCTCTATGGCTTTGATTACCGCAGTGCTGCCGTGCTCAATGGGATTGGCGAGCAGAGCCCGGACATTAATCAGGGCGTGGATCGTGCCGATGGCGAGGTGGGTGCTGGAGATCAGGGTTTGATGTTTGGCTACGCCTGCGATGAAACCCCCTCCTATATGCCCCTAGCCATCGATTTAGCCCATTCTATCACGCGCGCGCTCGCCCATGCCAGAAAGAGCGCCATCTTGCCCTTTTTGCGCCCTGATGGCAAGGCGCAGGTTACAATCCGCTATGAAGGGCATAAGCCCGTGGGAGTGGACACCATTGTGGTATCGACCCAGCACAGCCCTGAAGTCGATCAAAAGCACCTCAGAGAAGCGGTGATTGAGGAAATTGTCTACAAAGTGCTTCCAAAAGAGTTTCTCAACGATAATATCACCTACCACATCAACCCTACTGGTAAATTTGTGATCGGCGGGCCACAGGGTGATGCGGGTTTAACGGGGCGCAAGATTATTGTGGATACTTATGGAGGGAGTTGCCCGCATGGAGGGGGGGCTTTTAGTGGTAAAGACCCTTCTAAGGTGGATCGCAGCGCAGCTTACATGGCGCGCTATATTGCTAAAAATTTGGTAGCAAGCAAGGTATGTCATCGGGCGACTGTGCAACTTGCCTATGCGATTGGCGTTGTAGAGCCCGTATCCGTCTATGTCAACGCACATGGCACGAGTACTTATAGTCCCGAACAGCTCGAGGCTTGCGTGCGCGCCCTCTTTAAACTCACGCCTAAGGGGATTATGCAGAGCCTGGACTTGTTGCGCCCTATTTATCGCCAAACTGCTACTTATGGACATTTTGGACGCGAGGGCTTTAGCTGGGAAAAGACGGATAAGGCTGAAGAAATTGTAGGACATCTGAAGTCTAAGTCTTTGAGGGCATAGGTATATATGCCTAAGGAGGGGGATTCTCAATTGCGAGTTTTTATCGTTCACCTCTTTGAAAAAAACGCTTGATTCGACCCCACAAACTTCGTTGTTTGCGTCGTTCTTCCTCCTCTATTTCTTTTCTAATTTCCTCAACAGGTTTATCAAAAACAATTTCTATGTAATCCTCGCACCCATCTGCGCATTCTATGCGAATCACATTGGGCGGGAGTGTTTGGCGATCCTCGCTAGCGCGCTCTTCTGCTAATTTGGACTCTGGAGTGTCCTTTTGCATCACTAAACCTTCCTTAAAACTTTTTGCTATTGGCCTCATTGAGGATATTTTGCGCAATGTGCTGAACATTCTTGCTAATGCTTAGAGATGTGGTAGCAATTTCGGCATTATGAATCATGGTCTGCTCAAGTGTTTCCATCGCGTTGTTGATTTGTGTAATACTTGCTGTCTGTTCTTCTATGGCACTGGCAGCCTCGTTGATGGATTGAGTTAGGGAATGGGTGTTGAGTTCAATTTCTCCCAAAGATTTTTGCGTGCGCTCGGCGAGTTTGCGCACTTCATCGGCCACCACGGCAAATCCCCGTCCGTGTTCGCCTGCCCGTGCGGCTTCAATGGCAGCATTTAAAGCGAGAAGCGTGATCTGATCGGCGATTTCATTGATGATGAGTACCATGTTTTTAATCCCCTCCGATCGTTCGATCACCTCCTGACTCTTGGCATTCACACTTTGCATGGACCCGCTAATCTGTCCCAACGCACTCACGGTCTGCTCTAACGAACTCACTTGCTGTTTGGAAGCGTCTTGTAGTCGATGCGTGGTTTCATTGAGTGTATTGGTCTCTTGATAGAGTGCGTGGGCGAATTCTAGGGAATGTTTAAGTGAATCCACAATACTGCGTTGCAATGTGTTGATATCATTGGCCAATTGCAAAAAACCGCCCTGTAGACTGCTTGTATCAATGCCGGCTTGGAAATCATTTTTAGAGTAGGTTTGGATGGTGGTGCAGATATGGCGGAACATATCATTCAAGAATTGGAAAAAGGTATTGAGGTCATTACCTAAGCGTTCGAGCTCGGGATTAGCTGCGTGGGCGTGGATAATCTGCGTGAAATTCCCCGTATGCACATTACCCAATACATCCAACGCGTCTTTGGAAAAATGCTGATCGGCTTGGAAGTGCCCCACTGCTTCCTTGACATTGTGTGTAAGTGCACGCGCCATCTCACCTAGCTCATCCTTAGAGTGCAACACAATTTCTTTAGGTTCTTTTTTGGCCCGATAGTTGACAAATGCGAAGAAATCCCTGAGAGCCCCACTAAGTGTTTTAATATTCCTGGTGATTTTACGATAAAACAGATAGTATAAGGGCATAACCACTAGTAGTAAGAACGCTACGACAATGGCAGCATAGAGGTAAAAGTGATAACGCATGCTCCCCGCAATTTCATCAATGATTGCTTGCGAGCGCCGAGTCACATTATCCATGTAGACACCTGTGCCAATCCACAAATTAGATGTACCTTCAATTTTTTGTGCATAGGACACCTTGTCCGTGTCTTGGGTACCTCCCTCTAAAAGGGGTTTGGGGAAGACATAGTAAACAAAATTCCCACCTGCCATCGCGGCCTTGTAGAGTTCTTGGATGTAGAATACGCCATTTCTATCTTGGATATCTCTAAGACTTGTGCCTAGTTTATCCTTCGCATTGGGATTGTAAAATGGGACATATTCCTCATAGGCAAAGAAGTAACCCGATTTATCCTCTTCAAAGCGAAAGCCATCGAGGATATGCGCAATAACTTGTCTTTTTCCTGCCTCCGTGGGAACATCTTTAATGGCGTTAGAAATGCTGTGCGCCAGCGCATCTGTAGCGAGTTTAAGTTGTTCTCCAAGCAAGTGCTTTAGATCGATGTTCACCAGTTCGTGTACGCGTTGAACAGATTCTCGATTACTTTGCGCAAACAGGAGCAAAGTCACCCCCATAGCAATGACGGAAAATGTCCACAAAACAATGATTTGCCTACCTAAAGAAAAAGAACTCACGCAACACTCCTTCAGTGACTTTGCTTACACGCTGTGGGTAATACATAATACGACCTCCATTGATTGGAAGGTGGAGTCGAATGTCTGCACTCCGTTTGACATACTTCCCATAGAAATCCGGGAGTGTTAGTGTTAGGGTATAGCGCAGGCGATAGACTTCGCATTAAGCTTCCTTGATGATAATTTTACCATCTTCTACATCAAAGAGAAGATGTTGATCAGCTAAATGGACACTATCTGTTTCTAACAGAAGCGTGGCTAGGCGATCTTCTACCTCATCGTATAAAGTGCGTTTGAGAGGACGCGCGCCATAGATGGGATCAAAGCCACTTTTGGCGATGTATTCTCTAGCCTGCGGGCTCAACTCTATTTGCACCCCGCGATCATTCAACTTCTCTTGAATATCTGCAAACATCAAATCTACAATCTGCATGATCGATTCCAAGTGCAAAGGGTTGAAGATCACAATGTCATCTAAGCGGTTTAAAAACTCGGGTTTGAAGTAGGCTTTCAGGGTTTCTTGCACCATAGCTTGTTTATCGTGCTCTTCACTCAGCTCCATGATCTGATCGCTCTGGATGTCATAGGCTTTCAACACCTCTTGTTCGGCCTTGTGCTTGGCATGGATATTTTCATACTCTAGGATTTTATCGCTAGCAATATTGCTGGTCAAAATAATAATGGTGTTTTTAAAATCCACCACAACGCCCTTATTATCTGTGAGTCGCCCCTCATCGAGCACCTGCAAAAGCATGTTAAACACCTCCGGGTGCGCTTTTTCAATCTCATCAAAGAGGAGCACGCTATAAGGGCTACGCCTAACCGCTTCAGTGAGCTGTCCGCCCTCCTCATAGCCCACATACCCCGGGGGCGCGCCCACCAAGCGACTCACTGCGTGTTTTTCCATGTACTCGCTCATGTCCAACCTGATCAAATTCTTTTGGCTATCAAAGAGAAATTGCGCTAAGGTCTTGGCACTCTGGGTTTTACCCACACCCGTAGGCCCTAGGAATAAAAAACTCCCAATGGGTTTATTGGGATCACTCAAGCCTGCCTTATTGCGCTTAATAGCCTTAGCAATCGCGCTAATGGCCTGGGATTGCCCGATCACACTCTTAGCCAGCTCCTGCTCGATGTGTAAAATCTTGTCCTTTTCCTCTTGTAACATCTTTTGGACTGGAATATGCGTCCATTTGCTCACAATGCGCGCGATACTATCTTTAGTAACTGCGTGTTGCAACAAGCTCCCTTGCTCTTGCATGCGCGCCCATTGCGCCTCTAAATCACGCACTGCCTGTTCTAACTTAGGAATCTCGCCATGATCAATTTTAGCCGCTTTTTCAAACTCCGATTGGCGTTTGGCTAGCTCGGATTCGCGCCTCAAGTTCTCAATATTGTTCTTAGCCTGCGCGATGTCCTTAAATACCCGTCTTTCATTTTCAAATTGCGCCTCTAAGCGTTGTTTTTCCTCTAGGGCGTTGCTGAGTTCCTTTTGCACTTCCTCTAGGCGTTGCTTGTTGCTAGGATTCTCCTCCATGAGCAAAGCCTGTTTTTCTACTTCTAGTTGTTGCACTAATCTTTTGGTGTGGGAGAGGGGATAGGGTTCGGATTCGATCTGCATTTTCAACTCGGCAGCTGCCTCATCAATTAAATCAATGGCTTTATCAGGTAAAAAGCGGTTAGTGATATAGCGGTGCGAGAGTTTGGCACTGGCGACTAACGCGCTATCGGTAATGCTCACATTGTGGTGTGCCTCTAAATTCTCTTTGAGTCCTCTTAGAATTTGCAAGGTTTCATTCACGCTAGGCTCTTCTAGCGCGATGGGCTGGAAGCGGCGCGTGAGCGCGCTGTCTTTTTCAAAGTACTTGCGGTACTCCTTAAGCGTGGTTGCCCCGATGGTGTGCAACTCCCCGCGCGCTAAGGCAGGCTTTAAAATATTAGCCGCGTCCATGCTCCCCTCACTTGCCCCCGCGCCCACGATGGTATGGATTTCATCGATGAATAAAATCACATTGCCCGCTTTTTTGACCTCCTCTACCACCTTAGTTAGGCGTTCCTCAAATTCTCCCCGATACTTCGCCCCGGCAATAAGCATGCTCAAATCCAGCATGACAACTTGCTTGTGTTGCAAAGACAAGGGCACTTCTTTTTTAGCGATGCGCTGGGCTAGCCCCTCTACAATGGCGGTCTTGCCTACTCCGGGCTCGCCTAGCAAAATGGGGTTATTCTTGGTCTTGCGGATTAAAATTTGCATCATGCGCAAAATCTCTTCATCGCGCCCGATGACCGGGTCTAGCGTGTTTTCTAGGGCTTTGGTGGTGAGGTTGATTCCGTATTTTTCTAAGGCTTCTAAAGTGGCATCATCGCTAGGCTGGTTGATTTTCACCCCTTTGCGCATACTCTCTAAGGTCTTGACAAGCTCTGGGGTATCTAAGAATTGTTTAAAATACTGGCTAAAAAGCGCGGCATTGGCAATGATAAAACTATCCACTGCCACGAATTGATCCGCATTTTTCACACTCCAGCCCAAAGCACTATGCAGGGCATCTAAGAGGTTTTTACTCAGGCTAATCCCCTGCGCGCTCACGCTCGAGCTCTTAGGCAGGTTATCTACCACACTTCTAGCCTCCAATTCTAAGGGGGTTTTCTCTACGCCCATTTTGATCAAAGCATGGCTTAGCAGAGATTGGCTATTGCTGAGCAACGCCCAAAAAAGGTGGATGGGTTCGATCTCTTGGTTTTTGGCGTGCAGGGCTAAACTCAAGGCCTGATCGAGGCTTTCCTTAAGCTGGTGGGTGAGTTTTTCAAAGATATTCGATGTGTGCATATATGTCCTTATTTGAAAAAAAGAATCACATTATAACACACACCTCTAGCCATATCTTTTTGACATACTCCTCATAACCAAAGCTAGGAGTCTTAGCGCGTGGGAGATGACTCTTGAGCCCAAACTCCACCTGTCCTTTCATATCACTCTTAATCTTGTTCTTAGTGCTGTTATATTACACTCACACCAAAGTTCATTATAAGAAGAAGGAAGCGTTGCAACAATTACATTTCCCTCGTTTCTTGGCATGCATGGTAGTTGTAGGTTTGGCATGCGCGGGTATGCGAGCAGCAGACTCCAAGGTGGAGTCAGTTACTGGGGAGGGTTCAAGCACCAAAGGTACTAGGAGCTTAGATCGGCAAATCCGCCAATCCCTCAAAACACCCCAAGAATCTCCCAAGGAGACACCCTCCAAAACCACTCAAGAGAATTCTGAACAAAATACACCTCAAGATGAAGATTTTGTAGAAGATCGTAAAGATGGCATTGTGGGGGGCATTGCCATCACGGTCAACAATGCTCCTATCACCCTCTATCAAATTGAAACCCAGCAAAAAGAGCACCATATCAGCCGACAACAAGCGATTAACCAGCTTATTTTGCAACGCATTCAAGCTCAAGAGATCAAGCGACTCAAGATCGACATTGAGGACGATAAGATCGATGCTGAGATCGAGGGCATTGCCAAGCACAATGGTATGGATGTAGAAGATTTTATGCGCACTTTGGCTAGCGAGGGAATTGATCCTGTTACTTACAAGGCCCAGCTCAAAAAGCAGCTAGAGACGCGCGAACTTTTACGCAATATTCTGCTCTTCAATGTCAACACAAATAATGAGACTAAAATGCGTGAATACTATAATTCGCACAAGAGTGAATTCAGCGTGCCCAGCGAGATTGTTACGCTCCGCTACACGGCTCAAGACACCCAAGCCCTCACTAAGGCACTGGAAAATAAGGATGTAGAGGTTCCAGGTGTTACCAAAGTTGAGGAAAAAATCAATGTCAAAACCCTCAACCCCCAAATCGCTCAGATGTTCTTGAGCACCCAAGAGCGTACTTTTACCCCGATTTTGAACGCGGGCGGAGGGAATTTCGTTTCTTTCTATATTCAAGAGAAATTAGGCAAAGAAGATGTCTCTTTTAATCAGGCGCGTAACTTCATCGCTAATAAACTCATTGAGGAACAACAGGACAAAATCTTAGCCGAATACTATGAAAAATTGCGCGTCAAGGCCAAAATTAAGTTTTTGCGCCAGTAAATCGCGTGGAGCAACTAGCTTATGTCTACAAGGATTCGCTCTTCAGCGTAGCGATCTTGATCGCCGTGATCGGAGCTGTGATCTTAATTGATCATTTCCGCTCCCTTTTCAAACACAAAAAAAACCTCAAAGCCCTCGATGCCCTTTCTCTCTCCTATGCACCCGTCGATCTAGCCTTTGAGGTGCAACAACTCTTGGCCAAAGAAAAAGAAAGCATATCAGAAGTGTTGGGGATCAAGACATGGCTTTTTCTAGCCAAGCACTATAGTAGCCATGGCAATGGCGAGCAGGCGATCACCATTTACCTTTCTTTGCTCTCCAAATATCCCAAGGATCGCGTCGTTCTTTTAAAAAATCTAGCCCAAACCTATATTGCTCTGGGTTATGTGCAAAAGGCGCATGACATTTTGTTAGAGGTTTTACGGCTCGAGCCGCGCAACACGGATGCACTTAAAGAAATGGTGCGGGTGTATGAAATCCTCTGCGCCCCTCAAAAAGCCTTAGAGGTGCTAGAATGTTTGGATGAGTTGGAAGCAGAAGGTCTACTAGATACTTACCACTACCTGCAGATGCAAATTTTGATGCAGGAGGATTTGGCCCTTGAAGATCGGAGTGTGCGGATTTTAACCTTGGGACATAAACATAAAACTCTCTACAAACTCGCATTGCGGCATTGTAAAACCTACCATAGAGCTCTTTTTTTACAAGAGATTCCTCGCCTAGAAAAGGGCATGGAATGTGTGGATTTGCTTTGGGATTTGGAATTAGAGGAAGTCCAGCCCCTGCTCACTCAACTGCACCCACAGGTGCGTGAGATTTTTGTGGCCAAGGGTTTTGTGGAGGGCACATGCGCACACTTACAATTGGAGGTGTTCCACACTTTTAAAGACAAATACCCCATTAATCTAAATTTTAGTTATCAATGTCATGCCTGCAAAAATCTCTCTCCCTTTGAGAGTCATCGCTGCGTAGTGTGCGGGGCACTTGGGGTAAAGGAAGTGGTGCTTAACTTGAGCACGCAAGCCATAGACTATAGCCAACAACTCAATCTCAACTAGGAGGCATGATGAAACACATTGAAATTTTTTGTGATGGATCGTCTTTGGGTAACCCGGGGGCGGGAGGTTATTGTGCGATCCTGCGCTATCAAGATTATGAAAAGATCATCACCGGAGGCGCACCCCACACCACCAATAACCGCATGGAATTGCAAGCACTCAACGAGGCTCTTAAAGTCCTTAAGGAGTCCTGTTATGTGTCCCTTTATAGCGACTCAACCTATGTCTGTCATGGCATTTCTAAATGGTTAAAAACCTGGCAAGCCAGGAATTTTGCTAAAGTCAAAAATGTCGATCTCTGGAAAGAGTTTTTAACACTATCTGCCCCGCACCGCATTACCCCCCATTGGATTAGAGGGCATGCCGGGCACGCCTATAATGAGCGCTGCGACGCATTGGCCAAACAAGAAGCATTACACCAAAAAGGAGTTTCATGCTAGAGAGATTACAAGAATTATTGGGTTATCGTTTCCAAAACCCCGCTTTACTGCAACAAGCCCTTACCCACAAGAGCACTAAAGCCCGTCCTAACAACGAAAGGCTAGAGTTTCTGGGCGATGCAGTGTTGGATTTGGTGGTGGCAGAGATTCTCTTTGCGCGTTTTAGCGATCTCCAAGAGGGCGATCTCTCCAAAATGCGCGCTGCATTGGTGAACGAAAAGGCGTTTTTCAAGCTCGCCTCTCTCTTGCAACTGCAAGATTATATCCTCATCTCTCCAGCAGAAGCCAATAACCACGGGCACACCAAACCCTCCATCTTAGCCAACGCTTTTGAAGCATTGATGGGAGCTATCTATTTAGAGAGTGGGTTAGAACCCATTAAAACCTTGATGAGTCATTTTTTAGACCGCATTTACCCCGATCTCTCCTTGCAAAGCACTTTCATGGATTATAAAAGTGCGCTGCAAGAACTCACCCAAGCGCGTTTTAAAGTCGTGCCTACCTATACTCTCAAAAGTGAGAGCGGGCCCGATCACGCCAAACAATTTGAAATGCAAATTTTTATTTTAGATAAACTCTATGGCACTTGTAGCGCTAAGAGCAAAAAAGAAGCCCAGCAACTCTGCGCCCAGATGGCCTACCAACGCTTGCGTTTAGAGGGTAGTGCATGAGTTTAATCTTACGCACCTTTGGGGAGTCGCATGGAATTATGGTTGGGGGAGTGTTGGAGGGCGTACCTGCGGGGTTAAAAATGGATTTAGATTTTATTCAGGCAGAAGTCAATAAGCGCAAAAGCGTGAATGCTTTCACCACTCCGCGCCAAGAAGAGGATAAGATCGAAATTGTGAGCGGGGTCTTCGAGGGGACAAGCACGGGCGCACCCATCGGGCTGGTGGTGCGTAATAAAAATGTGCGCTCCAAAGATTACGACTCCTTAAAAGAAACCTTTCGTCCCGGACACGCCGACTTTACCACTTTTGCTAAATATGGGATTAGAGATCATCGAGGCGGAGGGCGTAGCTCGGCCCGAGAAAGCGTAATCAAAGTGGGTGCAGGAGCGATTGCTAAATTGCTTTTGAAAGAGATGGGTATAGAAATAGCTAGCGGAGTGTTTAGTGTAGGAGGAGTGCAAGCCCAAAAATTAGACTTTGAGCATGCCCAAACCAGCCCCATTTTTAGCCTAGACAAACATGCCCAAGAAGCCCAACAAGAGGTGATCTTGCAAGCAAAGAAAGCAGGCGATAGTTTGGGAGGTGTGGTGTTGGTGCACGCACACGGACGCGCTCTACTAGGCTTGGGCGAATTTAGCGATCGCTTAGACGCGCGCATTGCCTATGCAATGATGGGGCTTAATGGGGTTAAGGGGGTATTTATGGGCGATCCCCAAGCTGCTAGCATGCAAGGTAGTATGTATAATGACGCACTAGGTTTTCATGGGTTCAAGAGCAATCATTGCGGGGGAGTGTTGGGGGGTTTTGGAAATGGAGCGGATTTAGTGGTGTGGGTGCATTTCAAGCCCACTTCTAGCATTGCCCTGCCCCAAGAAAGTATTAACACCCAAAAGCAAAGCACCCAAATCACACTCAAGGGCAGGCATGATCCTTGCATTGCAATTCGAGGGAGTGTGGTGTGTGCGAGTTTATTAGCCCTGATCTTGGGGGATTTTGCTTTAAGCAACACCCATGCACGCCTAGATCAAATTAAGGCAAGTTATGGCTATTAGGGATTTTGTGCTAAAATGGCACGGAAAGGTGGCAAATATGAACGATGCTTCTCAAGCTAGATTGAGTCCTAGCGACATGCAAGAAATTTACCAGAGTTTAGAGTCAGGGAAGAACAAGGTGTGCGCTAAGCGTATTGCCCCCAACCAAATGCTCCTGGAATCTCAGGAGGGCACGCTCAATACCAAGGAGGCTTGGCTGGTGCAGGACGAACAAGATCAACGCTTTGTAGTCGTGCCTGAAATCTTACTGCAATACATTGTGCAGGTGATCCAGCAGGCGTATGAAGAAAAGATGGTAGTGGAGTTGGAACGCGACATGGCCACGCTTACACCTGTAGATTTCAAGGATGCCATGGCGGTTGCCTTGAAAAAATTAGAGGGTATGCGTGGGAGTGATGGAAATTTGCCTAAGATTTCCTCGCTGGATTTTGTGCGCGACCTTAAAAAGCAGTATCCTAATCTGTTCTTTAACTTGGCTGAGTTTTTGGAAGCCAAGAAAGAGGATTATTTGAAACTTGAAAACTTGGAGAATATCCCTTTTTAGCCGTGAAACCTCTAGACTTCCAGCAATTCGCCCACCATTCTAAACCCGGTCCTAGATACACCAGCTATCCTACAGCGGTGGAATTTCACGCCAACTTCCAAGAGAGCGATTTGCTCCAAGCTCTCGCACGCACTCCAAAGCAAACCCCTCTTTCCTTATATTTCCATCTCCCCTTTTGCAAGAGCCCTTGCTATTTTTGCGCCTGCAATGTCATTTATAGCAGCAGTGAGCGTAAGAAAGAACGCTACATTCTCTATTTGCAAAAGGAGCTGGAGTTATTAAAACAATATTTGGACACACAAAGAGAAGTGGTGCAATTGCATTTTGGCGGGGGCACACCCACTTTTTTTAGCGCAGAGCAACTGGAACGCATTATTGAGAGCATTCGAGCGACTTTCTCTAATTTTGCGCCCGATGCCGAATTGGCTTGTGAAGTCGATCCACGCCACTTTAATCGCGATCAAATGCGCGTCCTTAAAAAGCACGGCTTTAACCGTCTGAGTTTTGGGGTGCAAGATTTTGAGCCTGTGGTGCAAAAAGCAGTCAATCGCTTGCAAAGCTTTGATCTTGTGCGTGAAAAGGTGGAGCTAGCCCGTGAGTTTGGGATCAATTCACTGAATTTCGATCTCATCTATGGTTTACCCTTTCAGAGTGTAGGCAGTTTCCAAAGCACCTTAGAGCAGGCTCTGCGCCTAGAACCCGATCGCCTAGCTGTGTTTAATTACGCCCATGTACCTTGGATCAAGCACACCATGAAAATAGACCCTACCACCCTACCCACTCCCAGCCAGAAACTAGAAATTTTGCAGTTTTTGATCACCTTTCTCACCCAGCGCGACTACGAAATGATTGGCATGGATCACTTTGCTAAAAGGGATAATGAGCTCTATCTAGCCTTGCAAAACAAACAACTCAGACGCAATTTTCAGGGCTACACCACTAAAAAATTCTCCCAAACCATTGGGGTAGGGGTTACTAGCATTGGGGAGGGGCTAGACTATTACACCCAAAATTTTAAGGATTTAAAGGCGTATGAGAACGCGCTCGATGACGGGCATTTACCTGTAGAGCGGGGTATCGTTTTAAGTGCAGAGGATCGCTTGCGCAAAGAGGTGATCATGCACCTGATGAACAATTTAGAACTGGATTTTAGCACCATTGAGCACGCCTTTAATATTGACTTCAAAACCCATTTCAAGCAAGCCCTGGAGGCACTAAAACCCTACGAGCAAGAGGGGTTGGTGCATGTGGATGCACAGGGCTTAAAGACAAGCCCCACGGGAGCGATGTTGGTGCGCAACATCGCGATGGTATTTGATGCGTATTTGGACAAACACCATGGGGATCAAAAATTCAGTAAAACCCTCTAAATTAGAGGTATGGTTAGATGCAGATATTGAGCGCACCACGCAGGCCTGCGTCAAATGCGGCAAATGCGTCCCCAGTTGCACTATTTATCGTATCCACAAAGATGAAACCACTTCCCCGCGCGGGTTTTTAGACCTCATCGCTTTAGTCAAGCAGGAGAGTTTAGAGCTCAATACTCCCCTAAAACACATTTTTGAGAGTTGTTTTCTCTGCACTACCTGCGTGCAGGTCTGCCCCTTTCATCTGCCCATAGATAGCATGATTGAAAAAGTGCGCGTTTTAAGTGCGCACAAACATGGGATTGCGTGGCATAAAAGGCTTTATTTTTTTCTGCTTAAACACCCCAAACTCATGGATTTTGTCTTTTCCCTCTGTGCCGTGAGTGCGCCCTGTGCTTTTAAACAAGTGAAAGACAAAATCCATTGGCGTTTTCAATCTCTCGCGCCCAAAATCTTAGCCAAACGCGCGTTTTTTCCCTTCGCGCGCCAAAGCTTTTTGTGCACTCATCAGGGCATAATTTCCCCCAAAGCCCCCTTAGAGAACATGCCCGCTAAGAGTGTGGGGATTTTCATTGGTTGTTTGGGTAATTACAATTACCCCAGCGTAGGCAAGAGTTTACTCACCATTTTAGACAAGCTCAATATCAGCGCGCATATCCCCAAGCAATTTTGTTGTGGCGCGCCCGCCTTCTTCACTGGGGATATAGACACCGCCCTTTATCTAGCCCAAAAAAATGTGGACTTACTTATAGATGTAGCCACACACACAGAGGCGATCTTAGTTCCTGAGGCGACCTGCATTAGCATGCTCAAAAAAGATTATCAACATGTCTTTGAGAGCATCCCCGATCCTAAAACGCGCCAAGAGTGGTTAGAAAAATGGCGCAAGGTGGCAGGCAAATTGCAATTTGCCTCTAGCTTTTTAACCCATAATAGCGCGCTTTTAGAGGTGCTCAAAACCTATCCTAAAAACCCCCTTAGCTTGACCTACCATGACCCCTGCCATGCTAAAAAAGTCTTGGGGGTTTATAAAGAGCCGCGCGCGCTTTTAGGGGCAAATTTTCACTTAAGTGAAATGCAAGAGAGCGATCGTTGCTGTGGTTTTGGGGGGGTGAGTATGCAGAGCGATCACTACGCTTTAAGCGTGCAGGCAGGTTTGCCCAAAGCTAAAGATATTGCCAACACCCACGCCCAAGTGGTGAGTGCGGAATGTTCGGCTTGCCGTGTCCAGCTTAACAACGCTTTACACCAAATAGACGCGCCCACGCAGTTCTTACACCCCCTAGAGCTCATCGCTCGGGTTTTGCAAGCGCCCAAGACCTAGATTTAAAAAAAATATGCTAGAATAGGACAATACAGCAACATTTAGGACAGAGAGGACGCATGGATAAACTATTTTCTAACTTCATCAAGGGCGTGGCTGTTTTTGGTGCGCTTTCCCTTCCCCTGTGTGCAGAGAGGAATGCGTGGTATGTGGGAGCGAGCTATCAAGTGGGGCAGGTGGGACAGATGATCAAGAACCCCCCTCTTGGTGACCCACTTAATTACCCTAAATTCCCCAGCGGCCACTACACTTATGCGGCTGTCATGCAGGGGCTTGGAATTAGTGTAGGCTATAAACATTTCTTGGGGCATAAAAAGTGGTTTGGGTTGCGCTATTATGGCTTTATGGACTATGGGCATGCGGTTTTTGGGGCTAATGAGCTTGTGCCCGGACAGGGCACTGTTGCTAATCTCACTGATATGTTCACCTATGGGGGGGGTATTGATACTTTGTATGATGTGATCAACAGGGACACCGCTACCTTTGGATTTTTCTTTGGGGTGGCCATCGCGGGCAACTCTTGGGGTAACACTACGGGAGGGTTCTTGAAGAGTAAGGGAGATATTGATCCTGCTATTTTCCAGTTTCTATTCAATGCCGGTTTGCGAACCACCATTGCCAAACACCAAGAGTTTGACTTTGGGGTTAAAATTCCCACCATCAACGATTATTATTTCCACAATGGTCCTTTGACTTTTACTTACCGCAGACAATATAGCCTGTATGTGGGCTATCGTTTTAATTTTTAGCAGGGGATTGTTATGTCGGCCCGCATTCCTGCTAGGGGTTTTGCCATCCATTCTAAAGAGGGGAAATTTCAAGAACACCATTTCACCCGCCATGCTTTAGGCGAAAAGGATGTGTTGATAGACATCCACTATTGTGGGATTTGCCATAGCGATGTGCATTCAGCCTATAGCGAATGGCATGAGGGCACTTATCCGATGATTCCCGGGCATGAGATTGCGGGTGTAGTTAAAGAAGTCGGCGCGCATGCGCGCAAATTCAAGGTAGGCGACCAAGTGGGCGTGGGTTGTTTTGTCAACTCCTGTCGTGCATGCGAGCCGTGCGCACTTGAGCGCGAACAATTCTGTCCAAAAGTGGTCTTTACCTACGATTGCCCCGATTACTTTCACAACAACGAACCCCACATGGGGGGCTATTCTGATTGCATCGTGGTAGATGAAGATTACATGATTCGTATCCCCAATGACGCGCCCCTAGAAAAGATTGCCCCTCTGCTTTGTGCGGGCATCACCACCTACTCTCCTTTAAAATTCTCAAATATCCAGGCAGGCTCTAAGGTAGGAGTGGCCGGTTTTGGCGGGCTAGGGCACATGGCCTTAAAATACGCCTTGGCGATGGGTGCTGAAGTGAGCGTAATCGGGCGCAGTGAAGCCAAGAGAGATCAGGCTTTGACAATGGGAGCTAGACACTATTATAGTTCTGTCAAAGAAGCAAGAGGGGCAGGTTTGGATTTAATCCTCTCCACCATTCCCACCCCCTACAACATCGCTGACTATTTGGAGGTGCTCGCCTACGGAGGCGAGTTAGCCATTGTGGGTAACCCGCCCAGAGATGTGTTACCCAGCGTGAATGTTGCCCAGTTAATTAGACATGGCAATAAAAAGGTCTATGGTTCCTTGATTGGGGGAATCAAAGAAACCCAAGAAATGTTAGATTTTTCCATTTTGCACAATATTTACCCTGAAATCGAGCTAGTAACCGCTAGGGATATTGATCAGGTTTACTACAATCTGACACACTCCAACGCTTCTTTTCGCTATGTCATTGATATAAAAAAGTCCTTTGAAGTCCAATAAGTTTCTCGAATTTTGATAGGGTTATTTTCGCCCCAAAATGCGCTAGATAGGTTGATTCTACTTAGGCATTTTGATAAGACTAAGTGAAACCAGCATACAGGAGAGGTCTTAGGTGGAATTTTGCCACTCACGCTCTAAAGCCCATAAGTCTAAAGCTATGGGGGTGGTTGATCGCATGTGGCAAACTTGTGCTATAAAGCCCAAAGAGTTAGGGCATCAACTCTTGGAATAGAGACCGTAAAACCCCTTGCAGAGTGGGTTTTGATGGGACCAGATTTCTGAGGGGAGCCGTTCCCTAGCCTTCAGCTCAAAGGATTTGCAAGATTGATAGGTAAGATTAGTAGGGCAGTGTTGATACCTGAACGCACTCTTTTAAGAGTAATTTCAGGCATTGCTCTGATCCTATGCACTCCCTGTGTAAAAGCCGCTGATTATAAGTTAAGCGGCTTTGCTAATCAGGCTGCTACCCTTGGCTTTAACCAACATGCCATAGAGAAGAATAAGGGCATTTATCCGATGCAGCAATACGCGACTATTGCGGGTTATTTAGCCCTTAAGTTTAATTTATTGTCCAAAAACCTGGGTAAACACAGTCTAAAGGGTAGAATTGGAGGCATGGTTGGAGGCATACTCTACGATGGCACAAGAAAATTCTATGGAGGGTCTGTAGTCTACCAAAACTTCGCCTATTACAATGGGTATTTAGGTGGAGCAGCCGATGTTGTGCAAAGCGATGATGTATGGGTTAAAAATCGTAAGCTTAGGAATTTTAGCCATTTTTATGTTTTTAGCGACGCGCATTTGGAGTACAATTATCAGGATCAGTTTGGAATCAAGATTGGGCGTTATCTTTCTCGAGCTTATTATAAAAGCGGACAAACCCAAGGATTTGAGGTATATGGCCAAATACAACATGTGCGCCTTTGGTGGTTTAGTTCTTGGGGTCGTGCGTATGCGACAGGGGCTCTTTTAAGAGATTGGTATGCTTCCAGGGTCGTTTACAGTGGTGGTTACCACAAGAATGCGCAAGGAGGCTACACACCCAGTGGACATAAAATCGCTTATGGCACCCATGCTATGCAACTCACCTATGAACAACACCACTTGGTCATCGAGGGATTTTTTTATTTTTCTCCCAAGATGTTCAACGCCCCGGGTCTGCGAATGGGTTGGGATAGCGATCCCAATTTTAATGGCAAAGGCTGGCGTTCTAATACCCAAATCACCCTCTTTTTACCCTTCTACTATCCTTGGATGGTATACAACGAGCATGGAGGTGTCATTTACCGCTATGACAATCCTGCTACAGCCAATGGACAGAGCCTGACAATCCGCCAACGCTTTGATATCAACCAGTTCTACATCTTGGGGACTTTTTATAAAAACTTCCGCAATAGTAATGCGTGGATAGGCAACACAGGTAATCCAGCGGGTGTGGAGTTTTATGGCAATAGTCTTTGGGCAGGTTATGCAGGCACCGCCCTAAAAGCTAATGCCATAACAGGAGCCCTTGTCTATGGAGGTACGCATTTTAAAAAGAAGTTGGCATGGCGCATGACATGGCAATGGAGCAGTGCACCTGTCTCTTATGAAGGCCGTGTGGCTCTTTCTTTGAGCTACCAATTCACCCCTAATTTAAAAGGCCTAATGGATTTAACCTATTATGGAATTCATACTAACAAGGGATATCAAGCAGGCTTGAATGCCTATTGTAACCCCCAAATTACATACTGCGGGGGTGGCTATCAAGACCGTAGCGCTCTCTACACCCAACTCATTGCTTCCTTTTAGCTGTTTCTACAAAATTCTACGGAGATGGGTTTTTTTACTGCATTCTTATAACTGCGCTCTAAAGTCCTAGCCTTAGGTATGGGGAGCATGTCAAAACACGCATCATCTTTAAGGCTGTAAGGGGGAAATTAGGCTAGAATAGACCAACTCAACAAAAAAGGCTGACTATGTTGCGATCCCTTTATAGTGCGACAACTGGAATGCTGGGGCAACAAACCCACATCGATACCACCTCTAACAACATTGCTAATGTCAACACCGTTGGCTTTAAGAAACAAAGAGCCGATTTCAACGATCTCTTTTACCAAGCCCTCCAGTACGCAGGTACTTCTACCTCAGACACCACTAAATCGCCCAATGGAATCGAAGTGGGCTTAGGGGTGCGCACTTCCAGTGTAACCAAAATGTTCTCCCAAGGCAGCCCTAAAGAAACTGAAAACAATTTAGACATCGCCATTACGGGCAAGGGCTTTTTTCAAATCCAGCTTCCCGATGGTTCGACTGCCTACACCCGTGCAGGCAATTTTAAGATCGACGATCAGGGCAATATGGTTACTACGGAAGGGTATTTACTTATTCCCCAGATTACATTTCCCCAAGACACCACCCAAATTAGTATCGGGGTAGATGGCACGGTGAGTGTTACGCAGGGCAATGCAAGCACTTCTAATGTCATTGGACAAATCACCTTAGCTAATTTTATCAACCCCGCTGGTTTGCACGCTTTGGGCGATAACCTCTTGGCTGTTACCTCTGCGAGTGGTCCAGCTATCGTGGGTAATCCTAATGGCGATGGTTATGGGCAATTACGGCAGGGCTTTTTGGAACTGAGTAATGTGCGTCTAGTCGAAGAGATGACTGATCTTATCACCGCTCAAAGGGCTTATGAAGCCAATTCTAAGACGATTCAAACGGCCGATAACATGCTCCAGACAGTCAATAGCTTAAAACGCTAGGGTATTAGGGCCCCAAAACCTCAAAGAGGTTGGGGTTTTGCGTGCGGGTTACTTAAGGTTACTCGTTTCTGCGACGCTGTATTGGGTAACCTGAAAACCTGTGGGGTTTTGGGGCATGGGAGCGTAATCAAATTTGGGAGGTGGCAAAAAGGCGTAGCTTAGAGTCACATGGTAGCGCTTTTCGTAGACAAGCTGTCCGTTGTGAAAGAGTTTTGCGCTGATGTGTGCACTCCCGACATTGGTCGCTTGGGCGTGCTTGAGGAGGGCGATGTCAATAATTTTAATGTCGCGCGCCATGTTGGTGTCGGTGTAAATGCTGTTTTTAGAAGCGACTAGACTCTCAAAGATCTCCCACACCTTGTGGCTACTTTGTAGGCGCACTGCCTCATAGCGTTGTTGATCGTCAATGTGGTTGATCGACTCGCGATTGAGGATGTAAGTGCCTATGAGTGAGCGCACCAGTGCTTCATTGCTGGAAATGCTTGCATCAGCGCGCTGGATAATGGCATAGTGCTTATCTTGGTTGGCAAAATCCACAAAATAGGGCTGTGTTTCTTTGAGAGGCAAGAGCGCGATGAGCGCGATGGTTAAGCCCACGCTGATCACGCTGAGCAAAGCCACAAGTTTGTAAGCGATGGCGGTGCGTTTGCGCTCCAATCTAAAAACGCTATTGAGGTCTAATTTTTGGATCGCCAAGTTCTCGATCTTGTGTTGCATTTCCTGTTCGAATAGGGCTTGTTGGTGCTCCATGCGCGCCAAGAGTTCTTGAAAGAGCTGCGCTTGCAAGGGGTCTTTAGAGAACTTATCCATAGTGCCTATTATAATTAATCCTGACTTAAACTAAACTCCCCTATTTACTGGTTTTTCACCTATTTTGTCCCCATTCTATCCCCATAGGAGCTTAACAAAGTGGGGAAAAGACCTACAAAATCACCCCCCCGATGTTAAAGGTTTTGGTGTAGTAGCTGACTTTGTTTTGGGCGACTAAGACCCAGTCTTTGAGGCTGGCACTGAATTTGTCAATGAGGATTTTCTGGGTGCGTGTGCTCTCTAAGGTGGAAAAGCGCAAGGGTTTGCGCGCTTCAATCTTTTCTAAGAGCCCATCAAAGTCTTGGATTTGTTCTAAGTAGAGGGTAGCATTGAAACTGATGCGCCTTTCATTGCCCCCCAGTTTGAGATAGAAATTCTTAGAAAGGGTCTCTACTTTGTTAATACCCAAAGAGTATTCAAAGTCCAAACTAGGAATGTTGTGGTCCACCTTGAAGGTGAAGCTATCAATTTTAATGATTTTGCCCATGTCAGCCATATATTGCCTTGACAATGCATAGCACCCAAACCAGCACAAATGGCACAAACAAGGCACGAGCAGGGGGCAGTACGCACAGCAGTGCGCCTAAAATGAGACTCACACCAACAAAAACCCATGTAGACAAAGAAACAAAATGCAAGACTACCACGCAGGATAGCCAAAGCAATGACAAACTCGCAATTCTCAACACTTTAGCCCTTTTATCGCACTCTCAAAGCTCAAACTCATTGCCCAGCCATTCTTATCTAGGCTGTGCTGCACCTGGGTGATTAGATGCACCTCCTTGCTCTTGCCCTTAGTGAGTTCCAACAATCCGCCTGCAAAGAGCACGCGCCCCAAAGCTCTAAGGCTTCCCTTTGTCTTGGCCGTGTTCACTTCTTTGAGGCGGGTTTTGCCCATGATGCGCGCCTCTTGTTCTGTGCTCGCATGCACGCTCATGCGCTTTTTGGGCTGTTGGCCTGAACCGATGAGAAGGGTGTGCTCTTGGCCATTCTTGTCCATAAACACCACCTCCGCACTTTTGAAGTGCTTGGTTACAAGGTATTCAATCTCTAGGCTGATACACTCATCAGCATTCATCTTATAGCGGGGTCGCTCAAAGTTCTTAATATCTCTGTCTAAGAAAAGTAATGTATCATTCTTGGTGGCATAACTACACCCATACATCTTGGATAGACGATCGCACAGCGCAGCATCACTCTCATCCACCTGCTCTAAAGCATTCCACACAGAGCTGGCATGCTCAAAATGTATCTTGTGTTTGAGCCCATGCTCTCTGGCAATGGATTTTAAAATATCAGCCACACTCTTGTTTTTAAAGGTGCGATTCTTCTTCTCTTTGAGTTCTTTGTTATGGTTAATGCTGGTGGCATCCACACTAAAGCCATGTCTGTAGTTTTCTTTGAGCGCACTCACATAGAAGGCTCCAAAGAAGTAGAGTTTGTCCCAGCCCATGAAGAGCTCTAACCTATCCCCAAACTTAGGCAGTTTAGAACTGGGCGCGAGTTTGAGATTGAGCGTATCGGATTGGTCTTTTTCATAATCGGTATAACTCAAACTCTCCACCAGCAAATCTGTGCGATTAAGCCGCCACTTAGGCACTAGATAACTCATCAAAAATCCCACGGAGGTATGATATCATCACCCACATCCTCTAGCTCAAATACGGGCAAGACTATCTTTTCTCCCCCCTCAAAGACATCAATGTCTAGCAAATCGATGTTAGCTAGCAAAAAGGCATTATACCCACTGGTGTAACCATTTTGCACAATACCCCCATAGTGCTTGAAATACAGAGTGTCCCATCTCTCCCCTTGTATGGCTAGGACCACTCTCTCATTCACGGGCTAGCTCCTGGACAAAGATGGCATGTGTTTCAGGCAAGAGGACATGGTTGAGACTTCTAGCAATTTGGCTATAGGGTTGTGTGGAGTAACGATAGACCTGTGCGCTCTTGGGTGCGCGTTGGTGGACATAGGAGCGCAGAGTGCCTGCTTTGATATTCAGACCTGTAAAGTTTTGAGGTTGGCGGGTGTATAAAAAGCCCTTATTGCGCTGTTTGGAAGAGCCTTGTTTGGCAGCTAAAAAGCCCCCTTGGATGAAGATGTGCCGATTGCGCGATAGCTTGACCAACACCCCGCCCCTTCTCTCCAAGCGCTTGAAGTTGTTCAAGCTCAACCCATAGGTGGCATTTCTAATGGTGGCCTCCAAGACATCTGTGCT
>NZ_JAERIS010000006.1 GCF_017979425.1 Helicobacter salomonis | reverse complement strand
GAGGGTGTGGCACAGCCCATCCCCTAAAAGTTTAAAATTTTCAAGTTGCCATGCAAGCAAAAATGCAAACGAAATACTATGCGTTTACTTTGCCTAAACCTCCTATAATCCCCACTGCATGGGCATTCATATCCCTTTGCATTGTGCAAGAGCCAACTTGACACAGGGGCAAAAATTGCGCTAGAATGCGCGCAATTTAAAAAGTTCTTTGATGTGTCGGTGTGTCAAAAAATGAGACGCAGCGAGCCAAGTGCTGAAAAGTAGCTTGTCTTAGCCTATCTGCTTAAGATTTAGAGCCCCTAGTTTGGGGAGTTGTGAGAGAATGAGGTAGAGGGATTGGGGGAGGGGTTGATAGTGGCTATCATACAAAGTGTTGTACAAGATGATATTGACTAACTAGCCCCACAACTAAAGCTAGGGGGGTTGGGGGGAATGATTTAAGATTGCATAGGGCACTCTCTATGAGTGCAACCTGTAGGTACTAGAATAGCATAGGAGCTTTTAAGGGGTTTTTAACCACTTTTGTCCCCAAAATATTACTTCTCGTGCTTTAAAGCAAGTATTGCCCCTCATCCCCTCACCAAATGCTTCAACACATAGCGTTTCACAAAGAAACTCACGCTATCGGCTTCTTGGTCAGCTAGAGCCTTAAGAGCAGGGTAATGATGTGGTTTTGTTTTAAATGTGCGGGTAAAGGTTTTCTGCCCGGTTTGGCTTTGCCTTTAACCTTAAAAGTGTTTTTTTGGCATTGCTGGCATTCTTCAAAGCGTCCTAGATAGTTTTAGGGGTGTTTTCATTCATTGAATTGCTCCTTGTATTAGGGTGTTTAAAAGGCGTTGGTATTCCGTGATGGAAGTCTTGTAATGGAGTCTGGAGAGCGGGGTTTGTAAAGAGAGTTCTTTAAGGCTCAGTCCCTTACGCATGGAGTTTTCTAAAATCTTGGAGCGTTTGAAGAAGAAAAAGTTTAAATCGTTGAAGTTAGATTGCAAGGTAAAACTGACTTGTTCTTTTTCCTTTAGACTTTGGTAGTCGGTAATAAGCACCACCAAAGCATTTTAAAGTTTGCGACTCTTGGATAGCTTCAATAGTTTTTAAAAGGGCGTTGCAAAGAGGCGTGCGGGGGATGATTGCTTGAATGTTGTATTTTGACTTAAATTAACACTTAAAACCACCCATAGAGGACTCACGAGTAAAGCATTTTGATTAAGCAGATCATTGAAACCCTCCCCTTAAGCGTTTCTGTAACGCCAAACAGATTGCGTTGTCAGACTTATGGACTCATCATTTCTTAAGCGGTCGTAAAATAGGGTTTTGACCCTTGGAGGACGCCTATGACTTGGCTCATCTTCGCAGACGTCGCTTTTGTTCTTTATTTTCGTGCTCCAACGCTTTAAAGCACATGTATCCCGAACACCCCTTGACAATCAAACAATTGGGGGTTGAGGGCAAGGGGAGTCAGTAAATCTGCCATGAGGGGCGCGAAGTATTTTTCACTCTCATAATGGGGCACTTCGATCAAGCTAATGCCCATGCTTTTGGCCGCTATGCCATCATGATGCTTGATATCTCCCGTGATTAGACACAGATTTTCAGGCACACTTGTGAGCTCTTGCAAATACCCACATCCCGCCCCGCATACGATCGCAATTGTGCTAATAGTAGGGCTAGCGGATACATAGCGCACATAGGGTAACTTAAGTCTGTCTTGCACACCTTTAGCGAGTGTTTCTAAGAGTGTGGGGGCAATTGCACCCACTAAAGCCATCCCATCAGCACACAAATTTTCAAAGCCTAATATCTTGGCAAAATAGGCATTGAGGTGGGTTTTATCAAAATTGGTATGCCATGCTAGCAAGGCGCAGGATTTCTGAATCAAAATTTGGGCGACATTATAGGGGTAAACACTGGAGTTAAAAGTCTTAAAGGGCCTGAAAAAGAGGGGGTGGTGGGTGAGAATCACGCTATGATCTGGAGCTTGCTGGGCGAGTTGCATAGTGGCTTCTAGGCTGATGATGAGGTGTTTGTATTGCATATTTAAACTGCCTAAATTCAAGCCACAATGATCCCAAGACTCTTGCAAGCTCAAAGGGGAGAGTGCCTCCAAAAAGGCGTGTAAGTCTTTTAAACTTGGCATGGCAGTAGGGGGGTGCTAAAATCCCCACTTAGGCGCGCATCGCGCTGGGTTTCTTGGGCTTTGTAAAGCAGAGCGCAAGCCTTAGCTAGGGCGCGGATTTTTAAGATGAATTCTTGGCGTTTGGCTACACTCAGGGCTTTACGCGCATCTAAAACATTGAAAAAATGCGTGCTAAGCACCACAAAATCGTAAGCAACTAAACTCAAGCCCCGATCCAAACAGCGTTGCGCCTCTGCTTGGTTTTGATGAAAAGCTTCGAGCAAAAAATCCAAATCGGCGTGCTCAAAGTGATAATGGCTAAACTGGTATTCACTCTCCAAATGCACTTCTTTATAGTAAGTGGGTTGGTTGTCTTTATAGCTCCACACGATGTCTAGGATATTGTCCACCTTTTGGATATAAGTCGCCAAGCGTTCCACACCATAGGTGATCTCAATGGGAGTGGGGTGGCAGGGCAAACCTCCTACCTGCTGGAAGTAAGTAAACTGGGTGATCTCCATGCCATCTAACCATACCTCCCAGCCCAAGCCCCACGCCCCCAAAGTGGGTGACTCCCAATTATCCTCTACAAAGCGCACATCATGTTGGCTAAAATCAATGCTCAATGCCTGCAGACTGCGCAAATAGAGTTCTTGGACATTCAAGGGGCTAGGCTTTAAGATCACCTGGAATTGGTAATAACTACCTAAGCGATTAGGGTTTTGTCCATAACGCCCGTCTGTGGGTCGCCTAGAAGGGGCAACATAGGCAACATTCCAAGGTTTGCTATCCAAACTTCTTAGCAAAGTAGCGGGGTGAAAAGTACCCGCCCCTGCTGGCAGATCGTAGGGCTGTAATAAAAGGCAACCCTGTTCTTGCCAGAAATTCTGCAAAGTTAAAAGAATTTGTGAAAAAGTCATCTCAAAAGCCTTTCTTTAGCGTTTTAACAGCGCGTCCATGCTCGCTAGGGGATTTTTGCCTTCTAAGAGGGCCTGTAATTCTGTAGCGATGGGGGTATAGATCTGCTCTCTTTGGGCAATTTGGATGATGGCCTGCGTGGTTTTCACCCCTTCGGCAACTTCTCCTAATGTGTCTAAAATCTCTTCTAAGGGTTGGTGTTTGGCTAGCCCTAAGCCTACGCGATAGTTGCGTGAAAGCATGGAATTTGCACTTAAGAAGAGATCCCCCGCCCCGCTGAGTCCCAAAAATGTTTGGGCTTTTCCCCCAAAATGTGTCCCAAAGCGGCACATTTCTACTAAACCACGCGAGAGCAAAGAGGCTTTAGCACTTTGCCCTAACTCTAGCCCATCGCACACTCCGGCCGCAATAGCAATCACATTTTTGTACGCGCCTGCGATCTCCCCTCCGGTAATGTCTTCCTGGGCATAGGTGCGTATAAAACTGGGAAAAGCCTTGGCATAGGTTTGAGCCAAGTCGGGATTGCTAGAATGCAGAGCTAGTGCACAGGGCAAACTCGCGCTCACATCGTGTGCAAAACTAGGCCCTGCTAGATAGCATAAATTTTTTGAGGGGATGAATTCCTGGGCAATCTGGCTAACAAACTTACCTCCCACTTCAATCCCCTTGCATGCCATTAAGACTCGCATATCGGAGGGTAAATGTGCCTGTTTAAACCATGCACGCAGATGCTGCACACTAATGGCTACCACGCACAAGGAGGCCTCTAGGCCTTCCTCCAGACTACATTGGCTGATGAGGTGATGGCCTTTGAGCACCAAACTCTTATTCAGGGGTAAGAGCGCAGTGCTTAAATCTTGACGAGAAACGATTTGCACGGATGTAGTGTGCCCAAAGGCAAAGCTGAGTGCACGCCCCCAAGCCCCCCCCCCAAAAACCACGATACCCATCCTCGAGTCCTTTTTAAATGAGTGATTGTAGCACACTGCGCTTTAAAACTCTTTGGCAGAAATCCCACCCGTCTTTAGCGGGTGGGATGAATGCCACTAATTCGTGGTATAATGCCTCCATACATTCGTATCTAGCGCAGGAAGTGTGCAAAGTTACGCCTTTGGAGATATGATGTGTGAGACCTGTAGGGAATGCGTTGGAGCTCAAACTCTGTAAAATCCCTACTATAGGGACACAGAGTGAGAACCAAACTCTCCCTACGGGCAACATCAGCCTAGGAAGCCCAAATGTCTTTAGCATTTGGGTACTTCACCTCGTTTAAACGCTTTTTAGACATAATACGCCCAAAGGACAACCCAATGACAACTTTGGAGCAAAATGTTCCCTATGTCGCCCATCCACTCGCTCTCTACGCCCAACTAGAACAGCCTCACACTCTCTTGTTAGAGAGTGCACACACGCAGAGCAAGGCGCATACTAAGTCAATTATCTTAACTCGTGCGTGCGTGCAGCTACTCTGTCAGGGCGATTGTGTGTATTTGCGCGCACTAACTCCCAATGGTAAAGCGTTAGTACAAAGGCTTAGTGCCGTGCTAAAAACCCCCTTCAAAGACTCCATCCTCCAGTTACACTATCCTCAAACTAATACCCTGCAAGACGAATTTTCTAAGCTCTTTACATCCAGCCCCCTAGATGCTCTGCGCTCTGTGTGGCAATGCGCGCGCCCTCACTCTAGCCACCCTTTAGCTCTTTTTTGTGCTGGGCTTTTCTCTTTTGAAATGGTGCACTACTTTGAAAATTTGCCCTCTTTACCCACCCTAGAAAACAGCGCGCCAGACTATCTCTTTTATGTAGCAGAAACTCTCATTGTCATCGATCACAAAGCACACACCACCCAAATTTTAGGTGCGTGTTTTAATCGGGATTATCAAGAGAATTTGCAAGCAGACATGCGCGCTTTGACCCAAGTAGCTCAAGCAACCCAAGATGACTTTACTCCTCATAAACACCCCCATACGGGCACACTGAGCACGGATTGTCCCGATATGGAATTTGAACAACGGGTTTTGCGCCTACAAGCAGAATTACAAGCGGGCGAGATTTTTCAGGCGGTGATCTCTAGGGGGTTTAGCCTGGAGTGTCCCGACCCCTTGAGTGCCTACCACCACCTCAAAATGCGCAATCCTAGTCCTTACATGTTCTACATGCGCGCGCAAGATTTTACGCTTTTTGGGGCTAGTCCTGAGAGTGCTTTAAAATACGACGCGCCCACACGCACCGCCCAAATCTGCCCCATTGCGGGCACACGCCCGCGCGGTTTTGATACCCATGGGCACATCGATCCAGATTTGGATAATCGCATCGAGCTAGAACTCTTGAGCGATGCCAAAGAGCGTGCCGAACATCTCATGTTGGTGGACTTAGCCCGCAACGATCTAGCGCGGATTTGTGCAACGCGTTTTGTAAACAAACTCTTGCGTGTAGAGAAATACTCTCATGTGATGCATTTGACTTCAGCGGTGCAAGGTGTGCTTAAAGCCAACCTAGATGCCCTGCATGCCTTTAGAAGTTTTATGAACGCGGGCACACTCAGCGGCGCTCCCAAAGTGTCCGCACTCAAACTCATCGCGCAATTAGAAAACAAGCGGCGCGGGTCTTATGGGGGTTCTTTGGGTTATTTGTGTGGAGATGGCTCCATGGATAGTTGTATTGTGATTCGTTCTGCCTTTGTGCGCGCCCATAAGGCCTTTGTGCAAAGCGGGGCGGGCGTTGTTCTGGAGAGCGACCCAAAGGCAGAGAGTGCAGAAACTAAGGCAAAGGCGCAAAGCGTGCTAGAAGCCATTAGAAAGACTTATCGATGACAATCTTTTTCTTAGATAATTTCGACTCCTTCACTTATAACTTGGTTTATGAGTTAGAACGTTTGGGCTATGATCTCAAGGTGTATCGCAATGATACGCCCGAGCAAGAGATTTTAAACTTGATGTATGCATGTTCTAAGGGTGCACTTTTGTGCATTTCGCCCGGTCCGGGTAACCCCGAACAATCGGGGCGACTCTTACCCTTAATTGCTTGTGTGCGCTCAAAATTCCCTATTTTGGGGATTTGTTTGGGCTTGCAAGCCTTGGCACAGAGTTATGGGGCGCGTATTGAAAGATGCCCTGAAATTGTGCATGGCAAAAGCACGCACATTAACTTAGAACCCTTTGGAGCATTTGAGGGCTTAGGCCGTAGTTTAGAGGTGGCGCGTTACCATTCTTTGATGGCGACACAATTACCCGATGAGCTACAAGTGATCGCCCACTATCAAAATATCGTGATGGGTATCTACCACCCGCAGGACAAAATCCTTGCCTACCAGTTCCACCCCGAGAGTATCATGACTCCCAAAGGTGCTCAACTTTTAAAACAGAGTGTAGAATTCTTAGAAAACGCGCTAAAACCTAAGCCTTAGGCGCGATCATGTTAGCCGGATTGACGAATTTGTCAAAATCTTCTGGCTTGACTAATCCTAGCTCCTCTGCGGATTCTTTGAGGCTGATGTGTTTTTTATGGGCGTTTTTGGCTACTTTCGCGGCGTTTTCATAGCCGATATGGGGATTGAGTGCGGTTACTAACATTAAAGAGTGGTGCAAATAGTGATCAATTTTTTCTTTATTGGGCGTGATTCCCACCGCGCAATGGGCGTTAAAACTCTCCATGCCATCGGCAAGCAACTCCAAGCTTTGCAAGAAATTATAGATGATCACGGGTTTAAAGACATTGAGCTCAAAATTGCCCTGAGAGGCTGCAAAGCCAATGGCTGCGTCATTGCCCATCACCTGCACGGCGACCATGGTCAAAGCCTCGCACTGGGTGGGATTGACTTTGCCCGGCATTATGGAGCTCCCCGGTTCATTCTCAGGGATATTAATCTCGCCCAAACCACAGCGCGGACCACTGGCTAGCCATCGAATATCATTAGCAATTTTCATCAAATTAGCCGCCAAACCTTTAAGCGCACCATGTGCAAAGGTGAGGCCGTCATGGCTGGTAAGTGCGTGGAATTTATTAGGCGCGCTTTTGAAAGTGTAGCCGGTAAGTTGGCTTAACTCGGCGGCGACTTTTTCAGAGAGTTGGGGATGCGCGTTTAGCCCTGTGCCCACCGCCGTGCCCCCGATGGCTAGCTCACTTAGATATTCCAAACTCTGTAAAATCTGCGCTTTAGAATGCTCGAGCATACTCACATACCCGCTAAATTCCTGCCCTAGAGTTAAGGGCGTGGCATCTTGTAAATGGGTGCGCCCGATTTTAATAATGTCTTTAAATTCTTGGCTTTTGGCTTGCAAAGTGGCGTGCAGTTTGTCTAAAGCGGGCAAAAGGGTTTTATGCAATTCTAGCACGCTCACAATGTGCATAGCTGTGGGGAAAGTGTCATTAGAGCTCTGGGACATATTTACATGGTCATTGGGGTGGATGAGCTTTTTTTCTCTAAAATTCCCACCCAAAATCTCGGTGGCGCGGTTGGCAATGACTTCATTCACATTCATATTCGTCTGTGTCCCACTCCCGGTTTGCCAAATGGCTAAGGGGAACATGTCAGCTAACTTACCCGCGATCACCTCATCGCAGGCTTGCACGATGGCTTGAGATTTTTGTGCGTCCAATTTGCCCAATTGCGCATTTACCACCGCAACAGAGCGCTTCAACTTAGCAAAAGCCCTAATGAGCGCGGGGGGCATTTTTTCTGTGCCAATTTTAAAGTTTTCAAAACTTCGTTGGGTTTGCGCGCCCCAATACTTGCTATCTTCTACCTTGACTTCCCCCATAGTGTCGTGTTCGGTGCGATAAGACATGTCGTTCCTTTGGTTATAAGATGAAAAATTCTAACACGCCTAACTTTAATTTCCACAAATGATCCACAGAAACACACTATCATAACGCCATCTTATTTTGTAAGGAGTTTAGATGAAAAAATGGCATGTGTTGGCGTTAGCGTGCGCCTTGAGTTTGGGGAGTTTACAAGCATGGGATTTAAAGATCAAGGCTAAAGAGGTAGACACCCTTTTAAAATCCGATCAAAAGCCCGTGAGTGGTGATAACCATTTTACTTTAAGTCCCACTCTCAAGGGTAAACCCCTCAAAGGCGCGCATGTCAAGGTGAAATTTAGCATGCCTGAAATGCCCGGTATGCCTGCCATGCACGAAAATGCCCAAGTGAAAGAAAAAGATGGGGTTTATGATGTCAAGGTCAATCTACCTATGGGGGGTACTTGGCAAATTAGAGTAGACATTAAAACTAAAGAGGGCAAACTCTACAAAGGCAAGGGCAGTATCGATCTATGAAGTTAAGGGCTTTGATCTGGGGGGTGCTTTTTATGTTGGGGGGGCTAAAGGCGTGGCACTCAGAAACTAGCCTAGAGTCTGTGAGTGTGAGCGCGCCCCTGCCAAACAAACGCCTAGACTTGCCCAGCATTTACAACAAATTTTTGCACAAAAACGCTAAAATCGCCAGTCTGCAAGCCCAAATTGAGAGCCTGCGCGCCCAAGCTAAAGCCAGCGCGCGCTGGGATAATCCGATTTTGTATGTGGGCTATAACAACGCCGATGTGTTCAATTTCTTTATCCTCGATTCTAGCTTCATGCAAAGTATTAGTGTTGGTTTGAGCCAAAAATTTGATGTGAATGCTAAGAGGCACACCCAAGCCCAAGTGCTAGATTTAGAACGCCAAAAAAAGCTTTTTGAACTGCAAAAACTCAAGCAAGATATCGCTATTGGCGTGCTCACCAACGCGATCCAGGTCTATAAGAACACCCAAAAACTAGCCCTATTAAAAGAAGCCTTAAATAACCTAGAGAACCTACTCTACAACGCCCAACATGCGAGCAACCCGGATTTAATCGCTATTGCCAAAATTGAAGTGCTTAAATCCCAGCTAGAGATCAAACAAAACGATTTACAAGACGCACTAGAAGACAATAAGATCAATATCAGCGAACTCACTTTTAGCCAAAGCGATCTACTCTCTCTAGCACCCCAGAGCATGGCTTTAAACAACACGCAAGAATTGCAAAATATTATGGCAAGCAATTACGACATCAAAATCGCCCGCTTGCAAGACGCTCAAGCGCGCAAAAACATCACTTTAGCCAAAAAGAGTTTCTTAGAAGACATCAATGTTACAGCAAACTATCTCTTTAGGAAGCGCATTTTTGACATGTTTACCATTGGGGTAGCTATTCCCCTACCCATTTATGGCAAACAGAGTAACACCCTGCAACAGCGCAAACAAGAGCACTTAGTCGCGCTGAATAATATTGACAACACTATTAACCAAGTGCGCCACCGCGCTAAGAAGTTGTTTAAAAAAATGGCGCAACTTCAAAAAAATCTCTCCAGCATTGAGACCATTTTAAAGGCAAGCGGGCGCATTGTGCATATCTATGAAAAGAATTTGATCTCTGCTAGCGGGGATTACAACACCTATTACAACGCCTTTAACGATGAGATCAATATCAAGCTCTCTAAGATCGACACCCTAAGTGAGCTCAATACGACCTATTTGGCTTTAGAAAATTTAAAAGGACTTCCATGAGAGTTATTGGATTATGTGTAGCTCTACTTGGCATGTTATGGGGGGCACAGGACACTATTAAGGTGACCCTTAAAGAGATCGCCCCCTTTAGACAATATTATGCTAGTCTGCAGGCGGACGAACAAAAGAGTTACACCTACACTCTACGCTTTGATGGCTATATTGAAAAACTCTATGCCAATCAAACTTATAAGCCCATCAAGGCAGGGCAGAAACTCTTTAGTGTGTATGCGCCCGCACTCATAGGGGTGCAAAGCGAATTGCTCTCAGCCATGCATTTCAACCGACAGGTCGAAGAGATTAAAGAAAAATTACGCTTACTGGGGGTGGGAGAGGGAGAAATCGCCAATATTATCAAAGATAAAAAAATCCACAACCGCATTCCCATGCGCTCCCAGTTTAATGGGATGATCTTTGCTAAGAATATCCAAGAGGGTGGCTTTGTCAAAAGTGGGGCAACTCTCTATGAAATTATAGATTTGAGCGCGCTCTATGTAGTTGCTCAAGTCAATCAAGAGGATTTAGACTTCGTGCGCCATATGGACAGCGCACGCGCGCACATAGAGGGCATCAAGGGGGATTTTAGCCTGCAACTAGATAATATCAACCCACTCATCAACCCCCAAACCAAAATGTTGCAAGTGCGCTTTGTGCTGGCTAATCCGCAACATCTCTTTTTTCCTAACATGTTTGCTAAGGTAACTTTGTATCAAAAAGCCCAAAAAGGTCTAGTCTTGCCCAAAGAGGCGGTATTGGTCAAAAATGATAAAACCATCGTCTTTAAAAAAGAGGATGGAGAGTTTGAACTCACAGAGGTCAAGGTCAAGCGCAATAGCGATGGGAGTTACACCATCTTAGAGGGGCTCTCTCAAGGCGATGAGGTGGCTAAAAACGCGCTCTTTATCTTAGATGCCGATGCGATCAATAATGGGGATGAGTGATGATCAATACGATCATTTCATGGAGTTTAAAAAATAAGCTCATTGTCATCTTAGCGGTGTTGTTGCTCTTTTTGCTCTCTTTATGGGCGATCAAGAACACCCGCCTAGATGCCCTGCCCGATCTCTCCCCCACGCAGGTAGTCGTGCAGGTGAGTTACCCCAACCAAAGCCCCCAAGTGGTGCAAGAACAGGCAGTTTATCCGCTGGTATCTAATTTTATGGGGATTGCTGATATTGAAACCGTGCGTGGGATTTCTAGCTATGAAACGGGCTTGATTTACATCATCTTTAAAGATAAGGTAGATTTATACTTTGCGCGCGATCGCGTGTCTGAGCAGATGGCACGCGTGCGCCTGCCTTCTGAGGTCAAGGTAGAGATGGGTAGCGATGCCACTTCCATTGGCTGGGCGTATCAGTACGCGCTCAAAAGTAAAACTAAGAATCTAGCCGAGCTGAAGACCTTGCAAGATTTTTATTTTCGCTACGCCTTGTTGGGGGTGGATGGGGTGAGTGAGGTCGCCAGCATTGGGGGTTTTGAGAAAAACTACGAGGTTACGCTGAATAATGACGCATTGATCAAATACGATCTAAGTGTCGCCGATGTGGTGCAAGCCATTAAAAAATCCAACGCGGACATGGGCGGGGGGGTGATCTTAGAAAATGGCTTTGAGAAGATCATCCACGCGCAAGGCTATACCAAGAGCTTAAAAGATTTGGGGGAGATTGTGCTCAAAACCCCCAATCTCACTCCCATTAAACTCAAAGACATCGCTACACTCAACTTAACCCCCAAGCCACGCCGCTCAGTGGCAAATCTCAATGGCACGGACGAAGTGGTGGGCGGGGTGGTGATGGTGCGCTACCATGCCGACACCTATAGCATTTTAGGGCGCATTAAAGAAAAGATCGCCACTTTGCAAGAGAGTAACCCGGATGTGCAGATCGTGCCCGTCTATGATCGCAGCGAACTCATTGAAAAGGGCGTGGCTAATCTCATCCACACGCTCATAGAAGAGAGTGTCATCGTTTTAGTCATCATCGCGTTATTCTTATTGCACCTACGAAGCGCGCTAGTGGTGATCATCACTCTGCCCTTATGCGTGTGCTTGAGTTTTTTGCTGATGCACTTTTTCAATATCGAGGCGAGTATTATGAGTTTGGGGGGGATTGCTATTGCCATTGGGGCGATGGTGGATGCGGCGATTGTAATGGTAGAAAACGCGCATAAGTATTTGCAACACACCAATATGCAAGATGAGCGCGCGCGCCAAAGCGCGATCATTAAGGGCGTGCAACAAGTCGGACCGGCGATCTTCTTTGCCCTGATGATTATCGTGGTGTCTTTCTTGCCCATTTTTAACCTCACCGGACAAGAAGAGCGGCTTTTTTCTCCGCTTGCCTACACAAAAACCTTTGCGATGTTGATTGGGGCACTGCTCTCTATTAGCATCGTGCCTATTTTGATGATCTTTTTAATCAAGGGCAAAATCCGCGAGGAGTCTAAAAATCCCATCAATGCGTTTTTTATTGCTATTTATGGGGCTTGTCTCTCCTTTGTGTTGCGCTTTAGATTTCTCTTTTTAGCCCTAAGCGTGCTAGGTTTAGGAGGACTTTATTTTGCCTATAAAAAGCTCAACTGGGAGTTTATCCCGGCCATCAATGAGGGTGTGGTGATGTATATGCCTGTAACCACGAATGCGGTAGGCATTGACACGGCTAAAACATATTTAGAAAAAACTAACGCCATTATCAAAAGCCTAGATGAGGTCAAGCAGGTCTTTGGCAAAGCCGGGCGGGCAAATACCAGCACCGATCCGGCCGCACTCTCCATGCTAGAAACCTATATTGAGCTCAAGCCTAAGTCAGAGTGGAAGGAGCAAATCACCTACAAACAACTTAGAGAAAAGCTTGAGCACGCCCTGCAGGTGAAAGGCTTAGTCAATTCTTGGACCTACCCCATTCGCGGGCGCATTGACATGCTCTTAACCGGGATTCGCACCCCCTTAGGCATTAAACTCTATGGCAAAGACCCCGCCCTCTTGCAAAACCTAGCCATTAGCATGGAGCAACAACTCAAAAATCTCCCCGAGTCGCTCTCTGTCTTTGCAGAGAAGTCTAATAATGGCTATTATCTCAATGTGGATCTGCGCCCTGAAAAGCTTGCTGAGTATAATATCACTAAGCAGAATGTGCTAGACATGGTGAATTTTGGCATGGGAGGTTCTACCATCAGCACGCTCTTAGATGGAGTGGAGAGTTACCCTATTAGCGTGCGCTTGAGAGATGTAGAGCGTAACAATATCGAGAGTTTGGAAAATCTCTATATCAAAACCCCCTATAGTTTTGTGCCTCTACGCACCTTTGCTAATATTTACTATGAAAACGCCCCAGCGGTGCTCAAGAGCGAAAAGGGGCTAGGGGTGCATTTTATTTACATTGTGCCTAAAAATGGGGTGAGTTCAGAGACCTACCGCCAAGCCGCGCTTAAAGCCTTAGAGAATTTCAAGCTCCCTAGCGGGTATTACTACGAGTTCTCAGGGGAGAGCCAGTATTTAGATGAAGCCTTTGCGACCCTGCGCTACATCGTGCCCTTGAGTATCTTTGTGATCTTTATTCTCATTGTCTTTGCACTCAAGAATACTACTAATTCCTTACTCTGCTTTCTTACCCTCCCCTTTGCCTTTTTGGGGGGGTTGGTGTTCATGCAGATCATGGGGCTTAATTTGAGTATCGCCGCGTTGGTGGGCTTTTTAGCCCTCTTGGGTGTCGCCTCTGAAACGGCGATTGTGATGATTATCTATTTAGAGGACGCTTATCAACATTTCTTAAAAGAGGGTGAGCACACCCGCGCTAGACTCAGAGAGGCGATCATGCACGGGGCGGTGCAGCGCGTGCGCCCCAAATTGATGACTTTTTTTAGTATTTTGGTCTCTCTCATCCCTATTATGTATTCCCATGGCGTAGGCTCTGAGATCATGCACGCCATCGCCGCGCCCATGTTGGGCGGAATGATCAGTAGCGTAGTGCTCACTCTCTTTATCATCCCCAGCGCGTATTTTGTGATTAAAAGTGCCTCATTAAAATCTCACACTAGCACAAAGGTTATGGAAGCTTAACGAAGATTTGTTGTTTTGTTTAGAGTATGGTGTGCTGGAGGAGTGGATTCTCCACCATTGCTTGAGAATATGCACGGTGCGGGCTATTTTGGAGGGAAATGATATGAATACTGAAAGTGTCCGTGTGCATCCTTACATGAGGTTGCGAGTGTAACATACTGGATTGGTGAAGCACCCAAATGCTAAAGACATTTGGGCTTCCTTGGCCGATGTTGCCCGTAGGGAGAGTTTGGTTTTCACTCTGTGCCCTATAGTAGGGATTTTACAGAGTTTGAGCTCCAACGCATTCCCTACAGGTCTCACACATCGTATCTCCAAAGGCGTAACTTTGCACACTTCCTGCGCTAGATACGAATGTATGGGGATACTATACCACAAATTAGTGGTATTCATCCCACCCGCTAAAGACGAGTGGGATTTCTGCCGGAGAGTCTTAAACAGGGGGGAATATTACAAAGCGCGATCTTTACCCGTGCGCTTTGTAGCTATCTACACGATTTTACCCAACTCATTAAAAAAAATAGGTTTTAAATCCAAAGCGTAGAATTGTCAAACCGGCTTGTGGGTTAAAATAGAGATAAATTTTTGAAAGTGGAAGGGAGTAGAGTATGTTAAGGGCTTTTACGCGTATTTGTGTGTCTTTAGCCTCGCGCTGGCTGCCCGATTCCTTTGTTTTGGTAGCCCTTTTAACTTTTGTAGTGTTTGTTGCAGTGTGGGTTGCTACAGGACAATCTATCCTGCAGATTGTACAAAATTGGGGCAATGGAGCATGGAAGCTGCTCGCCTTTTCTATGCAAATGGCCTTAGTGCTTATTTTAGGGCAAGTGCTAGCACAGGCAAAAGCGATCTCTTGGGGCTTGCAAAAATTAGCCCAAATTCCTAAAAGTCCTTTTAGTGCTATTGTTTTGGTGAGCGTGTTAGGAATGTTGGCAAGTTTGATCAACTGGGGGTTTGGATTAGTTGTTTCAGCCATTTTTGCCAAAGAGATCGCCAAGAAGGTGCGGGGCATAGATTACCGCCTCTTAATGGCGAGTGCCTATTCAGGCTTTGTGGTGTGGCATGGTGGACTTTCTGGATCGATTCCCTTAACTCTGGCTAGCGGTGGAGAAGCCTTGAGCAAGAGTACAGCGGGTATTTTGCAAACAAGCATCCCCACTACTTCTACGATTTTTGCCCCCTTTAATCTGATGATTGTGGGGATTATTTTTTGTGGCGTGCCTTTTTTGTTGGCTTCCATCCACCCCAAAGCTCAAGACATTATAGAAGTTAACCCTAAACTTTTAGAAAATGCACACCCTGATCCCATCAAAAGCCCCTCCACCTTAGCCAGCCATTTAGAGCAAAGCAAACTTTTAAGCATTTTGCTTGCTCTATTGGGTTTTGCCTATATTGTGGCGCATTTTGTGCGGGGGGGAGGCTTGAGTTTAAATATTCTCAATATGATCTTTCTTTTTGCTGGACTCTTGCTACATAAAACCCCCATCGCTTATATTCGTGCTATCAATGAGGCAACCAAAAATGCCGCAGGGATTTTGATTCAATTTCCCTTTTACGCGGGGATTATGGGAATGATGGTGGGGAGTGCTGGAAATGGGGTGAGTTTGGCTGGCTTGCTCTCTGAGTTTTTTATCAATATCGCCACACCACACACCTTTGCCTTATTCACCTTTTGGAGCGCAGGATTGATCAATGTTTTTGTGCCTTCAGGGGGCGGGCAATGGGCAGTACAAGCTCCCATTATGATTCCTGCAGGTTTAGAATTGGGGGTCAAACCAGCCGTTACAGCTATGGCTATTGCTTGGGGCGATGCTTGGACAAACATGATCCAACCCTTTTGGGCATTGCCAGCTTTGGCCATCGCTGGTTTAGGGGCTAAGGATATCATGGGTTATTGTGTGATCACACTGATTTTTACCGGATTTGTGATTGGAATGGGCTTTTTATTGTTAGTCTAGCACTCCAAATTTTGATATTTTTGTGGAACACTAGGGGGAATTTTTATAAGGAGTATCGATGATACGGATCGAAAAAATTTCTAAAGCTCTGTCTAAACATTGGGTTGGAGATGGCCTTCATGTTAGCTCTATGTTCAGCTATTTTGAACCCCGATTGGGGCAACCCAGAGGTGTGGGTGCACATTCATATTGAGGGTTTCAAACTATTACCATCATCTATCAAGGAGAAGTCGCACATCGCGATTCGTATGGAGGCGGGGGGGGTGATTAAAGCGAAAGATGTGCAGTGGATGAGCACAGGAGCAGGCATTCCACATGAAGAATTTCATTCCAAAGAGTTTAGTCAAACCGAGGGTTCTCAAATTGTACAACTTTGGGTCAACTTCCCTAAAGTCCATAAAAACCCCACCAAATTACCAAGCCATCAGTGCAAAAGACATTCCCAGCGTGTCTATTGTAGAAAAATACGGTCATTTAAGGGTGATTGCTGGAGATTATCAAGGAGCTAAAGGCCCTGCGCACACCTTCAGCCCCATCAGTCTTTGGGACACCACTTTTTCTTCTGAAGCCATCTTTGATGCTAGCCTCCCAAAAGGCCATCATTGATCATTGCTTGTCTTAGAGGGACAATTGCGCCTCAATGATCAAGACATCATGCAAGAAGAATTAGCAAGTTTCCAAAAAGAGGGGTAAGCCTGCGTATCCAAGCTCTAAAGTCAGTGAATTTATGTTGGTGCCTGTTAGGGCACTTTAGCTAAAAAACCTTTTCTTTAGGGAGGGTGTTCAATCCTCTCAAACTTTCCGCATATAGTTTAGCAAATAAGCCTTGTTGAGCCAGCAGAGTGTCAAAGTCGCCCTGTTGCACCACGCGTCCCTCCTCTAAGACGAGGATTTCATGGGCATTTTTGGCACTGATGATATGGTGGGTGATGAGAATTGCCATTTTGTCCTCCAGCATGGCAAAGATGAAATCTAAAAAGTCTTTTTGGGCGATGGGGTCGATCGCGCTAGAGGGTTCATCTAAGATAATGCAAGGGCTTAGTTTTAAAAAAGCTCTTAGAGTGGCTAGGCTTTGTTTCTGCCCACCTGAAAAATCCTGCCCATTGTATTGGACACCAAAGATCTCTTTCCCAAATTTTGCCAAGAGTTTTTTGGTGGGTTCCAAGAGGGCCAGAGCGCGCTCTTGGTATGCTAGCTGGGCTAGGCTAGGCTGGGTTTGCATGAACAGGTTATGTTCGAGGCTATAGCCCGCATAGAAGGAAAAATCTTGGAAAATAGCACTCAGTTGTCGGCGGTAACTCTTGAGGTCTAAATCTTTGAGAGAGTACTGATGATTAATGATAATCTCTCCCGAGCTGGGCGTATAAAAACCCATCAATAATTTAATAAGTGTGCTTTTACCACTCGCGTTCTTACCCACGATCGCGTAGATTTTGTGCGCGCTAAAGGTGCAGTTGAGATTATGTAAGACTTGTTTATGTTGATAAGCAAAGCACACATCTTTAAAGCGGATATGCGTGATCGCCCCCTCTAAGACTTGCTTATTTCCCGCCTGATTTTGCGCATCTAAGAGTCTAAAATAGTTTTCAAAATAGGTGTTGAGGATAAAAAACCACCTTCCAAAGAGAGCTAAATCGTCTAATTGTTGATTAGCCATGTTAAAGGCTTGGATATATCCAGCAACTGCCCCCACCCCCACACTCTGAACTAACAAGACAACAATCATCAAAAATAACAAACTTGCATTGAATAGAGCCACTAGGATATTCAAAAACAAACTACGGATTAATTGTTGTTGGTTGATGTGTGTAAAAGATTTGAGATACTCGACCTTTTTAAATGTGAAATCTGCCTTAAAAGCGGAGATGAAATTAAACAAAAGATTATCTTTATTTTTAGTACTATCTAGGCCATGCTGTAAGTAATTTTGTAAGGCTTCTTTTTGATCTTGTAAGGCATCTAGCTCTTTGCTGTGTTTCTTAGCGATGTGATTAGAAAACAAGAGGCTAGGGATACTTGCCACGAGCATCACAAAGGGTATATAGATATTGATAGAGCCAATCACCACAAATAAGGACAACAAACCAATAAGGCGTTGTAAATTAAAAAATAAGTTATTGACATAGTTAAGCGGTCGGACATGCAAGCCATTTTTAAGGATGTTGATTTGCACACTGCGCTCTTTATCCTCTAAGAAACTCAGATCATCGGTCGTCTCTAATTTATCAGCTAGCTTGCTCAAGATATGCATGGAAAACTCTTCAGCAATCAGGGTTTGCAAATGGGCTAAGACTTGAGAGATCACATGGGATCCAAATAAAACCAAAGCTCCCAGGGATAAAATTGTGAGCAGGGGTTTGTATTCTAGGTTGTGGTGTTGTAGCATGAAGGCGATGAGATTAATCAGCTTAATGGTGATTGCCACACTTAAGGAGGGAAATACGCCAAGCAGTAAAACCAAACCCAACGCATAGAAAATGCGTCTTGGAGCACTCCGATAGAGCATTAGAAAAGTGCGCAAAGGGGTTGAGTGATCTATCCTATACATTGCTCGCGATTTTAGCCGAATTTTGAAACTTATGCGGCATGCCTACTTGCTGAGGATAACTGGGATTGCTTAAGTGACTCTGTCCACCGAAAGCGCAAATACGCTACGATGGTGGGCATCATAGCATACATGCTAAACAATCCCTAAAATCGTGGGCTTAACGCGCAGGTAGTTCATGAAGATAAAAAAACACGGCAAAAAAATGGTGGTCCCGACTGGACTTGAACCAGCGACCCCTACCATGTCAAGGTAGTGCTCTACCACTGAGCTACGCGACCACAATTTACTAGGAGTTGCTAAAAACCACCATTATACCTAATTGTGTTGGTCTTTTGCCTTAAGGCTTTTGTTCTTGCTTAACTTTTGTCTGAGTGCATCCAGCAAGAGTAAGCCCACGCCTATATCAATGAGCACATCGGCTAAATTAAACACCGCAAAATCAAATTTATAATGCCAATAGACATAATCGATCACATGCCCATGCACGAAGCGATCCAGCAGATTAGAACTCCCACCTCCCAAAATCAACCCAAAAGCAAGATAAGTTTGGATCAAAAGGTCGCGTTGGGATAAAATCATAACTGCCATCCCTACAATTAAAAGGGTTTGCAAATACTTGAGCCAAGGTCCTAAAAACTCCAGCATAGAAAAAGCCACACCCTTATTATAAGCAAGCACGATAGAGATCACCGGTCCCTCTGCTCTAAATCCTTGTAAAATCCATTGCTTGATGGCTTGATCGCACAGTACAGCTAATAACCCCACCCCTACAAGCCAGAACAACGCGCGCTTAAAAGGCATAACACTCAAAACAGTTGCTCTTGTAAAAAGGCTTTGAGCTCCTTAGCTTTATTTTCTAACAGAGTGCGCTCCTTGCCCTCTAAGAGAATGCGCAAGAGATTTTCTGTGCCCGAGTAGCGAATTAGATGGCGGATATGCGCCTTTTCTAAAGCCTGCAATTTCTGCTCAAACCCGGGCAATTTATCTAAGGGCTTTTTCTCTTTCACACGCACATTTTCGAGTACTTGAGGGTAGAGATTAAAAGGGTTGAGAACCTTGCTACTGGGCTGTTTGCTCTCTACCACCATGGCGGCTACCTGCAGTGCGCCCATAATCCCATCTCCGGTTTTAGAATAATCCCCAAAGATGAGATGCCCGCTCTGCTCTGCTCCAAAACTCAAGCTATGTTGTTGCATTGCTGCGCTCACGCATTTATCCCCCACATCGCAAAACACCACCCCGATATGATGCTGCTTGAGATATTCTTCTAAAGAGAGATTGCTCATTGTGGTGGCTACAATGCTAGCGTTGCTTAACGCATTGCGCTTGTGGTTGTAAAGGGCGAGCGCGCCAATGAGTTTATCCCCGGGCACTACCACGCCGGTATTATCCACAACCACTAGCCGATCGGCATCTCCATCTAAGGCAATACCCAAATCCGCGCGGTAGCGTTTGACTTCTTGGCTCAGCTCTAAAGGATAGAGCGCGCCACATTGCGCGTTGATATTGCTCCCATTGGGCTCATCATTGATCACAATCACATCTGCACCCAACTCACTAAAGACCACAGGAGCAACCTTGTAGCCCGCCCCATTAGCCGTGTCAATCACCACGCGCATGCCCTGCAAATTGAGATGTTTAGGGAAGGAATTTTTCAAATGCACGATGTAGCGCCCAATTACATCATCAATGCGTTTAGCACTCCCAATATCTAGTCCAGACTGGCAACTCTGCTCCACGCGCTTACTATCAGCAAAGATTTTTTCAATCTGTAATTCACTCTCCCTTTGGAGCTTGTAGCCAAAGCGATCGAAAAACTTGATCCCATTGTCCTCAAAAGGGTTATGACTGGCACTAATCATCACCCCCGCATCACAGCGCATATTTTCAGTTAAAAAGGCAATGGCGGGTGTTGGCATAGGACCAATTTGAATCACATCATAGCCTACAGAAGTGAGTGCGCTCACTAAGGCGTTTTCAATCATGTAACCGCTACGGCGCGTGTCCTTGCCCACTAAGATTTTATTGCTGATGGCTTGTTTACGAAAATAGAGCCCCGCGGCGATGCCCAGTTGCATCACAAACATAGGCGTGATCTCTACGCCCGCCCTGCCCCTGACCCCATCCGTGCCAAAAATCATGCGCGCCCCAAATTTAGTTGTCTTTAATTAAGATAAAGCTACAATTCTAACATACTATTTTTGATAAAAGGATTAAGTGCATGGCTAACCACAAATCGGCAGAGAAGCGCATCCGCCAAACCCTCAAGCGCACCGAGCGCAACCGCTTTTATAAAACCCGTTTGAAAAACATTGTGAAGGCGGTGCGCGAAGCGGTGGCGCATAATGACCTCCCTAAAGCCCAAGAAACCCTTAAAGTAGCGAATAAAGAATTGCATAAATTCGTGAGTAAGGGTGTTTTAAAGAAGAACACCGCGTCTAGGAAGGTGTCGCGCTTGAACGCGAGTGTGAAGAAGATCGCTCTAGCCAACGCTTAAATCGTGCTATCTGCTAAACTAAAAGAGGTCGTGGCGCGTTATGACGCGCTCTCCCTCTCTCTCACCCAACCTGAAGTCTTAAGCGATGTCAAGCGCCTAACCGAGCTGAGTAAAGAACAAGCTAGCTTAGAAGAGCTTGCCACACAAGCAAAAGAGTATTTAGGTGTGCTTGATTCGATCCAAGAAAACAAAGCCTTATTAGAGGACAAGGAGCTAGGCGAATTAGCCAAAGAAGAGCTCAAACTCTTAGAGGAGCAAAGCAAAGTCCTAGAGGAGCGCATTAAGATTTTGCTCATCCCCAAAGACCCTAATGACAACAAAAATATCTATTTGGAATTGCGTGCGGGCACGGGAGGCGACGAGGCAGGTATCTTTGTGGGCGATCTCTTTAAAGCCTACTGCCGTTACGCAGATTTAAAACGCTGGAAAGTAGAAATTGTGAGCTCCAGCGAGAATAGCGTGGGGGGCTATAAGGAGATGATCGCTTTGATCAAAGGGCAGGGGGTGTATTCGCGCCTCAAATTTGAGGCAGGCACGCACCGCGTGCAACGCGTGCCAGAGACCGAATCGCAAGGGCGTATCCACACCTCAGCCATCACCGTGGCAATCATGCCTGAAGCCGATGATGTGGAGATCAATATTAACCCCAATGATTTACGCATTGAGGTTTTTAGGGCGGGCGGACATGGCGGGCAGTGCGTGAACACCACCGACTCCGCTGTGCGTATCACGCATGTGCCCAGCGGAATCAGTGTTTCTATGCAGGATGAAAAATCCCAACATAAAAACAAGGACAAGGCTTTAAAGATTTTAAAAGCCCGTTTGTATGAAAAGCAAATAGAAGAACAACAACAAGCCCACTCAGAGGAGCGTAAAATGCAGGTGGGCAGTGGGGATCGTAGCGAGCGCATCCGCACCTATAACTATCCGCAAAACCGCTTGAGTGATCACCGCATTAATCTAACCCTTTATAGTCTAGAGGAGATCATGCTCTCGGGCAATTTAGACCCCGTGATCGAACCCTTGATCGCACATGCCCAAGCAGTGGTGAGCGCACAGCCTTCGAACCTATAAAAAGCCCCGCGAAGGGATAACATCATATCATGGGGTTTATCGTGGACAGTAAGCGAAGTGAAACCCTGCTGTCGTGCGCATTCTCTCTTTTTGAAACTTTAAAAAATGAGGGTCTACCAGAGAGCTCCTCGCTCTTTTCCTATAATGGTGATCGCAGGCTGATTAAGTATCTCAACGACCTCTGATCTCATTTACTTTCCATTCAAACTGTTTTTTAATACTCTCTTAGCAATGCGAGTTGCTAAATTCATACGATAGGAGTTTTTATGGGTAGCATTGGAAGTATGGGTAAACCCATTGAGGGTTTTTTAGTTGCGGCGGTTCAGTTTCCTGTCCCCGTTGTCAATAGTCGGGCTGATATTGATAGGAACATTGAAAGCATTATTAGGACCTTGCATGCCACAAAAGCGGGTTATCCTGGTGTAGAGCTCATTATTTTCCCTGAATACAGCACGCAAGGACTGAATACCGCTAAATGGTTAAGCGAGGAGTTCTTGCTCGATGTGCCTGGCAAAGAAACCGAGATGTATGCCAAAGCGTGTAAAGAAGCAGGTGTGTTTGGCGTGTTTTCTGTCATGGAAAGAAATCCTGATCCTAACAAAAATCCTTACAATACCGCTATTATCATCAATCCACAGGGAGAAATTGTCCTAAAATATCGTAAACTCTTCCCATGGAACCCCATCGAACCTTGGTATCCTGGCGATCTAGGCATGCCTGTGTGTGATGGACCTGGAGGCTCTAAATTGGCTGTGTGTATCTGCCATGATGGCATGATTCCAGAGCTAGCTAGAGAAGCAGCATACAAGGGATGCAATGTTTACATTCGCATTTCAGGTTATAGTACTCAAGTTAATGATCAATGGATTCTTACTAACCGTTCAAATGCATGGCATAACCTGATGTATACCGTGAGCGTGAATTTAGCTGGCTATGACAATGTCTTTTACTATTTTGGAGAAGGGCAGATTTGTAATTTCGATGGGACCACTCTCGTGCAAGGACATCGCAATCCTTGGGAAATCGTCACAGGTGAGATTTACCCCAAAATGGCCGATAATGCGCGCTTGAGCTGGGGCTTGGAAAACAATATTTACAACTTGGGTCACCGCGGTTATGTTGCTAAACCTGGAGGAGAATCTGATGCGGGCTTGACCTATATTAAAGACTTGGCCGCTGGTAAATACAAATTGCCATGGGAAGATCACATGAAAATCAAAGATGGATCGATCTATGGTTATCCTACCACTGGCGGGCGTTTTGGGAAGTAACTTGTAGGGCGGTTCTGAGCGCCGCTGGTAGCTCTGTTGCTAGTGGTTGTCGCTCTGACGAAATGGGGGCGTTGGAGCCCCATGCAAAATCCGCAAAAAAACTCAGGTCTCCTGACGGCTATGAGTAGGGCTAGTGTCGTTATAGGGGTTTTTCGCTGATCGATCGGCTCCTCGGCCTACTTTGTGTGTCTGACCTCAAGTAGTTTGTGGCAGCAGGGCAGTGTTTGGCGAGCGCACTAAACGGGCAAACTCTTGAAAGATATAGAGTCCATCTTCAGGTCCAGGGCTAGCCTCAGGATGGTGTTGCACAGAGAGAATAGGGTGATCGCGATAGGCCAGCCCCTCGATCGTACCATCAAAGAGATTGATATGGGTAATAGTAGCCACGTGCTCAATGTCCTCAGGCACACAATAATTGTGGTTCTGCGCGCTAATCTCTATGCGTCCCGTGGCGCGGTGAAGCACGGGGTGATTGCTCCCATGGTGACCAAATTTGAGTTTATAAGTGGAATAACCATAAGCCAGGCTCAGGAGTTGATGTCCCAAACAAATCCCACACAAAGGAATGCGCGCCTCAATGAGGGCCTGGATTTCCTTAATCTCATTTTTGAGTTTGAGCGGGTCGCCCGGCCCATTGGAGAGTAGAACCCCCCCAATTTCCCCTCGCTTATAGGCTTCAATGAGGGCGTGTGCCCGACTCTCATGCCTATAGAGGCGCACCCCTAAACCCACTGCGCCTAAATGATTTAAAATACTTTGCTTGACCCCAAAATCTAACACCCCGATAGTGTGTTGTGTGTGTGCTAGGGGGCGGTATGCTAGAGTGTTGAAGTCATAAGAGCCGTGTGTGGGAGGGGTGGCCTTATTGGAAACCATGGGAATTACATTCATTTCGCGTAGAGGAGGAGTATTGCGCAAAATTTTGGCAAGTGCATCTTTTTCCATGAAAGTGGTAGAAATTACCACCTGCATTGCACCCTCATCGCGCAACATCCCTACCAGTGCGCGCGTGTCCACGCCGCAGATCCCTAGTACGCCCTGTCTTTGTAGCCACGCTCCTAAACCCTCTCGCGCTCTAAAATTAGAATAACGGGTAGGGGTGTGGCGTACCAGGATTCCAGAGCAATAACTTGTCGATTCGCGATCCTGTCCATTCACCCCCACAACCCCCACCTCTGGCGTGCTAAAGATCACAAACTGCCCATAATAACTCGGATCGCTAATAATCTCTTCATAACCACTCATAGCGGTGTTAAAGACCGCTTCGCCCACACGCACACCTGACGCTCCAAAACTCCGCGCTTCTAAGAATACCCCATTTTCAAATAAGATGGATGCCACTATAAAAAACCCTTACGGCGTAATTCTTCCTCATACATGCGCTCAAAAACCAACTCGTACGCATCGCTCCCCACAGGCAACTTGCGTTTATAATGCTTGATTTTTTCGGCCACCTCTAGCTCAATGCTCTCGTAGAGCTTTGCGTAAGTATCCATGGATTTAAAGATGAGATTACGAATTAGATTTTCAGAAACGGAAAACATGACAATATCCGCATCTAAAATATTATCTAAAATCGCATGCGAGAGCGCATTGCAGCGATCTTCCCACAGTAGGACAAATTCTATTTTAGAGGCAAGCTCTTTTTTAATCATCCAAAATAAATGCCGTTCATCAATGCGCATAAATTCAATTTCATCTAAATGATCTTCTAAGAGCTCGCGCGCCTGTTCGTCCAAGCGCGCCTCCTGCGCGACATTTTCTTGTAAAACATGCTGGATAATCCGAGTCAATTCGTCCAAAGTGCCTCTAAGTTCTAACAAGGGTGAGCGCACCAAATCTTGGGCAATTTTATGCACAATGTAGCCAATATGGTTAGGTTTCAATCTCATCTGCGCCGTCCTCAAAAATAGCCACTATTCTAGTTGATCTTTGCTCAAAGAACACTGAGAGGGCTGACAAGGTTTCTGCGTGTTCGCCCATAGCCCACCTGCTAAACGCAGGTAGACCTGAGCACTCGCACGCTAAAGCCCAAGCATGAAGCTATGGAGAATATGTCAATTCTATGATGCTACTTCTACTTGGGAGCTCATGAGCGCGCACGGGCTTTTTTGCATTTCGTAAACCTGACTGGTGCAAGCCCCAAGACTAAGAAGCAAAGCTAAGTTGAACATCCATTTAAGACCCATTAGTGCTCCTAAAAGTGGTGGTATCGATGTGAGGCTTGGAGTCTGAGAGCGTCTGGACATGTAAGGACATCTCTTGAGGCATGTACGCGGTGGCGTGGCTGTGTTGAGCTGTGTTAGACACACCGGAGTGGTAGATTGTCTGCACATTTTGCAAGAAGCTCGCCCTACCTAAGCCCACCAAATGTACCATGTCTTTGACACCGCCTTGAGTATGAAACAAAGACTGAATAAAGTGGGGCACCCGTTGGATTAAAAAGAGCTCTAAAAGCGCACTAATGATGACCAGCACATAAGTTTCATAGGCTTGTGGAGTGTTGAGCGCGGGGATTAAAGTTTGTAATACTCGTGCATTATAGCAGGCAAGCAAGACCACAATGGGCTGGTAGAAACTCAGGGCAACGCACTTTTTTAAGTAGAGCCAGAGCATTGGTCGTGTGTTGGCAAAAAAGCCTAAGGGTAATACCAAGATGCCTAAAGCCAACCAAAGATAGATTTCAATGGCAACCATCAGAGCTAAAGCGAGCAATAAGGTGAGCAGAGCTCCTTGGGAGAGTAGCACGCCTAGAACAAGCATTTCATGCACTTGCAGAGTAGATGCATCCATTGTCTGAAGGAGTAAGCCCAAGGTGTGGAAGGCTTGGTTAGTAAGGAAGGCAAAATCTAAAGATAGATTTTCGAGCCCTAAGCTAGAATTTTGCAAACTTGAGCGAACGATACCCATTAAGACATCTGAACCATAAAACACAAGGATTTTGAGCTTCGTATAGAAGTCCTGAGAATGTTTCCAAGCGTAGTTAAACAGTGTAAAGAAGCCTGCAAAGCCCGCTAGAGAAAAGAGTGTCTTGGAGCTAAACATATCTCCCAAACGCACGCGCTGATATCCCCACGCCATTAGCGCTAAACTCACTAGAGCATTGCCCAAAAACGGGAGTTTTAAACTCTCTAAAATCTCATCTCCCACATTGCTTAAAAGCACCTGCGTAGGATCCATGAAAAACTGCAAGAGAGTCTGATAAAAATCCACAGCTAACCTCGATGCGAAGTATAGGCATGATAGCCAATCAGGACTGACGCACTGCTTTGCATCGTGTCAATCCTGCATTTCTGCCTGAACTTCACGCTCCAGTGCTTGCGCAAAAACGGCGCTGTAAGGTTTATCTTGGGGGAGTTTGTTTTTAAAGTCCACAAGAATATTGAGGTAGTGTTCTTTGGCTAGCATGCCTTTGGAGAGAATGTATTTTAAATACAGCCAATAGGTGTTGAGCACATCTCCCTGACAATAGTTATCGATGCGATCCAAACGATCACTCTCTTGGCCATAATAAATTTCGTGCACATGTCCTCCACTCAGGTCAAATTTGCCCGGTAAGCCCGCCATAGCGCATACCCCATCGAGCTTAAGTCTCGCTTGGGTGTTAAAATGAGAGAGGCTATCGAGTAAGTCTATGTGGAATGCTTCGTTGTAGCGGTAGCGGTAATTCTCCCACTTATTTTCTTGGCTGTAAAAGGTGCGTGCGTCCAGGTTATAGGCTAGAGCTTTGAGCATCAACACAGGCAAGTCAAAGTTACGCCCATTAAAGCTGACTAACATGGGTTTTTTGTGATTAAAAAAGCTTAGAAAATCCGCGACTAAGTGCTTTTCGTCCTCCTTTTGCCCTTCTTGTCTGCCAAAATTGCCCACTTTGATAAAATGCCCCTGCGCATCGGCTAACACGGCAGCAATGGACACCACTTTATGCCAATATAGAGGTAAAAACTCGCTCCCACTCTTGGCTTTTTGCATGGCAAACGCCTTGGTGCAAAGGTCCAATGGGCTTAGTGCCCAATCGGGGTCTAAATCGCGACTAATGAGCTCAATATCTGGCACGGTTTCAATATCTAGGACACAGAGCATGCGCACCCTTTTAAGTTAGCTTGTATTAGAATGCGTATTTTAGGACTTTTGCGCTTAAAGGATTGAGCATGGTTGTGACGCGTTTTGCACCTTCGCCCACAGGGCACTTACATATCGGGGGATTGAGAACAGCTCTTTTTAATTATCTCTATGCCAAAGGAGCGGGGGGAAAATTTTACTTGCGCATTGAGGACACAGATTTAGCACGCAATAGCCAAGAAGCCACGGAAGCGATTTTACAGGCCTTTGAGTGGGTGGGCTTAGATTTTGATAGCGAAATTCTCTACCAATCCCAACGCTTAAAACTATATCAAAGCTATATCCAACAACTCTTAGAGGCGGACAAGGCATATCGCTGCTACATGAGTAAAGAAGAGTTAGAAGCTTTAAGAGAATCCCAGCGCGTACGAGGAGAAACCCCCCGTTACGATCGCCGTTACAGAGATTTTAAAGGCACGCCCCCACAAGGGGTTACCCCCGTGGTGCGCCTTAAAGTCCCTTTAGAAGGAGAAATTGCCTTTGAAGATGGAGTTAAGGGCGCGGTAGTGGTACAGGCCAAAGAATTAGATGATTTTATCATCGCACGCGCAGATGGCACACCTACTTATAATTTTGTGGTGAGTGTTGATGACGCACTGATGGGAATTACCGATATTATTCGCGGAGACGATCACCTGAGCAACACCCCTAAACAAATCCTCATCTATCAAGCACTAGGCTTTGGATTGCCTAATTTTTACCATGTCCCCATGATTTTAAACGAGCAAGGGCGCAAGCTGAGTAAGCGCGATGGAGCGATGGGGGTGATGGATTATAAGAATTTAGGTTATCTTAAAGAGGCTTTGCTCAACTTCTTGGTGCGCTTGGGTTGGAGCTATGGTGATCAGGAGATTTTTAGCTTAGAGGAATTGCTGCAACACTTCAGTCCTAAAGAGCTCAATAGCGCGCCCAGTTGCTTTAGCCCTCATAAATTAGACTGGCTCAATGCCCACTACCTCAAAACCATCTCCAACGACACCCTGCAAACTCTCTTAGTTGATTTTGATATGCCCCCTAGCTTTGGTCGTTTAAAACCCGTCCAGAAAGACATTTTATTAAGTGCACTCAAAGAGCGGTGCGCCACACTTCAAAGTTTGAGTTTAGGGGTGCATGAGGTGTTAGACCCCCCAACTGCTTATGAACCCCTTAAAAACCCTGAGGCTAGAACCCTACTAAAAGCCTTTATGCACGATTTGAAAGAAGCATCGTTAGACAGCTTAGAGAATGTCCAAACTCTCTTGCACACCTTTTTAGCAGCACATGCGCTCAAACCCGGGACTTTCATGCCAGTCTTGCGCGTTGCGCTCTTGGGAAAAAAGGGGGGAATTGACCTTAAGGAAGCGCTATTTGTCTTGGGAGATCAAGTTTTAGAACGCCTACAGACTTTCTTGGAGCGCACCTAGTGGTGGTGGCTACGCACAAAGTCCACGAGCTCCCTTGTATCAATAGAAAGGGTCACGAATTGCTGAAAGGTAGTGTACCACTTACCCCCCGTGCCATTCAGGCTGTGCCCATCGCCCCCACCCATGAAGTTAAAAAATGCGTCCGCACGCAAGCTGATGAATCTATTTTTATAGACATAATAAAGTGCAAGCCGTTGGAAATTGGGAGCATGGTACCAGGGTAGACCGGTGTAGAGCGCGCGTCCATAGGTGGCATAAAATTTCATCTGAGGCTTGTCGGAAAAGTAGTATTTTTCATAAAATCCAAAGCCCTTGTATTGCGCCACAAAGTCAAACTGCCCACCCAAACTATTATACCACTGGCTAGGACCACACTTCACTCCTGAGCGCACACAATAATGCTCCTGTTCAGACATCGTGCCAAATTGAAAATAAATCTTATCCATGTAAGGCATGAGTTGTTTTAGATCTGTTTTGATATAAGCTTGGTAATAAATGCGATCGAGCACGGTGGGGTTAGCATATTTCCCCGGCACACCCCCCTGAGATTCTCCGCTAAAATAGGGATAGCCATTGGGCCAGAGTGGGGTTTCATCGTTTTGATTCATATAAGAATGCCCATCAAAGGGATATTTGCTACCCATGCTATAAGAGCTGGTATTATGGAAAGCCACAACCCTACCTCCAAAGCCAAGATAGCCCTTTAAAAACGACCACTCTGTGGAACCAAAGTAGAGCATTTGATTCATGTCATAGTTTTTATTAGCCGGACCATTATTCCAGTTACGCCCCCCATACCAATCGATGATGAATTCTCCCCACCCATTCCACCAGCGATTAGGGTCATAAGGAGGTTTGTATTGCAACATTGCCCCCCTAGCTGTAGGGTCTTTAAACCAAAAGAGTTTTTTAAAGGCGGCCAGGGGATAGGAAGAGATAGAGTAAGTTCTAGGGATGATCCCCACATAAGCCCTAAAATTTTTTCCCACCGCGCTATAATACATCGTAACTCCCCAAGAATAGGGGAAATAACTATAATGTGTGTGGAGATTCTGGATAAACCACCCACCAAACATAAGCGATTGACTCTTGCTAAATTGGACTCCAATCTCGGGCATGAGGCGATTTTTCATATTGAGCACACTATTCCAGTAGGGGTTGTTTTCTCCAGCCAAATTATAGGTAAAGCTTACAAATTTCAAATCGTAGGCAAAGCTGGCCGCAACCCCTCCTGTCGTAACAGTTCCCCACAACATTAAAGCACAAGATAACGCACTCCGCATTAAAAAACCTCAGAATAAGGGATATTCAACCAACCCCCCGTGTGCTAGGGTTGAATTTGATTAGAAATAGACACACCCAAGACAATCATACCAGCCCGGGCAGCAAGGGATAAAAAACACACCACAGCCAACTCTGCGCAGGCATTCTGCCTTAAATTCTCTGTATATGGGCTTAAAATTAGCCCGAAAAGGCACAAGTGGAGAAGACCATCTTAAAGCCAGAAACACCCCTGGATTAATTTGGAAATCTAAACTCAAAACCAATATAGCTATTAAATCTCTATTAACGAGTAGATTAAGCTAATTTTAGTTAGAATCGCGCCCGCATGGGCGGTGGTTGCTCTAAAAGTTTTTTAGAGAGGAAAGTCCGAGCTACATAAGACGGGATTCCATTTAACGAATGGCTAGCGTAAGCTAAGGGAAAGTGCCACAGAAATAAACCGCTCGACTAGAGTAAGGGTGAAAAGGCGGGGTAAGAGCCCACCGCACCCCAAGCAATTGGGGCTGGCTAGGTAAACCCAATCCGTAGCAAGAAGTGCGTGGTAGAGTCTTAAGCGTAGCACTTCGCATGAGGTGGGTTGCAAAACCCATCCTAGATAAATAACCACCCACGACAGAACTCGGCTTATGCCCATGCCACCAAAGTAAAGGACTGCATGCATCAAAGTGTTTTACTTCAAGAAGTGATCGAGGCTTACACACCTCTCTCTTACATTCAAAACCCTATTTTGATCGATTGCACTTTGGGTTTGGGTGGACATGCTCTAGCGTTATTGCAAGCCTATCCCCATCTACGCATTATTGGGATTGATCGCGACAGAGAGGCCAGTACCTTGGCCAAGCAACGACTGGAAACCTATATGCCCCGTTTTACTTACTACCATGGCACTTACCAAGATGTCGTTTCTCAGCTAGTCCAAGAGGGAATATGGGAGCGTTGTGATGGGGTATTAGCGGACTTGGGGGTAAGCTCTTTGCAACTAGATACCAGCACAAGAGGCTTTGGTTTTGATTCCTCCACCTTGGATATGCGCATGGACATTGATGCGTCCCTAGATGCGTATAAAGTGGTCAATCGTTACAGCCTTTATGAGTTAGAGCGTGTGCTAGAGAGGGGGGAAGTGCGAGGTGCTAAAAAAATTGCCTCTCTCATTGTTCAAAGGCGACACCAACGCGTATTTCAAGATGCCAAAGACTTGGCAAGTTTTTTGAGTACACACCTCAAGCGCCATAAACACCACCCTGCAACCCTAGTGTTTCAAGCCATCCGCATGGAGGTCAATGATGAAATGGGCAACTTGCGCGCGCTTTTAAATTACGCCAAAAATTTAAAACACGCCTTATTGACTATTATCTCTTTCCATTCTCTGGAAGATAGACAGGTCAAACATGCTTTTAAAGAATTCGCTAAGTCTTATGGGCAATGCCTCACCAAGAAACCTATCACTCCAAGCATGTTGGAGTTACAGCAAAATCCCCGGTCGCGGAGTGCTAAAATGCGCATTTTTCATTTTCAAGGTTGAATATGTCACACACACTTGCTATAGAAGAAGAGCATTTAGAAGAGCGCCGTTTGCGCACCAGCGCAAAGGAGAGAGACGCGCTTTTTAGCGAGGAGGCCACAGAAAGACAGGGTATCTCTGTGGCGTGGTTATTCTTGAGTGTGATGGGCTTGATACTCTCTTTGGTGCTCTTGACCCCCAAAATATATTTGACCAATAACATTTACTACACCAGTCGCGCCATCCAAAAACTCAAAGGTCAAGAAAACTTACTTCAAGAAGAGAAACGGCAACTCCAGCTTGAGTTGGAGAAACAGCGCTACAAATACACTATAGAGAATATGCCCTAATCAGTCGCCTAAGGCTGAGATCTGAGAGCGTAGATGAAGTAATGCTGGCCCTCCCCCTGGGAGGCATGATTTACTTTTTTGACTTTTGACAATGATCTATGGCTTGTTCCAGCACCTCTTGGGCTTGGGCTTTGTTGCCAAAGCCCTTCACCTTGACCCATTTGTCTTTTTCCAAATCTTTGTAAGTTTCAAAGAAATGTTTGATCTTCTCTAGGGTGATGGGGGGTAAATCCTCTAGGCTTTGGATTTTAGCATAGCGCGGATCGATTTTCTCTACGGGGAGGGCTAAGAGTTTTTCATCCACTCCGCCCTCATCTTCCATGAACAGCACTCCGATTAGGCGGCATTTGATCACGCTCCCCGCTTGCAGAGGGTCTTCATTGAGCACCAAAATATCGGCTGGGTCGCCATCGCCCCCCAAAGTATGGGGCACAAAGCCGTAGTTGGCAGGGTAAACCATAGAGGGGTAGAGCACGCGATCGACCACCACTGCGCCGCTGTCCTTGTCTACCTCGTATTTGACATGCGAGCCATAGGGAATTTCAATGATCGCATTGATCGCATCGGGATTTTTGCCGATTTTAATGTACTGGATTTGCATGTGTGTCCTTATAGATTATTTTTAATGTAGCTTTCAACATCGTTCACAATTTCTTCGATGCCTCGTTCACCATTGATTTCTTGGTGCACCTCAAGGGCTTTATAAAACTCTAAGATACTCTCTAGGGGTTGAGTATACACCTGCATGCGCTTGTTAAAGACCTCTAAATTATCATCATCTCCCCTTGAGCGCCCCAAAACGCGTTCCCTAGCTACCGGCTCGCTCACCTTGACCTCCACCACGCCCTTTAAGCGCACTTCCTCTTGTGCTTTGAGCATGCGATCTAGGGCTTGCATTTGCTCCACACTGCGCGGATAGCCATCAATGATCACCACATCCTTAGGCGCGCTTTTAATCGCGCTGATGATCGTATCAATCACAATATCTAAGGGCACGAGATCGCCCTTGTTGGTGAACTCAGCGATGCGTAGCCCGCGCTCACTTCCCTTAGCAATTTCTGCGCGCAAGAGGTCGCCGGTAGAATAGTGCACCATATTAGCACTATTGCGCTGTGCAATAAGCTGTGCGTCTGTGGTTTTACCACTCCCGGGCGCGCCGATGATCAAAAATAGGTGTTTCATGGGTGTTTCCTTTTAGGGTTTCTTAAGCGGATATGCAATTCTCTTAACTGCTCCTCAGAAGCCTCGCTGGGGGCTTGGCTGAGTAGGCAGGTGGCTTTTTGAGTTTTGGGAAAGGCGATCACATCACGGATACTGGGCACTTTGGCAAGCAACATCACAAGGCGATCTAACCCTAGAGCAAAGCCCGCATGGGGGGGTGCACCATATTGCAATGCCTCTAAAAAGAAGCCAAATTTTTCTTGGGCTTCCTGCTGGCTAATGCCCAGTAGCTCGAACACTTTGGCCTGCACTTCCTCTTTATGGATGCGCACACTCCCCCCGCCCAATTCAACCCCATTGAGCACGATGTCATAGGCAATCGAGCGCATCTCCTCTAAATCCTCATTATCTAGGTCTTTGGGCATGGTAAAGGGATGATGTGCTGCGCTGAGTTTGCCCTCTGCGCTCTCAAACATAGGGAAATCCACCACCCATAAGAGATTAAAGGCATCTGCATTAATCAGTCCTAAATCTTGAGCGAGTTTCAAGCGCAGACGCCCCATGTAATCCCAAACGACCTTTTTAGCCCCCGCGCCAAAAAAGAGAATATCCCCCACCTGTACCCGTGTGCGCGCTAAGAGCTCTTGCAAGTGTGCTTCACTTAAGAATTTCACTAAGGGTCCCTTAGCCCCCTCAGGCTTGATTTGTAAATAGGCTAACCCCTGTGCCCCAAAGCTACGCACAAAACTTTCCGCCTCGCCCAAATACTTACGACTACAAAAGCTATCCCCCCCGGGCACGCGCAGGGCTTTAAAGCGATTCTTTTTAGGATCGTTAGCAATGCTTTTAAAAATCTCATTACTACTCTGCACAAAGAGATCACCCACTTCTACTAAGGGCAGCTCAAAGCGTAAATCGGGCTTATCACTCCCGTATTTTTCCATTGCCTCCATGTAATCCAGGCGCGCAAAAGGAGTAGCAACCTCCACTCCCACGCTTTTAAAGACAGCTTGTAATAGAGTTTCGGCCACTTCTAGGACATCCTCTTGGGTGCAAAAACTCATTTCCACATCCACTTGGGTAAACTCAGGCTGGCGATCCGCGCGCAAATCCTCATCTCTAAAGCACTTGGCTATTTGATAGTAGCGGTCCATGCCCGCGACCATTAAAAGCTGTTTGAAGAGCTGGGGGCTTTGAGGCAGGGCAAAAAATGCGCCATCATGCACGCGACTAGGGATAAGAAAATCTCTAGCCCCCTCTGGGGTGGTTTTGGCTAGCATAGGGGTTTCCATCTCTAAGAAGTCCAAAGAGTCTAAGCAATCGCGCACGGCTTTAGCCACACGGCTACGCATTTTAAAAATCTCATAACTTTTAGGGGAGCGTAAATCTAAAAAGCGGTATTGCAGGCGTAAATCCTCATTCACACTTGAATCCCCTATAGCAATAGGAGGAGTGAGGCTTTTATTTTCAATATGCAAGCTCTCTAGCACCACCTCAATTTTGCCCGTTTTGAGTTTGGGATTTTCCAGCCCTTGCGCACGCGCGCGCACCACACCCTTAGCAATGAGCACAAACTCATGGCGCACTAAATTAGCCACTTCGTAAGCCGCAGATTGCGGATCGCACACCAATTGCACTAACCCGCTTTTATCACGTAGATCGATGAAGATCACCCCCCCATGATCGCGGTAATTATGACACCACCCGCACAGCTCTACGCGTTGTCCCAGCAGCGCTTCGCCCACTTGGGCACATAAATGTGTCCTTAACATCAATTTCCTTTTATTCAGACTTGTAAATATGCGTGCAAGAGTTCGCGGATTTCATCCGGGTGGGATTTGATAACAAACCCATCGGCATGCAGAGAATCAGCAAGCTGTTTATTCGACTCGCTACTCATAGAAGAATTGATAATGACGGGCAAGTGCTTGGTGCGTGCGTCCTCTTTGATTCGCTTGAGCACTTCAAACCCAGACACCATGGGCATTTCTAAATCGGTGATGATCGCCCCCACATGCTCGATCATCTTGTCTGCAAAAAGCCGTTTGAGCAACGCCTCGCCATTAGGGAAAGCCTCGTATCTGAGATTTAAATTCCCCACGATTCGCTCTAGGTTTTTCATCGCCACTTGGGAATCCTCGGCAATTAAGATCAGCTTATCGCTCTTGATGGCCTCCACAAACTGCGCCTTGAGTCGATTGAGTTCCTGTAAGTCTGGAAAAGTATCTACCAGCATACGCTCCACATCTAAAATCTGAATCACTCTATCCTGCTCAAAGCGCGTGATCGCGCTCACCTTACCCCCCGCTCCAAAGCCCTGTTTGTCCCCCACGCTTATATCTCCCCAACTCTTGTGCACAATGCGCTTAATGGCGAAGATTTTCAATCCCACTACACAGCTGGAAAACTCGCACACAATCACCAAATTTTCCTTGCTTTGCACAGACACGCCACTGAGATCGCGATCAGGATCGCTAGGCTCATAATGAAGCCAGCGCTTTACATCGATGAGAGGCACGGACTCCCCCCGAATAGTCAAAAATCCTAACATCATGCTCTCATTGCCCCCCACAGTTTCGGTCACATCTCCATCATAATAAATGATCTCACGGATTTTAAAAATATTGATCCCATAGAGCTCAGCATTATTACCGCTATCATCGCTGAGTGTAAAACATAGGAACTGCGCCTCGTTATTCAGGTGCAAAGAAATGCTAGAATCTACATCGCCAATCAAGCTCATCCTTTCTCTTAACCTAAACTCCGCTACAATGCCCGCCATTATAGCAAAGACTGGACAATGATACAAACTTTTCAAGACTATCAAGCTTGTGTAGAGCGCGCCTGCAAATACGCCCACCATTACTATGTGTTAGACGATCCGCTCATTAGCGATTTTGAGTATGACGCACTCTACCAGCAGATCAAGGATTATGAACGCACCCACCCCGAGCAGATTTTGGAACACTCTCCCACCCAACGCGTGGGCGATGCCCTGCTCTCTTATTTGCCCAAACATACACACCTAGAGCGTATGTGGAGTTTAGACAATGTCTTCGATGCAGAGGGTTTGCAAACTTGGATCACACGCATTCTCAAGGTTTATCCGCATGCCCGCTTCACCTGTTCGCCTAAGCTTGATGGAGTGTCTCTCAATCTCTTTTATGATCAAGGCAAGTTAATCAGTGCTGCCACAAGGGGCAATGGTGTAGAGGGGGAATTAGTTACCCACATCGCTAAAACCATTCCCTCCATTCCTTTGCGCATTACTCACACAAACCCCCTAGAGATTCGCGGAGAGGTGGGGATCGAACATAGCGATTTTGAAAAGCTCAACCAAGAAAGACTTGCGCAAAATCAGCCCCTCTTTGCTAATGCGCGCAACGCTGCTGCAGGGAGTTTGCGCCAACTTGATGCGCGCGTGAGTGCCAGGCGCAAGCTGAGTTTCACCCCCTGGGGTTTAGGGCGTTGCACCCCCACTTTATCTAGTTTTAAAGCTATGATAGATCTTTTGTTAGAAAATCACTTCTTGCCCATGCCCTTTAGCCTTTGTGAGAGTATAGAGGACATCCAAAAAGTCTACATGGAATTATATGCCCAAAGAAAGCATGCCAAAATGGCGATGGATGGCATGGTAGTGGTAGTAGATGATTTTGATATGCAAAACGATTTAGGCTTCACTCTCAAAGCCCCGCGCTTTGCTATTGCCTATAAGTTCCCAGCCAATGAAAAACACACCCGCTTGTTAGAGGTTATCGCGCAGGTGGGGCGTAGCGGAGCGATCACACCTGTGGCGTGTTTAGAGCCCGTGAATTTAGACGGGGCACAGATTGCGCGCGCTACTTTGAATAGCTATACAGATATCCAACAAAAAGACCTTCAGCTGAATGATATGGTGGTAGTGCTCAGAAGTGGAGATGTAATCCCCCAAGTGATCAAACCCTTAACCCATCTGCGTGATGGCAGTCAAAAACCCATCATTCCCCCCAGCCACTGCCCAGCATGCCAAAGTGTTTTAGAACAACAACCTCTTAATATCTGTCCCCAATGCCATTTATCTCTACTCTTAAAGGATAAGCCTAATTTCTGCCCTACATGTGCGCTTTTTATGCACCGCCACCATACCTGCCCCAAGTGCGATCACCCTATCAGCTCACGCGCGCGTGCATGCCCTAATTGCGCACATTCTGCCTTTCCGCTTGTCTGCTCTGTATGTCTTGGGGCTTTAGAATACAGACCTTATTGCTACCGTTGCAATTTAGACCTCTCAACTTACCCGCGCGCGCTCTGCTGTGCTAACCCCTCTTGCAGTGCAAAATTGCATGCCAGCTTGGTCTATTTTGCCTCCAAACAAGGCTTAGAGATCGCCGGGTTGGGAGATAAAGTGGTTAAACAATTGCTAGAGGCTAAATTAATTAGTCAAATTAGCGACCTCTATACTTTGCAACTAGAAGATTTGCTCAAACTGGAGGGCTGGAAGCAAAAGCGTGCTCAAAATCTCTTAAATGCCATTGCCAAAACCAGGCACACTCCCCTATGGCGCTTGATCAGCGCTTTAGGCATTGGCAATATCGGTAAAGGAGCGAGTAAAAAGCTCGCAGATGTTCTAGGCTTGGAAGTTTTTAAGCAAGATTACCAAGGGTATCAACGCGCCTTCCAGCAGGTGTTTCAAGGAGTCAAAGAGGATCAAAAAGGGGATTATAAAAGCGCGCAATCTTTCTGGGAGTTTGTGCAGGCTAATCAAGAACTCATCGCGCATTTAATGCAGATCATCCAGCCCACCGCCCCCATCTCTCAAGATTCTCCAAATCATTTCTTCAAGAGCAAGATCATCGTCATCACAGGGAGCTTTGCAATCTCTAGGCAAAAGCTGACTCAACAATTAGAAGAGTTAGGCGCGCAGGTCAAAAACCATTTGAGCAGTAAGACTGATTTCTTATTGTGTGGTGCTAATCCGGGAAGCAAGTTAGAACAAGCACGGATACAGGGTATTGCCATCATAGAGGAGGCACAATTACGGCAGATACTGGGAATTGATTAGAACACCCGTCAAATCCTACAGATCGCAGAACCTGTGCATCCTACTTACCCACCCAAGGAGGGGTGGCTTTTACAGACTCCTTTGACATACTCTCCCATAACTAAAGTTAGGGGATTCTAACTTTAGTGGAGATCGCGGCTTCAAGCAGGACAGCTCCGTTTGGAGTCTTACGTTCCCTATTCCAAAGGTTGATGCCCCAACCCCAAGGGTATTACCCCTTGATTGCACAAATATTAGCACAGCCATGCTGGTGCTAGCCTTATAGACTCCTGTAAAAGGGCTGTTATGCCTGTGAGATCTATGGTTATACCATCTCTTCCTTGTCTGTGATCACTTTATAGCCTTGAATGGCAAAGAAAACGATATAGAAATAGCAAACCATGGGAACGAGATAAGAGGTGATAAGCCCCATGTAGTCGGCGACAATCCCTTGCACGGGAGGCACGAGTGCGCCCCCGACAATGGCAATACAGATAAGTCCAGAAGCTTGGCTGGTAAACTTGCCTAGATTTTTAGTCGCTAAGGAGAAAATAGTGGGGAACATGATGGAGTTGAAGAGTCCGATGGCAAGTAAGAAATAAATCGTTACATGGCTATCAAAAACAATCGCCAAGATAAGCAACACCACATTAGTGATTGCATTAAAGGCTAAACATTTATTGGGCGCAATTTTAGACATAATCGCGCTCCCGATGAAGCGCCCCACCATCGCCCCACCCCAATAGAAGCTGATGTAGTGCGCACTGGTCTTGGCATCCATGCTGGCAACTTTTTCCATAGTGAGGACCAAGAACGATCCAATGGACACTTCCGCACCCACATAAAAGAAAATCGCCAAAGCTCCAAGCACTAAATGAGAATACTCAAACATGCTCTGTTTACCATCGTGGTTTTCTTCGCTGATTTGTTCAGCGCGTTCACGCACATCGGGCAATTTGAGTAGATAAATCACCACAGCGAGCAGAACGGCCACGCCCGCAATCATCAGATAAGGAATTTGCACAGATTGCGCACCTTTAACCTTATCGACCATTTCTGCTGTGTCCGCAATGATGAGCAGGGCACCAAAGTGTGGTCCTAAGAATGTGCCTAACGAGTTGAAAGCCTGCACTAGCGTGAGCGCACTCGCTTCCTTACCTGGCGATAGCAAAGTAACAAAGGGGTTGCCCGCTGTTTGCAAGAGCACGACTCCACTGGCTAAGACAAAGAGCGCGCCCAGAAAGATAGGATAGGAAGCCGTAGAAGCGGCGGGGTAGAAAAGCACACAGCCCAAAGCAGTGAGTAAAAACCCCCCTACTACCCCAGCTGGATAGCCGATCTTATCGAGCAATTTTCCAAAAAATCCCCCCGTGATAAAATAAGCTCCAAAAAAACAAAATTGTACCAATGCAGCTTCAAAATAGTTGAGATCGAATATCTTCCTAAGATGGGGAATCAAAATGTCATTGAGCACTGTAATGAAACCCATCATAAAAAACAATGCCGTCAGGGTAGCCAGGGCGAAATTATTACTCTTGGTCTGCATGTAAAACTCCTTTGTTGTAGATTTTATAGAGGTTGATTAAGTGTTGTGTCGAGCTATCATGGAAGCTCTGCGCGTTCCCCTCTCGCAGCTGGACCAAAATATCCTTAGCTAGCTCTTTACCTAATTCCACACCCCATTGATCAAAGCTATTAATATCCCAAATGGCTCCCTGCACAAAAATTTTATGCTCATAAAGGGCAACCAAATTCCCAATGCTGTTAGGAGTGATGGCATCTAGCAAGAGTACATTGCTGGGGCGATTGCCTGAAAAAACTCGGTGAGGCGCAATGACGCAGGCCTGTTCAGGAGGCACACCCTTTTCTATGAGCTGTGCATAGGCTTCTTGGTAATCCTTGCCCTTCATAAAGGCCTCTGCCTGGGCAAAGACATTACTCAGCAAAATTTCATGGTGGCCGGGTAAATTACCCTCTTTGCTCAAAGAAGCGATAAAATCAATAGGGGTTAAATGCGTGCCCTGATGCAATAATTGAAAAAAGGCGTGTTGGGAGTTAATGCCCAAATCTCCCCAAATAATGGGCCCTGTATCGTAATTGACCACCTCGCCCTTAAGTGTGGTGCGCTTGCCATTGCTCTCCATGTCTAATTGTTGGATAAATCGAGGAAGATAGCGCAAATACTGATCGTAGGGAGCGATTAAGTGACTACCTGCATCAAAGAAGTTCACATACCAAACCCCTAGCAAAGCCAAAATTACGGGCATATTGTGCTCAAAGGGGGTGCTCCTGAAATGCGTATCCATCTCAAATGCGCCTTCTAGCAGTTCTTGAAAATTCTCCTTACCCAAATAGATCATGATAGAGAGTCCAATGGCTGACCACAGACTATAGCGCCCGCCTACCCAATTCCAAAACTCAAACATGTTTTTGGTGTCGATTCCAAAGTCTTGCACGGCTTGCTTATTAGTTGAAACGGCCACAAAATGTTTGGCGATGTGGACTTCATCATGGGCATGGGCTAGAAACCACGCGCGCGCACTCAGGGCATTTGTCAAGGTTTCTTGAGTGGAAAAGGTCTTAGAAGCGACAATAAACAGCGTAGTCTCAGGGTGGATTTTATCCAAAACACTTTGAATCTGAATCCCATCCACATTGGAGACAAAATACATGTTAAGTCTAGGGTGAGCATAACGCTTTAAGGCCTTGCACACCATGAGCGCCCCCAAGTCCGAGCCCCCGATACCAATGTTCACCACATCAGTGATGATTTGGTTGGTATAGCCCAACCAACGCCCACAGCGCAAAGCGTCGCTAAAATCTGCCATACGCGCAAGCACATCGCGCACTTTAGGCATCACATCCTCCCCATCCACCCTCACTTTTTCTTGAGACTGGTTGCGTAGGGCTGTATGCAACACTGCGCGTCCCTCTGTAGCGTTGATCTTTTCCCCCGAAAACATCGCCTCAATCTTGCGCTCTAAAGCACACTCTTGAGCTAAATCTCTCAAAAGCTTCAAAGTTTCATCATTGATGCGGTTTTTAGAATAATCCAAACAGAGACTGCCCACTTTGAGAAAATAGCGCGTGGCGCGTTCAGGATCGTTGGCGAACATGTCCTTCATATGCATTTCTTTGACATTCTCAAAATGCGCGCTTAGTGCTTTAAAAGTGCTCAGGGCTGTTAAACTCATGCTTTAACCTTTAAATGATTGTCTAATGCCACAGCTACACCCTTGATACCCGGATGTTTAGCCAACACCACATAAACGGGAATAGCCGCCAAATACGCCGCAAAACGCCCCTTATTTTCAAAGCGCAAGCGAAAGGGAGAGGTTTTGAAATAGTCAATAAAGCGCGGGATAATACCTCCACACAGATACACTCCTCCACGCGCACCTAAAATCAAGGCCATGTTGGAGGCCACAGTGCCTAAGATAGTGCAAAAAATATCCAAAGTAAGACGACATAGAGGGGATTTACCGCTGAGTGCCTGTTGACTGATGAGCTCAGGGGTCATATGATTGACTTTAACGCCCTCTCGATCAGCTAGAGCGGCATGGATGAGCACTAAGCCTGCCCCGCTTAAAAAGCGTTCAGCAGACACATGTCCATATTTTTTACGCGCATAATGCCAAATCATAATCTCGGTATCATCAAAGGGCGCAAAGCTTACATGCCCCCCTTCCCCGGCTAGAGCCGTGTAAGAACCATCACAGCAGGGAATGAGCGCACTCACCCCTAAACCTGTGCCCGGTCCTAGCACTACTTTAGGCGCATCAATTCCACACACATTCCCCCCCACCTGTAGCAACTCTTCAGGGTCTATCTTAGAGATAGCATGGGCTTGGGCGGTAAAGTCATTGATCAAAATAAGCACCTCTAGCTTGAGAGCTTGGCGCGTGGTTTCAATGGAGAACGCCCAGTGATGGTTAGTCATTTGCACCCAATCGCCCATGACGGGGTTAGCGATGGCGATTGCGGCGTATTTCACAGGGGGATTATTGACTTTAGTCAAATACGCTTTGATTGCGTCAACAACGGTGTTATAATCTTGACAAGGTAACACTTCAATGCATTCAATCTTGTCTGGAGCAACCTCCAGTCCAAAGCGTGCGTTCGTGCCTCCAATGTCGGCAAGCAGGCGGGGGTAAGTTTTATCGGATGTAGAAGACAAAGCACTCAACCTTTTCAGAATGTAAGATATAAGAAATGGGAAGTTGGGGGTTGATCTGCTTTTTAGCTAGATCGAACATAGCCCCTTTCTCTTCTCCAGTGGTGAACAAAAAAACGCTTTTACAATTTTCAAGCGCGCTCAAAGACATGCCCAAGCGTTTAAAAGGGTCGTTTTTGGATGTGGTGAGCACGAGGGGCTGGGTGGTGCTCATAGCATGCTCATACTCAGGCGCATCGGGGAAAAGCGAGGCGATGTGCCCATCAGCACCCATGCCAAGCAGTGCTAAATCGGGTTGTTGGTATTGAGAAAGTGCTTCTTGGAAGATGGTCTCTAAAGGCAGGGTTGCATCGCACACAAGGGGGGTAAAGGGCAGAGGCACGCAGAATCGAGCCCTACACCTCTTTAAAAAATGCTCTTCAATCAATCTAGCACCGCTCTCTTCATGATCTCTATCTACCACGCATTCATCTGCAAGACAGATAGAAAAGCCCTCCCACCAAGAGTTGATCTCTGCTAGTGCTTTTAATAAAGGGGTGAGTGTTTTGTCCCCAGAAAAAGCCATGCGCACATGATCTTGTCGAATGGGGGGGAAGGTGAGCCAATCGCTTGCAAAACCTGAAATCCCGAAAGCTACACTCTTAATATAGCTATCCTCAGACCCTTGAGGTCTTTGGGCGGGAAGTTCTTCAAAAAGCGCAATCATCATAACTCTCTGGGCAAATGCAGGTTTTATGGGGTATAGAAGACATTACAACTCACCTTTTCAGAATGCAAGATGTAGGAAATGGGAAGTTGGGGGTTGATCCCCTTGGCAGCCTCATCAAAAACCCTGCGTTTCTCCTCTCCAGAGATGAGTAACCAAGTTTCTTTACAACTCTCTAAAGCGCGCAAACTCATGCTAATACGCTTGTGGGGGGCATTTTGAGGCGTGGTGAGCACAAGAGGCTCTGCGGTGCTTAGGGCATGCTCGTATTCAGGTGCATCGGGGAAAAGCGAGGCGGTGTGTCCGTCCAAGCCCATACCAAGCAGGGCTAAATCGGGTTGTTTGTAACTCTCCAGGGCCTTTTGTAAGATCATCTCGGGAGGGAGGCTGGCATCTGTAACCAAGGGGGTAAAGGGCACATCAATGTTAAATTTAGAGCGCACCTTATCTAAAAAATGCCTATGGATCAAACGCGCATTGCTATCCTCGTGATCAGGGGGGACAATGCGATCGTCGACTAAACCAAGAGTGTATTCATCCCACCAAGTGAGACCTGCCAAATACTCTAAAAAGGGGATCGGGCTTTTGCCTCCCGAAAAGGCGATATGGATTTGGTGATCGTCTGTGGCGTAAAGATAATCTAGATCATCTGTGAAGGCACTAGCATGGCATCCAAAACTATCTAGGTATCCTTGAGGAGTACCCATATTAGTAAGTTCTAAAAAATTCAAAACCACGCACGCCCCTCCTTCTCCAGCAGATCAAAAGCCTCTTTGGGACCAAAACTCCCCGCTGGGTAGAAATACAAGGGGGTTTCATTGGCCTGCCATGCTTGCAAGATGGGATCAAGCCACACCCAAGCAGCCTCTAACTCGTCTTGGTGGTTGAACGAACTTTGGTTGGAGTCAAAGGCATCTAAGATGAGGCGTTGGTAAGCGTCCATGCCACCCTCTAGTGCACTTTGCAATACGATGGGAGCATTGGCATGCAGACTCAGCGAAATAGTTGGGTTGGGTTGGATGTTAAAGACTAGAGAGTTGTCCCCTTTAAAACCAACTACCACTTGCACGAAAGAACCCCCCATGCGCTTGCCTGTGCGCAGATAAAAGGGCACATCCACCCATTCGGGGCGATCAATTTCTAGTTTGAGCGCGACAAAGGTTTCAGTTTGGCTTTGTGGATTGACATGGGATTCTTGCCTATAGCCCACTAGTGCATCATTTGCGCTGTATTGAGCGCGCACTACTTGGTGGCGCACCGCTTGGTCATCTAAGGGTTTGAGACTTTGGAGTAAAGAGAGTTTAGCTTTGCGGATGGAGGAGGCATCTAAGTTTGAGGGTGGGGGCATGGTGAGTAGGGCGAGCATTTGGAGCATGTGGTTTTGAAGCATGTCACGCAGTGCCCCCATGGGGTCGTAAAAGCCCCCTCGACTCTCCACCCCCAAGGTTTCGCACACGCTAATTTGCACATGATCAACATGACCATGATTGCAAAGGGCTTGAAGCCAGGGATTAGAGACGCGCAGACCCAAGAGATTTTGCACGCTCTGCTTACCCAAATAGTGATCGATGCGATAAATTTGGCTTTCCTGGTAGTGCTGGGCAATACTCTTGTGAATCGCGCGCGCGGAGTGCAGATCCACCCCTAAGGGCTTTTCTAACACAATCTTAACTTGGGGGGCGTTCAGTCCCACCTGCGCCAAATGCGCGCAAGCGATCGCAAAAAACTCTGGAGCGATGGAAAAATAAATGAGCGTATTGGGGTGAAGGGGCTTTTGCGTGAGAGCTTTAAAATCCTGGGCTTGGGTTAAGTCCATCGGTACATATTCAATATGCTGGGTAAAATTTTCCCACAATACCAAATCAAGATTTTTGAGATGAGGCTTTGTCTTGGTGTCTAATAAATGTAGAAATTCCTCGCGACTAAGGCGCGAACGCCCCGTAGCTAAAATACTAGGGACTAATAACTGATCCTTATAAGCTCTATAGAGGGCGGGGAAAATCTTACGCAAAGCTAAATCCCCCGTTGCGCCTAGTAAAATAAAATGACCCTCACGCATTAAAATCCTTCTAAGCCCATTTAGGACATGGGATATTTTTACCAAAAAGATAGCATACTTTGGACATACACAAGACATACAAGGATCATCTATGGCACTAAAAGCTCTCGAGCATGTTACAAAACTTATCATGGAGCGTAGCAAGCCCACCCGTCAAGCTTATTTAGAACGCGTTACGCAACATCAAGGCAAAATTGCACGCAAAGATTTGGGTTGTGCGAACTTAGCGCACACTTATGCCAGCCTACCCGCTCATCTTAAGGACACTATCAAAGACACCCAAAGGCGCAATTTCGCCATTGTTTCGGCCTACAATGACATGCTATCTGCTCACCAGCCTTTTAAAACCTACCCCGATCTCATTAAAGAAGAGCTAGTTAGGTATGGTTTGAGTGCACAATTTGCTGGAGGAGTACCCGCCATGTGTGATGGGATCACGCAAGGGTATGAGGGCATGGAACTTAGCCTCTTTTCGCGCGATGTGATCGCGATGAGCACTGCGGTTGCCCTTTCTCATAATGTCTTTGATGGAGCGTTTTACTTAGGAGTGTGTGATAAAATTGTGCCCGGCTTGCTCATTGGTGCGCTTCAGTTTGGGCATTTGCCTAGCATTTTTGTGCCCTCAGGGCCGATGAGTAGTGGGATTTCTAACGCACAAAAGTCTAAAACGCGCGAACTCTTTGCTCAGGGCAAAATCTCTAGGGATGCGCTTTTAGAAAGTGAGATGCAATCTTACCATTCTGTGGGCACTTGTACTTTCTATGGTACGGCTAACTCTAACCAAATGATGGTGGAGCTCATGGGCTTGCACCTACCAAATTCTGCCTTTATCAATCCTACTACCTCCTTAAGGCAAGCATTAGTTAAAGCAGCTGCTACGCATATGGCTACCCAAGAGGTTAAACCCATTGGGGTGTTGCTAAGTGAAAAGAATATTGTGAACGCGATGGTGGGCTTGATGGCGACAGGAGGCTCAACTAATCACACTATCCATCTTGTAGCGATTGCCAAGGCCGCAGGGATTATCATTAATTGGGATGATTTTGACGCGATTTCTCAGATGACTCCCCTTTTAGCGCGTGTCTATCCCAATGGTAAAGCCGATGTGAACCAATTTGAGGCAGCCGGAGGGTTAGCCTTTGTGGTGCGCGAACTCTTGAGTGCGGGACTCTTGCATGAGGATTGTGAAACGATCATGGGAGAGGGCTTGCACGCCTACACCCAAAACCCTTATTTGCTAGAGGACAAACTCACTTACAAAGAGGGCGTGTTAGAGAGTTTAGATACCAATATTGTGCGCCCTGTAAAAGAGCCCTTTAGTGTAGATGGAGGACTAAGGACACTCAAGGGGAATTTAGGACGCGCAGTGATCAAAATCTCCGCAGTTGCTCCAGAACACCAAAGAATCCAAGCTCCTGCCCTTGTATTCCACTCTCAACAAGAGTTTTCAGATCGCTTTAAACAGGGGGATTTGAATCGTGATTTTATCGCGGTGTTACCCTACCAGGGTCCGCGTGCCAATGGCATGCCCGAGCTACACAAACTCACCCCCATTTTAGGCACACTCCAAGATCAGGGCTTTAAGGTGGCGTTGATCACCGATGGGCGTATGAGTGGAGCATCGGGCAAAGTGCCCGCGGCTATTCATCTAAGCCCTGAAGCTCTTCTGGGCGGGGCGATCGCCCTCTTGCAAGAGGGCGATGAGGTGCTCTTAGATGCTAAAGAGGGGATTTTAGAGGCTCTTGTAGAACCTACAGAGTGGCAGGCAAGGACGCCTAAACCCACTTCACGCGATCATTTTGGCAGTGGACGCGAGCTCTTTGCCGGCTTTAGAAGTGTAGCCACCAGTGCAGAAACTGGGGCAACTAGTTTTGGAAATTAAGGAGAATACCATGCAAGCTAAAGAGATTTTAAATACCGGTCCACTTATCCCTGTGATCACCCTTGAAGACCCCAAGCAGGGCGTGCCTCTAGCCCGAGCCCTTCTAAAAGGGGGGATTAAGATTTTAGAGATCACTTTGCGCACACAGGGCGCGCTGGAGGGGATCGCGCGCATTGCCCAAGAAGTCCCCGAGGCAATTGTGGGCGCGGGCACAATCCTAAATGTTTCCATGTTAGAGCAAGTCAAAAAGGCAGGGGCGCGCTTTGCTATCAGCCCGGGGATTAATGCCAAGTTTGCACAAGAAGCCAAGAGTGTGGATATTCCCCTTATTCCGGGGGTAGCCAGTGCGGGGGAATTGATGTTAGCCTTAGAATATGGCTTTGAGGCGTTAAAACTCTTCCCAGCTGAAGCGGTGGGGGGGGTGAAATTGCTCAAATCCTTTAGTGCGCCTTTTGAGGGAGTGCAATTCTGCCCCACTGGGGGAATCAGTTTAGAGAATATGCACAATTATCTAGCCCTAGATAATGTTTCTTGTGTGGGGGGCTCATGGCTTACTCCCAAAGAGTTGCTAGCCCATGCCCAATGGGATCAAATCACCCAAATTGCCAAAGAGAGTGTGGCGCAAGCGAGTTTGCTATAATGACGGCATGAAAACATCCATGAACACAGACCCCCATCTAGTGTTGCGGGCTTCGGCAGGAAGCGGGAAAACTTTTGCGTTGGTGTTGCGCTATGTGGCTCTTCTTTTACAAGGAGTGCGCGCGCATGAGATTTTGGCGATCACTTTCACGAACAAAGCCGCTGCTGAAATGCAGCTGCGCGTGCTTAGAGCCCTTGAAGAATTGCGTGCAAATGTAGCAAGCGACCATACTATGGAATTTAAAAACCCCGCCCTTGTACAGGCTTTGCAGGACACTTATGGGCTTGATCCAAGTGTTATCGCGCCTCGCATTCCTGCTATTCATGCACAATTCATGCAGGACAAGCCCCAGATCATGACCATTGATGCCTTTTTCCAAAGGATTTTGCGCAAATTTAGCCATTTTGTGGAAGTGAGCGCGCAATTTGCGTTGAGCGATTTAGACCCTCAAGAGAAACTTTTAAGTTTTATCCAAGCCCTTAAACCTAGAGATAGGGAGAGTTTGAAGCGTTTTTGTGCGCATGTTTTGGATTTTAGTAAAAGTTTCAGTGCCACAGAAGCCCTAAAGTCTATTTTAGACCTCTATTATAGTGGCGTGCAGATGCAAGTTTCACAGACTAGCACACCCAATTTATCCGCCTTAGAAGAGGAAATCTTAGAGTGTGTGCGCGCGCTCCAAGCACAAATCCAGCAACGAGTCCCCACTCAAAAGGGTAAAGACGCGCTCAAGTGTGCGAATCTGCAAGCTTTACTCTCTTCTCCCAAGCCCATTGTTGAAGGCGCAAACTATTGTTATTTTAAAAAGTATGGGCTTGAGGACCTCAACCCTGATTTTGAAACCCTTAAGGAGAAAATTATCTCTTACTACCAATTGCAAGAGGTTTTGATCTTGCAAGAAGTTGCCTATTTTTTAGACCTCTATGCGACCCACACGCACAGCTCCACACAATTAGACTTTAACACCATCGCCCTGAAAACGCATGCCCTCTTGGCAGGAAATCTAGTAGATAGGGATTTTTTCTATTTTCGTCTTGATGGGCGCATTAGTCATATTCTAGTGGATGAGTTTCAAGACACCAGCGTGTTGCAATACCAAATTTTAGAACCCCTGATTGCAGAGATCAAGGCGGGCAGGGGGCAGAATTTGGCAGATCGGAGCGTGTTTTTCGTAGGCGATGTCAAGCAGAGCATTTATGGCTTTAGGGGGAGTTATAGCGATCTGTTTGTGCATGCGTGTGCGGAATTTGCAAGCAAGGAGCTAGATACTAATTACCGCAGTGATAAAGCCGTGCTGGACTTTGTCAACGCCACTTTTTCTGAAAAATTTAAGGAACAATACAGCGCGCAAAAAGCACACCCCAATGCCCAAGAGGGTTTCCTCAAGGTATGTAAAACGCACGATCTCTTAGAAACCCTCTGTGCTGAGGTATGCGTCCTATTAGAGGCTAAAGTTCCCCCCCAAGAAATCGCTATTCTGTGTTTCAAAAACCAAGATGCGATCGCTATTAGAGATTTCATGCTCCAAAGCTCCCGACCTCCTTTGCAGGGCGTAGCTTTTATAAGCGAGACAGACGCGCGTCTATTAGCCCAAAGAGAGGTAAAAATTCTCCTGCACGCCCTCAAGCATGCTCTAGCGCCCCAGCAGAATAAACCCTACCATAGCACCTGCATGGCTAAACTCTTAGGGCTACCTCTGCACACACCTCTACAACTCCCCTCTTTTGACTCTAATCTTAGTGCCTATCTATTAGCTATTATGCGTACCTTTAAACTTTATAGCGATCCGGCGCGTCACCTGCTAGAACTTTCACTCAATCAGTATGATATAGAGCAATTCATCACAATGCTAGAAAAGGAGGTGCCGGGCTTTAACCATACGGCATTGCAGGGGATCAAGATCATGACCATTCACAAGTCCAAGGGCATGGAATTTGGACATGTGCTTGTCGTCGAGCCTTTTGGAGGTAAAAGAGCGGACAACTCTAAGTTTTTCACCCTCTACGATCAAAAGCGTCTTAGACCTTTTTATCGACAAAAAGGTAGAGAACACTTTGATTCAGATTATGCAAAAGCCTTAGATACTCTCAAAGCGCGCAATACCCGAGAGGAACAAAATATCCTCTATGTGGCCTGCACACGCGCCAAACATAGCTTGATCGTAATCCAAGACCAACAAAAGAGTGTCTTCAATTGGGAAGAGAGGCAAGTGGGTTCTATTGCGCCCCAAACCCACACTCCATCACCCCAGCTCAAGTCTAGCACGCCCGCACTTTTGGAAAATCAACATGCCTTTGGCAGACAGAGTGATCACTTGCAAAAGCAAACCCCCAGCTCTTCTGATGCGCATTTAGCCATGCGTTTTGGTCAAGCTTTGCACAAGGCACTAGAGCTCCATTACGGCTATGGAATTGCCTTAGTGCAGCTGCAACCCTACTTGCAACACCATTTTGCTTTTATGAGAGTGGAAGCCTCCCAAGTGCTCAAGCGTTTGCAAGCCCTGCAACAAGAACAATCCTTTAACGCACTCTTAAAGCGCGGAGCACTCAGTGTAGAACTCTCTTTTAAAATCGATCAAAGCGTGTTGCGTATGGACATGCTCATCTGTAATCCTCAAGAAAAACATGTGTGGATTTTAGACTATAAAAGCGGGTCTACCTACTCCCATATGCACCAGCAACAAGTCTTAGGCTACCAGGAGAGTGTGGGGCGCATTTACGCCCAATACCGTGTAAGTGGGGCACTCATCTATACCCTTGAATCAGGTGTACAGGTGCGCCCCATCTCTCTATAAGGACAGCGATGACTCAACCGCGCAAGAATCTTTTTTTAGACTTTATCAAGAGTGAATCCTTTGGAGGGATTTTTCTCTTCATTAGTGCCGTGTGGGCAATGATTTATGCTAATTCTTTCTTGTCTACCTATTATTTTGAGCTATGGCACACCAAAGTAGGCTTTAATGTAGGAGAATTTTTCTTTGGTTTTTCCATCCATCAGTGGATTGATGATGTGCTCATGGCCTTGTTTTTTCTCCTGGTAGGCTTGGAGATCAAGCGCGAGGTACTCTATGGGGAGCTTTGTGGATTTGCCAAGGCAGCCTTTCCCGTGATCGCGGCTTTAGGAGGTATGATTGTCCCTGGGCTAATTTATCATAGCTTGAATGCTAATACAGCCAGTGCGCATGGCTTTGGGATTCCTATGGCTACGGATATCGCCTTTGCCTTAGGGGTGATTTTGCTCTTGGGTAAACGCGTGCCCCCCGCGCTTAAAGTTTTTTTAGTTACCCTAGCTGTGGCGGATGACTTAGGCGCAATTATCGTGATTGCGATCTTTTATAGCTCTAATTTATACATGACATGGTTGGCTGGATCGGGGGGAATTTTATTGGCGTTAATCTTGTTAAATGTACTGGGGGTGCGCTATTTGTGGATTTACTTACTCTTGGGGGTAGGATTGTGGATCACCACATATAATAGCGGAATCCATGCTACCATTGCGGGTGTAGCTCTCGCCTTCACCATTCCCATTAAGATCACACAGCGCAAACAGGTTTTGCACAGTTTTGGCGCGATGATGGAGAGCTTTAAAAACGCGTTTAACCCCAAGACGCACAGCACCAATAAACCCCTAGACCAGGACCAGCGCGACATTCTCTACACCTTGCAAGACGCCACGAGAAATTTACAAAGCCCTTTAGAGCGCTTGGAACACGCCCTGCACCCTTATAGCGCGTATTTCATCATGCCTCTGTTTGCGCTAGCTAATGCGGGGGTAGCTATTAATCAAGACTTGAATTTTAAGGTCGATGAAATTTTATGGGGCGTGATCTTAGGGCTGGTGGTAGGAAAACCTATTGGTATTTTGGGGATCACTTTTTTGGCAGAAAAGCTTAAAATTGCTAAACGCCCCGATGGGGTGAGCTGGGGACAGATTCTAGGAGCGGGCATGCTCGCGGGCATCGGATTTACCATGTCCATGTTTATGGCTAATCTAGCCTTTGACAGCAAGGATGCAATGGAAGTCTCTAAGATTGCCATTTTATTAGCCTCGCTGATCTCAGGTATACTGGGCACCCTCTATCTAGTTGCCGCACATAAAAGAATAAATCTTAAAGCCAAGCCTTAAGTAAAGTTACTATAATCGAAGTTTTGAATCTCAAAAAGGAAGTTTTATGAACCAAACTAAGGAAATCCTGACCTCCATTTTACCCCTCTTGGTGCTCTTTGCGATTTTTTACTTCCTCATTATTCGCCCTCAACGCGTGCAGGCTAAGAAACATAAGGAAATGTTGGAGGGCTTGCAAAAGGGAGATAAAATTGTCTCTCAGGGAGGGCTCATCTGTGAGGTGATCAAACCTGAGGCCAATTTCTTTAAAGTGCGTTTGAATGAGGGGTTAGAAGTCAAGTTAGCAAAAAATTATGTGGCTTATAAGTTGGATGAAGAAAGCGCAAATAACTCTGTTTCTTTGAAGAAAGAGGCACAGTAGTCTTTGGGGCGGGTGTTTAATGCGCGTTTGCTGATCTTTGTGATCGCGCTTGTCTTTGGCGTGGGACTTTCTTTGCCTAGCCTGTTACAAACTAAGGGACCTAAGATCACTCTAGGTTTAGACCTAAGGGGGGGGTTGAGCTTATTGCTAGGGGTGCAGATCGAAGAGGCGCTCAAGAATAAGTACACTTCTATGGCTACCTCGTTAGACTACGCCTTTAAGGCACAGAATATCTTGGTGAAAGACCTGCAATCCTCTCTGCGAGGGGTGGAGTTTGATCTACTAGACCCCGATGAAGCCAAAGCCTTAAACAAAATTTTGGAGGATTTTAGCAAGGAGGGCGTACAGGTCGATCACGCTCAAGAACATTATACTCTTTCTTTGAGCGCTGAAAAGGCTCAAGATTTTCAGTATCAAACTCTTTTGCAAGTCATTAGCACGATTAGAAACCGCCTTGATCAATTCGGATTAGCCGAACCCACTGTGCTCCAGCAGGGTAGGGACGCGATCCTGGTGCAATTACCCGGGATTAAGACCTTGGCTGAAGAACAGCGGGCTAAAGACTTGATCACCAAATCTGCCCATTTACAGATGATGGCAGTTGATGAGGAAAAGAACCCCTATCTAGCTGAACTCAGCCCAGAGGAAATCCATAAACTAGGTGATGTGGCCTTGCCCTATGCGCCCCAGAGTGGGGGGCAGGGTAAATTGCTCTTGAGGGCAATCCCTATTTTAGATGGAGAAATGCTCACCGACGCACAAGTAGCCTATGATAACAACAACCAACCCGTGGTGAGTTTTAGTTTAGATTCAAGGGGAGCTAAAATCTTTGGGGATTTTTCAGGGAGCAATGTGGGCAAACGCATGGCGGTGGTCTTAGACAATAAGGTCTATTCTGCTCCCTATATCCGTGAGCGCATTGGGGGGGGAAGCGGGCAGATTAGTGGGAGCTTTAGCGTGGAGCAGGCCAGTGACTTGGCTATCACGCTTAGAAGCGGGTCTTTGCGCGCGCCCATCAGTGTGCTAGAAAAGCGCATTATTGGACCGAGTTTAGGAGCAGATAGCATCCGCACTTCTCTGATTGCCCTAGCAGGGGCGTTTATTCTAGTCATCGCCTTTATGATTTTCTACTATGCGATGGCAGGGGTGATTGCCAGCGTGGCGTTGGTGGTGAATTTGTTTTTGATTATCGCCGTGATGGCGCTCTTTGGGGCAACCTTGACTCTGCCAGGCATGGCAGGGATTGTGCTCACTGTGGGTATGGCAGTGGACGCTAATATCATCATCAATGAGCGAATCCGCGAAGGGCTTAGGGGCAATGAAAGCGTGGTGCAGGCCTTGCATTCAGGTTATGCCAACGCTTCAAGGGCGATTTTTGACTCCAATCTCACCTCTTTAATCGCTTCCTTTTTACTCTATGCATATGGCACGGGCTCGATTAAGGGCTTTGCGCTCACCACAGGCATTGGGATTCTAGCCTCTATTTTAACCGCCATCATTGGCACACAGGGCTTTTACCAAGCCATTGCCCACAAACTTTCCAAAAAGAAGGGGCTTTATTTTTGGTTTGGGATTAGCTTAAATACCCATTCTAAACCTTCTAAAAAGGTTACACATGGAACTCTTTAAGCGGGTTCGGGTTTTGGATTTTATGGGCTATGCCCGTTTTACCCTGCCTCTTTCGGGCGTGCTCGTGCTCGTCTGTGTGTTTTTGATCTTCTTCAAGGGGTTTAATTTAGGGGTGGATTTTTCTGGGGGGAGTGTGGTGCAGGTGCGCTTTGAAAAGGTAGTCAGCGTGGCTAAGGTGCGCGAGGTGGTGGCTACCCAGTTTAAGGGCGTGCAGGTGAGCGAATTTGGTGCGCCTGAAGAAATGGTGATTAAAATCCCTCTTTTAGCCACCCAGCAGGGCACTCAACAAGATTTAGGCGTGCAAATTAGCCAATTACTCAATCCTTTAGGCAAGTTCGAAATCCGCAAGTTAGACAGCGTAGGGCCTAGAGTGGGAAGTGAGCTCAAAGAAAAGGGAGTCTTATCGCTAGTTCTAGCCATCATTGCGATGATGATCTATGTGAGTTTTCGCTATGAGTGGCGTTTTGCCCTAGCGGGTGTGCTGGCTTTAGCCCATGACACTCTGGTAACAGCGGTGAGTGTCATTGTGTTTAATATTGATCTCAATTTAGAGGTGATCGCCGCGCTCTTGACTTTGTTAGGTTATTCGATCAACGATACGATCATTATTTTTGATCGAATCCGTGAGGGCATGCTCGCACGCAAACAGCAGGACTTGAATACTCTCATCAACCAAGCGATTTCCAACACCCTAAGCCGCACCCTATTAACTTCGCTCACGGTGTTTTTCGTCTTGGTAGTGCTTTACTTCTTTGGCTCTAAAATCTTAGTGGGCTTTTCTCTACCCATGTTGGTGGGCACGATTGTAGGGACTTATAGCTCAATTTTTATTGCGCCTAAACTCGCCGTGTTGCTAGGCTTTGATCTAGGCAAGTACCATGACAAAGAACTCAAAAAACTCAAACGCAAACAGGAAAAGGAACGCCTGCGCCAACTTTACGAGCACGGGCGTGTCTAGCTAAAGGAGAAACATGGACTGGGGTCGTGTCGCCTTTGTGATCTTTAGCTTGGGGAGCACCACTTCAGTAGCGGGTTTTTTGTACGAACCCAATGTGGTTGTCTTATTTGTTGCCCTCGCACTCAATCTCATCACCACTACGCTTAAAATTGGAGTGCAAAAACAATTCGCCTCCGAACTCTTAGGAGGATCGATTTCTGCCCTTTTGCACCTCATCCCCGCCTTTATCTTTTTGCAAATTCTCAATAATTCTATTTTCACCTACACCCTCATGGTTGGCGCACTTTTGAGCAATGTTTTTTGTTTAATTTTGATTATCATCGATGGCACTAAAAACATGGATACGGAGTATTAATGCAACACTACAACGCACACAGCATAGAGCAAAAATGGCAGGCAATTTGGACTCGGAGCGGGGTGTTTGAGCCCCTTAAGGATTTAACAAAACCCAAAAAGTATATTTTAAGCATGTTCCCCTATCCCAGCGGGGCGATTCACATGGGACATGTGCGCAATTACGCCATCGGGGACGCACTCGCGCGTTATTACCGCCAAGTGGGTTATAATGTTTTGCACCCGATGGGCTTTGACGCCTTTGGTATGCCCGCAGAAAATGCAGCCATTCAATATGGTGTGCACCCTAAGAAATGGACTTATGAGAATATCGCTAAAATGCGCGAGGAATTTCAGGCATTGGGCTTTTCCTTTTCTCAAGCACGAGAGTTCGCCACCTGCGATCCCCATTACACTAAGATTGAGCAGGGCTTTTTTATCGAAATGTATAAAAAAGGTTTGGTCTATCAAAAAGAGGCGTGGCTAAATTGGTGTCCTAAGGATAAAACCGTTCTAGCTAACGAGCAGGTTATCGAGGGGAGATGCTGGCGCTGTGATACTCCTGTGGTGCAAAAGCAGATGCCCCAATACTACTTAAAAATCACAAAATACGCCGAAGAACTCTTAGCAGAACTCAAAACCCTAGAGGGGTATTGGCCCAGCCAAGTCTTGCGCATGCAGGAAAACTGGATTGGCAAATCCCAAGGTCTTGCTTTCCACTTCAATCTAGCCCCTAAGAGCATTGCTCTCTTAAAAGACCAATACCACCAAATCGAGGTCTTCACCACCCGTATTGACACCATTTATGGGGTTACCTTTATCGCCCTAGCCCCCGGGCATCCCATTGTGGGCGCGCTTTTAAAAGGAAAACATGTAGACCCTGCCAGTCAGCAAGCCATTGTAGAGATGCAAAACACTTCTGCGCGCGCACGCGCTTTAGAGAAAAAGGGGGTGTTATTGCCCTTGCAAGCCCTGCACCCCTTAAGCCAAGAGCCCATCCCTATTTATGTGGCTAATTTCGTGCTAGAGAGTTATGGAAGCGGGGCGCTCATGGGTGTGCCTGCTCATGATAGCCGCGACCACGAATTCGCCACGCTTTTAAATATCCCTATCAAACAAGTCATCAACGAAGAGGGAGTTTTAGAACACAGCGATACCTACAACGGACTCACCCCCGCTCAAGCGCGCGAAAAATTAAGCGATCTTTTTGAAGGACAGGATTTGGGGCAGCGCATCACCCATTATCGCCTGCAGGATTGGGGCATTAGTCGCCAACGCTACTGGGGTGCGCTCATCCCAATGGTGCGCTGCGAACACTGCGGTCTTGTGCCAGAAAAGCTAGAAAACCTGCCTATCTTACTCCCTGAAGATGTGCAGATTGATGGAGAAGGCAATCCCTTAGAAAAGCACTTAACTTTCAAGGCATGTTCATGCCCTATGTGCGATCGCCCCGCTCAAAGAGAGAGCGACACCATGGATACCTTTTTCCAATCCAGCTGGTATTTCTTGCGCTACGCCACGCCTAAAGAACTCTGGGACACGCAAGCCTTTGAACCCCAAGCACTCGCCTACTGGCTGGGTGTAGATGAATACATCGGCGGGGTGGAGCATGCGATCTTGCACCTGCTGTATGCGCGCTTTTTTACTAAGGTCTTGCGCGATTTGGGCTATTTGCGCCTAGATGAACCCTTTACATGTCTAACCACACAGGGCATGGTGCTTAAAAATGGAGCTAAAATGAGTAAATCTAAGGGGAATGTGGTGAGCCCCCAAGAGATTTTAGAAAAGTATGGCGCAGACATCGCGCGGCTTTACATCCACTTTGTCGCTCCGCCTAGTAAAGAACTCGATTGGAATGACAAAGCCCTAGAGGGTGCAGCCCGCTTTCTCAAACGCTTTTATGAGAAATCCTTTTTAGCTTCACCCTGCGATCACCCCCCCAAGTTAGAAAATCTCAACCCCGCAGAAAAGCAGGCACGCCAAAAAGTGCATTTAGCTTTGCAAAAATGCCATGCCATCTTTGAGAAAAAACAACCCGGTTACCCCTTTAACACCCTTATTGCTGCATGTATGGAAGCCCTCAATGCGTTAGAAAAAACCACTAACCCTGCCCTTTGGAGCGAAGCCTACTACATTTTAACCCACATCTTAGAGCCCATCATTCCCCATGTGTGCTCAGAAGTCGCCCAGCGACTCTTTAAATGCCAAAATTTCAAATCCCAAGAAGTAGATTCACAAGCTTTAGAACAAGAAAAGATTGAGATTGCTATTAGCATCAATGGTAAAAAACGCGCGAGTGTGGTTGTGGATAAGGATTTAGATCGCGATGCCCTTGTGGCCCAAGCCAAAGAGCAGGTGCAAAAATGGTTAGAGGGTAAACAAATTCTTAAGGAAGTGATTGTACCCGATAAGTTGGTAAATTTTGTGTTGCGATGAGGGCTTTGGTTATGGCGTTAGGGTTTGTTTTAGGTGGCTGTGGCTATAAGCCCATTGCCACCTTCGCGCAGAATGCACTAGGGCAGGGTATCTTCGTGCGCCTGATTGTGAATTTACCCAACCCGCGTAACTCCGTGCAATTTAAGGATATGCTCAATCGGATCATTGTGCAACGCTTCCAAAACACCCTCACCAGCGAAGCACAGGCCGATTCTATCATCACCATAGAAATCACCCGTGTGATTGACACTTCCATCAGTCAGAACCAAGAGGGTTTTACTACCTTCTATCGTGCGACTGCCTATGTGGATTACACCTATGACAATAAAAAAGGCGCGGTGAAAACATTCAAAGATACGGGCTATTATAATTATGCAGTTTCTTTGCAAAATCCTTTGACTACTTATAAAAATCGTCTCTATGCGATCGCGCAAGCCTTGAACCAAACTCTAACCCAATTTGTGGCTCAAATTGCCTATGAGGGCAAGCTCAACAAATGAATTTAAGCGCGTTTCTCACCTCCCTAGCACAGGAATACGCTCCTTTCGATCCAACGCGTTTTCCTAAAGTCTATGCACGCTTTTTGGAACGCTTTAGCGATAATACACCTAAAATTCAGATTATCGGCACAAATGGCAAGGGGAGCACAGGGCGTTTTATCACTTTGCTTCTGGAGCAAGCGGGCCTAAAAGTGCTACATTTCACTTCCCCTCATCTGTTAAGTTTTCGTGAGCGCTTTTATACACAAGGCTCTATTATTTCTGAAAATGCCCTGCAAGAAGCGCATGCCCATTTGCATAAGTATTTGCATAAATTGCGTTTAGATTCTCACATTAGTTATTTTGAATACGCCACTCTCTTAGCGGTCGTGTTAGCTCAAGACTGCGATTTGATGGTGGCAGAAGCCGGACTTGGAGGCGCGTTGGACAGCACTACGCATTTGCACGCGCGTTGTGCATTGGTCTGCACACCCATTAGCCTGGATCACACCGATCGCTTGGGTAGCACACTTTCAGAAATAGCCCATACCAAATTGGCAGCTATGGGAAGTTTGGAGCCTAACACTCCCATCATCTTAGCTCCTCAAGACCCCAGCGTCCAAATGCAGGCACAAGAAATGGCAATGAGCCACAGCTTGCCCCTCTTTTTAGTCAATCCCCCCTCTCCCACCGCTTGTATCTACGCCAATCACTACGCCTATCCGCTCTTTCTAGCCCAAAACCTTCAAACTGCATTGGATAGCCTAGAAGTACTTCAACTTCCCCATAACCCTGCTACTATCCCACCCCTAGATTTACGCGGACGCTTTGAAATCCTGGAGTCTAATTTAATCTTGGATGTAGTGCACAATGTGGGTGGCGCAAAAGCATTAAAAGAGGCCTTGCAACAGAATTTTAAAGATCAAAAAATCCACTTAGTTTATAATAGCTACGCTAGGAAGGATGTGCGGAGTATTTTGGAGTGTTTGCGATCTGTCATTGCGCGCGTGTGGGTCTTCAAGGTTGAAGATATCCAGATCATGGAGCTGGAGAAATTGGAAGATTTACTAGAGAAATTACATCTAGCGTGGGAAATCTTTTCATGGAAAAAATTCTACGCTCTCAAAGAAGAAAATCTTTGGGTCGTGGGAGGTTCTTTCAGTGTTGTGGGAACATTTTTAAGGGAGTATGATGCGGGATAAGCTTGTGTTAACCATCATTGATGAAAGCGGTTCCAAGCAGCTTAGACTCTCTAAGAATGTGAAGCGATATTGTTTAATTACGGCTTGTGTCGTGCTTTTATGCGTGGTAGCTGGAGGAATAGGATTAGGTTATTTGGTACAAAAACTGGGTCAGGTGACTTTAGAGAAACGCATTACAGAGGCTAACTACAAAGAGCTTTACCAAAAAAATAACACTCTCAAACAAAATATCCAGTATAAAACCCAAGAAATCGCCTTGGTGAGTCAGCAAATCAAGACTTTGGAAAACATTCTCAAAATTGATAAAGGCGATACGCTCAACGCGCAGGCCTATGGCCACATCAACTTGGAATCACTCCCCCTATCCAGTAAAAACTTAGCTCTAACTCTCATCCCTAATGGTGTGCCTTTGGCAACTTATACGCAGAAGAGCTTCACAGCTCCCATTCCCAACAGACTACAGGCACATGCGGGCTACGATTTTAGCACTCCCCCTAGAACTCCTGTTTATGCGAGTGCTAGTGGGGTGGTGGATGTGGTGCTTTTGAGCAAGCAGGGGTATGGGAATTTGGTGCGCCTAGAACATGCCTTTGGATTTAGCTCCATTTATGCACACTTAAGCGAAATCGTAATGAAACCCAATAGTTTTGTGCAAAAAGGGGATTTAGTGGGCTATAGTGGCGATGGTAAAAGTGCCTATTCCAAAGGTCTTCACTACGAGATTCGTTTCTTAGGGCAGGTGGTAGACATGCCCGCTTATCTTGCATGGAGTTTAGATAAGTTTGAAGTGATTTTCCAAGAGGAGTCGCCCATTAACTGGAAGAACCTCTTTTATAGCATTGAGGACATTACCAAAACTCAGAATTACACTCCCCGCTCTTACTCTGCCAAAGGTGTTCCCAATGTGGCTCAATAGGCGTCTGATTTTAGTCTTCACCTACCCCGATGGAAGCAAATCCCTCAATGTACACACTCTTTACAAACAAATTGCCTACTATATGCTCTTGTTCGTGCTCAGTGTCCTCTTATTTTTGATTGCTGTGCTCTATCTTTTTGAGACTCAAATCACTCAAAATAAGAAACAGATTACAATCTTACGGGCTGAATTTGAAAAGAGTTCACAAATCCATGCGCGTTTAAATCAAGAAATGCGTGGGTATGTGGAAGATTTACTCTTAGCAGGTGAGCGGGTCAATGATTTAGAAAATCTTGTGGGCATAGAAAATGACACCCAAGAAGATCAGACCCCCTTAAGCGCTCGTTTAAATATGGCCAGTATCACGGGTGCACAGAAGAGTTTCATTATGCGTTTCATTCCCAATGACAACCCTCTGGAATCCTATCGCAGGATTTCTAGCGAATTCCAACAGCGCTACCACCCCATCTTACACCGCATGCAAAACCATACAGGTGTGGACTTGAGCACCCCTGTGGACACTCCTGTCTATGCCACAGCTAATGGAGTGGTGGGCATGGCTCACAATGGCTGGAATGGGGGTTATGGGCGACTCATCAAACTTTATCATCCCTTTGGCTTTAAGACCTACTATGCTCACTTGCATAAAATCGTGGTTAAAGATGGAGAATTCGTCAAAAAAGGGCAACTCATCGGTTATAGTGGAAGCTCTGGCATGAGCACGGGACCGCATCTTCATTACGAAGTGCGTTTCATGGACAAGCCCATCAATCCCATTTTTTTCATTAAATGGAATATGAAAAACTTCGACTTTATCTTCACACAAGAGAGGAATATTGCATGGCCATCTTTACTAACGACCATAAACAAGCTGCTAACGGGTCTGCCACCATCATCGCCCAAGGAAGCAAATTCCAGGGAACTTTGAACATGGACTGCCATCTGCACATTGATGGTGAAGTGGAAGGGACGATCCATTCTAGTAACACTGTTGTCATCGGCAAAAATGGGGTCGTGGTGGGAGATATTTTTGCACCTAGATTGGTTGTCAGTGGCAAATTCAATGGAAATGCACAGGCCGATGTGATCGAAATCATGCCTTTGGGCTTTGTGGATGGTAAGATTATCAGCTCTGAGCTGGTTATCGAGCGTAAGGGAATTTTAGTGGGGGAAAGCCGCCCCAAGGACAACGCCCACCCTCTTTTGGACAATAAAACCAATCTCTTAGAAAAGAAGGCCTGATTGATCCAAGCTAGCTTTCATAGCGCGCTTTCAAAAGGGTTTGAGAGCACAATTCTCATCGTGCAAGACGACGCGCAAGCACGTCAAGCTTCCCAAGTGGTGCGTTTCTTTGCTCCTCAAAAAGTCCTCTTCATCTTCCCCGAACTTAGGGCTCACTACTTGGATGACATGCGCGCCTTTAGCGCAGAGTTAAGCGCGCTCTTAAACCAGTTGCGCTTGTTTTACCAAGCCAAAGAAGCTAAGAAAGATTGCTTGCTCATCGCTCCTCTAAGCGCGATTCTGCACCCTCTGCCCAAGTCTTTTTTATGCCAAAGTTTCACTATCCAAGCCCTAGAAGCTACTCCCTTAGACGCGCTGCAAGCACGCCTACGCGCCTATGGTTATGAATTTGTAGACATGGTGGAGTTGCCCGGTGAGGTGAGTATGCGCGGGGATATTATGGACATTTTCACTCCCGGATCTCCCAAACCCCACCGCTTGAGCTTTTTTGGAGAGGAATGCGAGGACATTAAAACCTTCGATCTAACCACCCAGTTAAGCGATCCCCAACTCTTAGAGTGCCTAGAAATTCCCCCCGCGCTCTTCAGCCTCACTCCAGAGCAACACGCTACCCTTCTAACACGCCTAGAGAGTTTAAAAACAGATAGTTTAGTGCCTGATATTGCCTCTCTAGGTTTTTGGGCGTTACAAGATTGGGGGATGTGGCTTTGGGAGGAAGATAGTGCCCTCTTGAGTGCAGAGGCTTATCAAGAAGCCCAAGAATATGCCTGTTTGGAGCACATACCGCAATTAGAAAAAATCCTAGCCCTACCCCAACTTAGGCATCCCCCCGGGTATCAAGATTTGCACCTACCTCTAAAAAATCTCTCCGATTTTTGTGCCCTGCACCCCCAGCACAGCATCACACTCTTACACCGAGCCCATGAGAGTTTACCTCCCCTAGAGGCGCATGTTAAACCCTATATTTCAGATTGCGTGTTGCATTTTAGCACTCCTACGGAGATTTTTATCTCTGCACACACTTATCCTAAACCCCCAAAAGCTAAACCTCTCAACTTCGCTCTCAGTGAGCTTAACAGCGGGGATTTTGTGGTGCATGAGGACTATGGCGTGGGTCTTTTTCAGGGACTGGTACAACAAAGCGTGCTAGGAAGCGTGCGCGACTTTATCGCCCTAGAGTATCAAAACCACGATCGCCTCTTTGTACCTGTGGAAAACCTGCACTTATTGGAGCGCTACATCGCCCCCAACACACCCACGCTGGATAAATTAGGTAAGGGAGGTTTTAGCAAACTCAAGGCCAAAGTGCGTGCGGAGCTTCTAGGGTTGGCTGAGGATATTATCAGTGCACATGCAGAGCGCATGTTGCTTGAAGGGGTGAAAATTGCGCCCGATACCACCCCACTAAAAGCCTTCCACAACGCGCGCCCCTTCAAGCTCACAGAGGATCAAGATCGCGCCATAGAGGAAGTGTTGAGCGATCTAGCCAGCGGGCAGGTGATGGATCGCTTGCTCAATGGAGATGTGGGTTTTGGCAAAACCGAAGTCGCTCTTGTGGCAATCTACACCCTTGCTCTAGCAAAACGCCAAAGCGCACTCTTTGTGCCCACTACACTTTTATCTAGCCAGCATTTTGTTACCTTGCAAGCCCGCTTAAGTCCCTTTAATATCACCATTGCCAAACTCGATCGCTTTAGCAAGGACAAGGCGCGTGTTTTAAAAGAATTGCAAGAAGGGCGTATTGATGTGGTGGTAGGAACGCATGCGCTCTTAGGAGCAGAGTTTAAAAATTTGGGATTGGTGGTGGTAGATGAGGAACACAAATTTGGGGTCAAGCAAAAGGAGGCGATCAAGGCTTTAAGTCAAAATGTGCACCTCCTTAGCATGTCTGCTACCCCCATTCCCCGGACCCTGAGCATGGCTTTAGCCAAGATCAAGGATATTAGCTATTTGGCCACTCCTCCAGAGAGCAAACCTCCCGTGCGCACCTTTGTGAAAGAAAAAACCCCCGCTTTGCTCAAAGAGATCATTTTAAGGGAGCTGCGGCGCAAGGGTCAGGTGTTTTATATTTATAACCATATCCAAAGCATGCCTATGGTCCAAAAAATGTTGCAGGACCTTTTGCCCCATCTTAAAGTGGAAATTTTGCACTCTAAGACCCCGGCGCTCCAAGCGGAAAGTTTGATTTTGGAATTTGCACAAGGGGGTTTTGAGGTCTTGCTATGCACCAGTATTGTGGAATCGGGGATTCACCTACCCAATGCCAACACAATCATCATTGACAACGCGGATAGCTTTGGGTTGGCCGATTTGCACCAACTCAGGGGACGTGTGGGGAGGGGTATGCATGAGGGGTTTTGTTACTTTCTGGTAGAAGGCAAACAAAATTTAAGTCCGAGTGCGACTAAGCGACTGCTCGCTTTAGAAAAAAATGCCAGTTTGGGGAGCGGGGCGCATATTGCCCTGCATGACTTAGAAATTCGTGGTGGGGGAAATCTTCTAGGAAGCCATCAGAGCGGGCACATTAAGAGCATTGGTTATGCGTTGTATGCGCGTATGCTCGAAGATGCACTGCAGGAAAAGAGTGGGTCTGTGGGGGCGCGTGGCAGTGTAGAGCTCAAACTGGCCGTGAGTGGGTTTTTAAATGCGGAGTTAATCACTAGTGATGCCCTGCGCTTAGAGTTGTATCGGCGTTTGTCGCTTTGCCAAACAAGCGCGCAGGTGATAGAAATTGCCCATGAAATTGAAGATCGTTTTGGGGCATTAGACCCGATGAGTGCGCAGTTCTTGGCAATCATGCGTATTAAAATCTTGGCTAACCAACTCCAAATCCCCAAGATCACCCACCACCACCAGCATATCACGCTACACCTCCCCCAACCTGTCCACTTACAAGCCCCCAGCAAGGACGATACTCAAGTACTAGAAACCTTGCTAGGATATTTAGAACGCGCCTTAGTGTGTTAATCCTCAGACTCTGCCCGCTTGTCTATCAAGTTTTCTATCTTAACCTTTAACTTTTGCTCCGACTCGCTTAAAGAATCTGCGCTCTCTTTAACCAACATGATCACACTACAATCATCGGTCGTTTTTTCTTTAATCCGTGTTTCTAGCAAAGTTTCTAAGGAAGCCTGCACTTGATCGCGCATGCCCTGTGCGCGCGACATTCATATAATCTTGCAATATAGTTACTAAGGTGCGTTCTCTATTGCGGTAAAAGGATTCGCCCGCGCCATCAGACATCAGCACAAAGCCCGTAAAATTCTTATCGCTCAATTTGCCCTTAAACACTTTTGTGCTTAAAGGGGCATCTTTAGAAGTGGTGAAGATAGTCTCATTGCTAAATTCGCCATTTTATCGGGGTGACTTGCCACCACTAAAGTGCGATCTTTTAGCACCCCGCAGATGCCATCGCCTAAGTGCAATAATAAAAATTCATCGCCATTAATAGCCACTGCAAGCAAAGTAGAAGCGAGATCCTGCAAATTACAAGCCTTGTTTTGGATTGTTTCCTGCAATTTTTGTAATCTATCTTGCAAGGTGGTTTTTAATTGGGGGCTAGCTGACACAGAGCAGCGCCACTCTTTTTTAAAACGCTCTACAAGTTGCTTTTCTTCTTCAAAAACTTTTTCTGGCTCTTGCATACAAGCGCTTAGGTGGAGTTCGTGGAGTGCGCTTAAATCCTCAGCGCGCCAAATGTCTTGAACTCGAAACTCTTGGATGCGCTCTTGCAAGGTGGTGCAACAAGTGTTGAGTGCTTCTAATCGCTCTTGCAGGGTATTTTCTAGGGCTGTGACTTTGCTTTTAAAACCCTCTAACTCTTGTTGGCGCTTTTGTATAGTTTGGAAGTTTTGCACTTGGGTTTCTAGGATTGCAAAGTGTGCTACAAAGCTCTTGTATTCAAGATTGCCTAAAACATCTTTGGTCGGGGGTGTTGGAGTGAATGGAGGGTTATTGAGGTTAGAATTTTTGATAGCATGTCTTACCTTATCAACAGCACGCTCTGCTTGGACTTGCAAGCTTGAGCTCAAATGTTGTAAGGTGCGCTTGAGCTCTTGGCTCTGTGTGGCGTAGTCTTCATAGTCTGTGAACCACCCACCAAAGACGACTGGGCTTCTTGTTTCAACAATCCATAACTAGCTATATCCAGTATGTAGCCATACTTGATTACAACCCCCTTAGCGGGACAAGCGTTCTGCTTGCTTGAAACAAGCGTAACTTCGGATAATCCCTACCCAGAAAACGCGACGCGTTTTTTCCTT
>NZ_JAERIS010000047.1 GCF_017979425.1 Helicobacter salomonis | reverse complement strand
ATAGAAAATCAAGGATTGAAGGCATTCATCCCACTCGCTAAAACAAATGCGACGCATTTGCTAGAGTGGGGTTTCTGATAAAGAGTTTTAAAAATTTACATGTGCTCTAAAACCCCATAGCTCCAGCTATGGGGATAGCTGGTCTTAATGGGTATAGCCTGCCGGGACGACTCTGCCCTCTTCTAACTGGCATTTATGACTTATCAAGTTTGCAGTGTCCAATTCCTTGATGGCTTGTTTCAAGTCTTTTAAAAATAACGACATCTGCTCCATACTTTGATCTGCCCTAACTACAATACGCATCACCGACACATCTTGAAAGTTTGCAGGAAGTGGGTAAGCAGGGACTTGCCAACCATTAAAGCGGAGACGATCGGCCAAATCGTAAAGATTCCATCTCTTTTCTTTCTGTGCTTTATCGTTCATAGCCCAGCAGATGATGGGAATGTTTTTGCCCTCATTGATCATATCAAAAAGATCCAAAGATTTAATGCCTTTTGCAAGAAACAGCCCGACATCGCGTGTTTTCTCATGGATAGCTTTGTATCCTTCAAAGCCCCAACGCACAAAACAATAATACTGCGCCCAGATTTGCGAACCAGAACGGGAAAAGTTGATCTGGAAGGTGGGTTCAAAATCCCCTAGATACGCCACTTTAAATATCAATTCATCGGGCAAGAATTGCTTATCACGCCACATTACCCAGCCAATTCCTGGATAAATGAGCCCGTATTTATGTCCAGAAGTGGAGATAGACACGACATTTTTTAAGCGAAAATCCCAAGCTAAATCCGGATCGATAAAGGGGAGATAAAGCCCGCCAGAAGCGGCATCGACATGAATGGGCACACTTATTTTAGCCTTTTGGTTATATTCGCTAAGGAGTTTATCGAGGGTTACAATGTCATCAAATCCTCCCGTGTAAGTGATTCCCATAATGGGCACGATGCCTATGGTGTAATCATCGCAGAGCTCGATAGCTTTCTTAGGGTCTAAAGTGAGGTTATTAAAATCGTTCATGGGCACTTCACGCAACTCAATATCCCAATAGACACAGAATTTTTCCCAAACTACTTGATAGCCGGAGCTAACGATAAGATTAGGTTTTTGTTTGCTAATGTCAATCCCTGAAGCCTGCGCGCGTTTTCTCCAACGAAATTTCATGGCCATCCCGCCCAGCATACAAGCTTCTGAAGAACCAACTGTCGAAGTGCCCATAAAATCTTCTTCGTGATTGGCATGCCAAAGATTGGCGATGATATTCACACAGCGTTTTTCAATCTCGGTAGTTTGGGGGTATTCGGATTTATCAATGGCATTTGTAGCCATGGAATCGAGCATAATCTTTCTAGCCTCCTCTTCCATGTAGGTTTGCACAAAGGTACAAAGATTATAGCGTGGGTTGCCATCGTGCATCATCTCATCAGAAACTAATTGATAGGCGATGCGCGGATCCATCATATTTTTGCCTATCTTATCACGGGGCAATAAAACATCGCTTTCAGCACTGCCAAAAATAGGAGTGGAGGAACTATCCGCTTTAAAGACAAATTTTTCATTATCCCTTTCAATACTGCTTTTTTTATGCAACATGAGACAAACTCCTCTTAAATTTAAGTTAATCACTCAATACCAAGGACGGACAAAACCGACCACATGGCTTATGTAGATGGAGGCGAAACACACGCACCCAAGAACCAGTGCTATCGCCCGCTTGCACGGACCTATACAATCCCAACCGGCGGAAATCTACCTCTTCGTTCTCTAACACAAAACACCTTAAAGCATAACAAGAACTTCGCCAGAGTTTTGTTAGCCTTAGCTGTAGAGAATATGTGCACTGGGCTCTAAATGCCCAGCACCCCAGCACCTTGTATTTAAGTTAAAATTAATAGAATGAAAGGTAGAATGAGGGTTTTGATGACGGAGTATGGCGCAGCCTGATTAGCGCGCACCCTTGGGGTGGGTGAGGTCGTGGGTTTGAATCCCGCTACTCCGACCATTTTCCCACTTCAACGCTTCCCTTGTAGTAGTGTTTTCTGTTTGGCTAGGTCTGGGTTATACTTTGGTGTGTTTTTTTGACTCTCTTTACCCTGTGGTATCTGCGTGCAACAACCAACCATACCCATCGCAAATAGTGCTAATAAGAAAGTGTACTTCATAACGATCCTTTTTAAGAGTTATCATTATAATATCCATGAACTCAAAAAACGCCTATGTGTGCTTCACATGTCTTTTGCAGACTTGACACACTCCTATACGTTGGTTGCTTGCGGGATTGTGGGATTATCAAAAATTTGCCACTAGGCACACCTCGAGTTTTTAAAAAGCAAAAAGAGTTACCTCTCATGCTCTAAAACCCACAAGCAACTAAGCTATGGAGAGTTGGCTAGCCTTAGCATATCTATGCTAATATACCCTGGTAGTCAAGGGGTAATACCCTTTGGGTTGGGATATCAGTTCTTGGAATAGAGGACACAAGACTCTAAACAGAGCAATCCCGCTTGAAACCACGATCCTCTGCTGGAGTTAGAATCCCCCTAACTTTTAGTTATGGGGAGTGTGTCGATGCCCTACAAAGTTGCCATACAATGGCTCTAAAGGATTTTCAATGCTACAACCTGTAGTTATCCCCATACTGATGGCCTTTGACAAAAATTACTGCTTGCCTGCAGGTGTGGCCATGCACTCTATGCTCACCCATGTAGCACGCACCAGAGAGGGCGTGCCCTTGTTTTATAAAATTCACTGCTTGGTTCAGGGCTTAGACACAGACCATGAGATCGAACTCCAAAACGCTCTCATGCCCTTTAAAGATTTTTCGAGTTTGGAATTTCACGATCTCGATTGGTT
>NZ_JAERIS010000046.1 GCF_017979425.1 Helicobacter salomonis | reverse complement strand
AGCTAGCCCTACTGCTGGCGTGGTAACGGGCGAGTGCGTGTGCTCTTTCACCGGTGCGCCTCATCCGATGTTCTCTACCAGAGTGAAGGCCCTCAAATGATTCAACTCTTGCAAAAAATCCAACTCTTCCCCAAGCTTAACGACTTCTTACGCGAGATGTGCAGCGCGACAGAACTGCAGGAATTGCTAGGCTTAACCCCCTATCAATTCAAAGACTTAGAGAAAAAGGGCGTGTTTGAGCCCTCCAAATGCGTGGTGTTTTACACAGACGAGCATAACAAAACCATCGTATGCGCCCCGCTCAAATACAACACCCGCCTAAGCATTCTAGCCTACACCAAACACCTCCAGCCCCAATTAGAGGGGCTCAAAAGGCAGGGCAAGATCATCGATGAACTAAAATGCACCCTTAAAACCCTGCAAAGACAAGATAAGCGTATAGGGCTACAAAAAGAGCGCATCGCTGGGCTGGCTGAAATTAAGGCCACTTATGACCAAGAAAACCGCGATCTAAAAGCCCAAGTTAACGCCCTTTTAGAGCAGAACAAAGCCCTAGAGACAAAAACTTCGGAGGAATTAGCCGCCATTTTTGGGGTGGATAGAGAGGCGATATTCTATTACACCAGCATGGGCGTGTGTGTGAAGAGCACCTACAAAAGCTGGGACTTCCAGCAGAGCGTGCAAAACTATATCGCCCACTTGCGCGCGCTCAAAGAACCCGACCCCAATAGCATTAGCACCCACACCCTTAGCCAAATTTTGGGCTTAACCAAGGCGCGCATTTACCAATTAGATCAGGCGGGCATTTTAGTCAAGCTCGACCATGACAACTGGAATCTCACAGAGTCTTTGAAGAACTTCATCACCTATAAACTCCAAAACGAGGAGAGTGATCTAGGTATTGCGCGCGCACGCAAAGAACTCGCCGATGCCAAACTCAAAGAACTCTCTTATAAGGAACGCGTGGGGGAATTATTGACCTTTGACACCATCGCTAAGGCTCTCCAAGACATTGCCATGACCATTAGCAATAAACTCTACAGCCTGCCTCACATTCTAAAGCGCAAACACCGCCTAGACGCGCCTTTTATCCAAACCCTCAATGAGGAAATAGAGGCTATTTTGAGCGAACTGCAAGACCCACAAGTCTATGAACAGGCCTCTGTAGCCCTGCAAGAGCAGGCCCAACAAACCCTAGAACTAGAAAAACTCCATGCGCATACCCGTGCTGGTTTTGGAGGCGACTATGCTAGCCCAGAAGACCAAATTTAAACCCTTTAGAGTGCGTACCAATCCGCCCAATCAGATCGCCCGCCTCAAAGAGGCCTTTGCCAAGGCCATTTTCATCAAACCCCATTTAGACCTGCTAGAGTGGGCACAGACCTACCGCGTGTTGAGCAAAGAGAGCAGCGCACTCTTTGGGCGTTTTAATGCTTTGAGCTATCAGAGAGAACCCATGCAGACTATTAGCAACCCCTCCATTAGCGAAGTGGTTTTAATGTGGGGCGCACAGCTAGGTAAAAGTGAAATTCTTAACAACACCATTGGCTATTTCATCCACCAAGACCCTAGCACCATTCTCTTTCTGCTCCCCACAGAAGACCTAGCCCAAGACTATTCCAAACGCCGATTAGCTCCCATGTTTAGAGACATTCCCGAACTACACGAGCTCATAGAGGACAAAGAGGCCAATAACACCATTCTAACCAAGAACTTCAAGGGGGGCAATTTGGCCTTAGTGGGCTCTAATAGCCCCTCTAAGCTCTCTAGCAAGCCCATTAAAGTTTTAATCGTAGATGAGTGCGATCGCTGCATGAACACCAAGGAGGGACATAGCATTGTGCTGGCCCAAAAGCGCACGGCGACCTACTTTGACAAAAAGATTATCAAAGTGTCCACCCCCACGCTCAAAAACCATAGCTATATCGAAGCAGAGTTTGAAAGCAGCGACAAACGCTTTTACTTTGTGCCCTGCCCTCATTGTGGCTTTGAACAGACCCTAGTTTTAAGCGGGGTGGTCTATGATGTAGACCCCCAACAAAAGCCTATCTATAACACCATCGCCTACAAGTGTATTGAGTGTGAAGGCCTGTGGAGTGAGACGCAGAAACAACAAGCCGTCTCTAAGGGCAAATGGATAGCCACCAATGCTAATGAACACACCAAAGACAAGGCGGGCTTTTTTCTCAATGCCCTCTATAGCCCCTTTGTGAGCATGGCCGAGATCATCAAGGACTATTTTCACGCTTTGGGCAATCCTGCTAGCATGCAGGTCTTTACCAACACGCAGGAAGCTTTGCCCTATGAGCCCCCTAGCATTGTCTTTGGAGAACAGGCCCTATTTGCACGCAGGGAAGACTACAGCGCGACTAATTTGCCCGATGAGATCCGCTTTATCACAGCGGGGGTAGACGTGCAGGCAGACAGACTAGAGGTAGAATTTAAAGGCTGGGGGAATGGCTATGAGAATTGGGGGGTAAAACATCTCATCTTGAAGGGTAAGAGTAGCGATGCGCAAGTGTGGGGGCATCTCTACCAACAACTCAAACAGATCTTCTACACCACCAGCGGGCGCAGGCTGATTAGCTCGCTCAATCTGATTGACAGCGGCTTCAATGCGGAGATTGTCTACAGCTTTGTAAAAAAAGACCCCCGTTTTATGGCCTCTAAGGGGCATAGTGAGCAGAGTGGAAAAAAGCCCATCATTGAGAAGCCCAAGCTCATTGCTAAGGGCGTGAAATTCTGTAACATCGGCACATACAAGGCCAAGAGTGAGATATTCAGACTTTTGGGGGTGGAACACATTGGAGCGGGGTATTGCCACTTCCCTAATGACTACCCTTTAGAATACTTCCAACAACTCACTGCCGAAAAGCTAGAAAAGAATGTCAACACCAGGGGTTATGAGTCCTTGCGCTGGGTGAAAGTGCGCGAGCGTAACGAAGCCCTAGACTTGTTTGTGCTCAACCTAGCCGCGGCTAAATTCTTAAAGGTCTTGGACAACATTGCACAGGAGGCAAAACATGGATAACCAGCCCATTGAAAGTGTGGACTTACCCCCTAATTTAGAGCCCCTTAAAAAAGCGCGCGCCAATGTGCGCCCTGAACAGGTGGGCTTGGCTAGCCTCAAAGATGAACCCAACATCCCCAAAGAG
>NZ_JAERIS010000045.1 GCF_017979425.1 Helicobacter salomonis | reverse complement strand
GTCTTTGGCAATCCTATTGCCCACTCCAAATCACCTGCCTTGCACAACAAGGCTTTTGTAGATTTCGCGCATGCGCTGGGACAGGCGGAGGGGTTGATTCTTGTGCATGGCTAGGAGGCAGGGGGGCTTGAGGCTTTGGGGGCGGGGGTGGGGCACTCACAACGGGTTCTAGCACGCGCTGGTGTAGCTTAAACAAGATCCCCATGTAGATCCCCAGGGCTAGTAACACCCACAAACACGCCAAGCCATAGAGCTTGAACACTCTAAAACCCATCTAAACTCCTATCTTTTCTCAAAGTCGATTCTGGGGTCCACAATGCTATAGGTCAGATCGCTAATCAAATTCACCACCAAGCCCAAAAGGGTGAATATGTAGAGTGAGGCAAAGACCACCGGGTAATCCCGATTCACAATGCTCTCAAACCCCAGCAAACCCAGTCCATCTAAGCTAAAGATGATCTCAATGAGCAAACTCCCACTAAAAAACACCCCCAAGAATGCGCTAGGAAAACCCGCGATCACCAAGAGCATGGCATTTCTAAAGACATGCCCATAAAAAATGCGCCCCTCAGAACACCCCTTGGCACGCGCGCATAGAATGTAGAGCTTGCCCATCTCGTCTAAGAAAGAATTTTTCACCAACAGCGTGAGAGTAGCAAACCCTCCAATACTCATGCACAGCACCGGTAAAATGATATGCCATAAATAATCTTTGATCTTGCCTAGCACACTCAAAGTTGCAAAATCATCGCTCACCAAGCCCTTTAAGGGAAAAATCTGCCAATAAGTCCCCGAGGCAAAGAGTACAATTAAAATGATGGCAAACAAAAAGGAGGGAATCGCATTCGCCACGATCACAGCCACACTGCTAGCCACATCAAAATTAGAATCATTGTGGCGAGCCTTGTAAATGCCTAAGGGAATAGAGATCAGATAGATCAGCAAGGTGCTAAAAAAGCCTAGTGAAATAGAGACAGGAAGTTTTTCCTTGATGAGGTCGATCACGCTAATTTGGCGGTAAAAACTCTGCCCAAAGTCAAAAACTAAGTACTTTTTGAGCATGTCCACATAGCGCTCTAAAATGGGCTTATCAAAACCATAGAGTTTAGTGAGCTGCGCATAGAGTGCAGCGTCCATGCCCTGCCCTCCCTTATAACGGCTCTCACTTAATTGCCTCTCTTTGAGAGAGGTGTTGTTCGCCTCCTGGTCACTGGTCCCGCTGAGTTTGGCCATCATCTGCTCTACAGGCCCACCCGGGGCACTTTGAATGATGAAAAAATTGATGGTGATGATTCCTAGCAAGGTTGGGATGATGAGCCAAAGCCGTTTGAGAATGTAGCGCGCCATTCAATCTCCCTTTTGCAAATTTTTATCCCACCACAGCGTGGGTGAAAAGCCATAGGGGGGTGAAATCTTGGGCATGCCCACTTTATCCCAAAAGGCAATGCGAAAACTCGAACTATAAAGTTGGGGCACGACATAAAAGCCCCACAAGAGCACGCGATCGAGCGCGCGCACATAGGCGATCTGAGTCTCTCGATTGGGCGCGCTGATCACTCCATCAATGAGCTTGTCAACCACGGGATTAGCAATCCCAGAATAGTTACGACTCCCCGCCTGTTGTGCGCTCGCGCTCCCCCAATAATAGCGTTGCTCATTGCCCGGAAATAAAGACTCCCCAATCACCCCTGAAATCATGTCGTAGTCAAATTTTTTGACCCGATTGGTATATTGACTCAAATCCACTCTTTGTACGCGCACCTCAATCCCTAAGATTTTGAGATTGCGTGCGTACGCTAGAGCAAGCCTCTCCAAACCCGCACCCTTGAGCAAAATCGTGAAAGTAAAGGGTTGCTTGGTTTTAGCGTTGATGAGGCGGTTGTTAGACACCACATAACCCGCCTCTTTTAAGAGTTTTTGGGCGTATTTGAGATTTTCGCGCAAGTTTTCCCCCAGCTTAGGCGCGCCATCTGTGCGAGGTATAATGTAGGGGCTGGTGAAAATCCGTGGATCATAAGCGTCTAACTGCTTCTTGTAGCGATCTAAAATCTGCAACTCTTGTCCATGGGGTAAACCGCTAGAGGCAAAGACAGAGTTACTAAAATAGCTGGGCGAGCGGGTGTATTGGGAGAAAAAGAGATTACGATTGGCCCATTCAAAATCAAAGGCGTAAAACAACGCTTCACGCACCCGCGCGTCTTTGAAAAGGGGTCTACGGGTATTGATAAAAAAGCCCTGCATGCCAGCGGGCAGCGCATGCTCTAAGCGCACCATGTGAATCTTGCCCTGCTCAATGCCCTTGCCCACATACCCGCGCGCCCACACTTTGGCCGTGCTCTCATAACGCCAATCGTAAGCCCCGCTTAAAAACGCCTGCAATGCCACCGAATCGTCCTTATAATACTCATAGACGAGGCGATCAAAATTATACTGACCCCTCATGGAAGGCAAATTGCGCGCCCAGTAGTGTTTATTGCGTACATAAGTGATGCGTTTGCCCACATCAAAGGATTCGATCACATAGGGGCCGCTGGAAACGGGGACAAGCAAAGGATTTTTATCAAACCCATGTTTTTCAAAAAAATGTTTGGGAATCACCTGTAACTGCCCCAAAATCAAAGGTAGTTCGGTATTCGTGGTGGTCTTAAAAGTGAATTGAACATGCTGCTTATCTAGGACAATAACTTCCTTGACATCTTCATAATACTGCTTAAAAACTGGACTGCCCTTTTGAGTGATGGTCTCAAAGCTGTACTTGACATCATGTGCGGTGATGGGCACGCCATCGCTAAATTTTGCCCGCGGATCGATGCCAAAGATCACATAACTATGATCGGGGGCAACTTCGACATCATTGGCAATGAGGGCGTATTCGCTAAAGGGTTCGTCTAAACTTTGGGTGAGCAGGGTGTCATAAACTAAATCCAGCCCGCTGGCCTTGGTGCCCTTGAGCAAGAAGGGATTGAGGCTATCAAAAGTGCCAATGGCATGGCTTTTGAGCACCCCACCCTTAGGGGCATTGGGGTTGGCGTAATCAAAATGGGTAAAGTGGTGCGCGTACTTAGCCTCACCTCCCAAGTAGATATAGGGTGCACCCCATAGGGGCAAACAAGTGAGTAAAACCGTTCTTACAGACCTATAAAATCCTACAAAACCCTGCAAAATTCTACAAGGCTGGGATTTCTGCTGTATTCTTGG
>NZ_JAERIS010000005.1 GCF_017979425.1 Helicobacter salomonis | reverse complement strand
CATAATTTTATAAAATATTTTTGAGGTAGAGCTATGAAAGAAAACCATTACAAACTCAAAGGCTATCTATCCACAAACAGGAGCAAACATAAGGAGCAAACATAATCTAAAAGCCCATTTGATTTTAGTGTGTAAATACAGAAAAAAGTTGCTCGTAGGAGATGTGGTTATTTTTATAAAGTCTGTGCTTGAAGAGATAGAGGAAGTTCAGATTTTATCATCATAACAATGGAGACAGATAAAGATCATCTACACCTGATGATTCAGTATATCCCCAGGGTGTCTATCAGTTCCATTATCTTGCGGATCAAGCAGATGACTACTTATAGAGTTTGGAGAGAACCAAGATTTATCCCGTTCTTACGCAAGCATTTTTGGAAAGAACAAAAGTTTTGGACAGATGGATTTTTTGCCTGTTCCATAGGAGAAGCTAACCCAGAAACTATCAAAAGATACATAGAAAATCAAGGGTAGGGGCATTCATCCCACCCGCTAAAGACGAGTGGGATTTCTGCCAAGGAGTCTTAAAAAAATATAGAGAACAGACCGTTGTGCTTCTGTTGTATGTCTGCTTCTGCCCTATTGATTACTAGCTAGTTTGTTATCAAATCAACTAGTAGAGCTATCATATCTACTGGGATAATTGTTGCCTTAAGCCTGATCACTTAGAACAGTATTATTTAGGTGCGTGCATGTGTTTTTGGTGTAGAATAGCGCAAAGATTAAAGGTTTTGTGTGCGTTTTGGAAAGATTGATTATTTGAATTTGTTACCTTTTGATGTTTTTATTAAGGCCTATCCTCTCCGTCTACCCGGCTTTAAGACCTTTCTACATCTCAAAAAAACCTACCCCTCTAAGCTCAATCGCGACTTTCTCTTTAAACGCATCGATGCAGGCTTCATTTCCTCCATTGTGAGTTTTAACGCCCCTTATGCGCTTGCTTGCGGGATTGTAGCATGCCAAGAAGTGCGCAGTGTGTTGGTATTGCGCCAGCCCCCAAATCAGGATAAAGAATCGGCTACTTCTAACGCACTTGCTCAAGTCTTAGGTTTAAGAGGGCGCGTCCTCATTGGAGATAAGGCCTTGCGCCACTACCACAGAAGTGCACATGGAAATTTTAAGGACCTAGCCACGCTTTGGTATGCTAAAAGCGGTCTCCCCTTTGTCTTTGGGCGACTCTGCGCAAATCGCCACCATGCCTTCTATCAACGCATTGCCCAGGTCTTTGTGCGCCAGAAGGTTAAAATCCCCCACTATATTTTAGAAAAGCGAGCCCTAGAAAGCGGACTTTCAAGAGAACAGATTTTAGACTATCTTAGAGGTATTTCTTACAAGATCAAAGCCAAAGAAAAGCGTTCCTTGATCCATTTTGCGCGCCAACTGCGCTTTAAACGACTAATTCCCCCCCAGCGTTTTTAACCTTTAGCTGTGCTAGAATACCCTCTATTGTTCAGACTAAAGGAATGCCATGCGCCAGGTTAAGGTGTTTTTATGTGATTGCGATGGGACTTTGACAGATGGGGGAATGTATTACTTAGAAAATGGCCAGCAATTTAAAAAATTCAGCGTGGCCGATGGGATTGGTTTTGAGCTACTTAAAGCAGCCGGTATTAAAACAGGTATTCTTACTGGTGAAATTACACCCATTGTGGAACACCGCGCTAAGAAACTCAAATTAGATTATCTTTATCAAGGCTGTAGCCCGCAGGGCAAATTAGAGGCTGCGCGTGAAATTTGTGCTAAAGAGGGGATTAGCTTGGAGCAAGTGGCTTATGTGGGCGATGATGTTAACGATCTACCTCTTTTGGAGCAAGTGGGGCTAAAAGCCTGCGTGCAAAACGCTCAAGAGAGCCTAAAGGCTTTACCGGGGATCATTCTCTTAAACACACAGGGAGGACAGGGCGCACTAAGAGAGCTGATCAACCTGATTTTAAAACACCCTACAGAACTTAAAAGTTAAGCAAATCATGAAAGTTATTCACCTCAACGCTACGCTCACCGGAGGGGCAGCGCGCGCGTGTTTGCGCTTACATAGCGCGCTTTTAAAGGAGGGGGTAGATAGCTTCGTGTGGGTGCAGGACACACGGGGCGGAGTGGTAGATGATCGCATTTTGCACCCTCAAACACGCCTAGGCAAACTTTGGGCTCTAGTGCGCCCTTATTTAGACAAAGCCCCGATCTTGCTTTATCCCAAACGCAAAAAAGGCACTTTTAATTTAGGTTGGTTGCCCTTTAGCGAGGTGGTGAATGCGCTCAACGCCCTAAAACCCGACATCGTGCATTTGCATTGGCTAGGGCGTGGAATCCTGCCTCTAAGAGATCTGCCTGAAATCAATGCGCCCTTAGTATGGAGTTTGCATGACATGTGGGCTTTCACGGGCGGAGATCACTACTATAACGACGATAATGAACACACCTATAAACATTCCTGTATTTTAAATAGCCCTTTCGAGCGCGATTTAGCTACTTTTGGTTTTGGCATGAAAGAAAGGGCATATGCAAAAATCCCCCATTTGTGCATTGTGGGGGTGAGTTCTTGGATTTCTAGGTGTGCTGCCCAAAGCGCGCTTTTAAAAGATAAAACCCATGTGGTGATCCCTAATCCCATTGATACGCAAACTTACAAACCCCTCGATAAATCTGTCTGCCGTAGTTTGCTAGGCTTGAATACCTCTAAAAAATTAGTGGGGTTTGGAGCGATGGAGATAGACAATCCTATTAAAGGTTGTGATCTTCTGCTAGAGGCTCTGCAAAAACTAGAGTCTACGCAGATAGAATTGGTGGTCTTTGGTGCAAGCGCACATATGTTTAATTTACCCTTTAAGGTCCATTATCTAGGTACACTTAAAGACAATGCAAGCTTAATCGCCCTCTACAACGCCCTAGATGTGCTCATTGTGCCCAGTCGCCAAGAGGCCTTGGGTTATACGGCAATGGAAAGCTTGTCCTGCAATACGCCCGTAGTAGCCTTCGCTGTATCGGGATTAAGAGATTTGGTCAAACACCAAGAGAGCGGCTATCTAGCCACTCCCTTTGACACGCATGATCTAAAAACAGGCATTGAATGGGTGCTAAACACCCCTGACTATCCTAAACTTTGTGCCAACGCCCGCGTACATGTGCTGGAGCATTTTAGCGAAAGCGTGGTATCGCAAAGGATAGTGGGTTTATACGAGGAGGTATTACATGGAATTTGAATGCCTAGATGCGCGCTTTAGCACCACAAGAATGCTTTATAAAAAGCCTCCTAGCTTGGAGCAGAACCAAATCTTTACGCGTTATATCACTTATCCCCTTTCTGGTACAGACATTCAAGGGGGCTTGAGAACAACGGGGTATTTTAAACAAAGCCACCCTCAGCAACCCCTAGTGAGTGTCATTTTAGCGACTTTGAATAGTCAAGAAGGCTTAGAGGCAACCTTGCAGAGCATTTTTAACCAAAGTTATGACAATTTAGAGTGCTTGGTGATTGATGGGGGCTCTAGCGATGGCACTTTGGAGATTTTAAAACATTTATCTGATCGCATTGACTACTTTATCAGTCAAAAAGATAGGGGAATTGCCGAAGCGTTTAATAAGGGGGTGCGTCTAAGCTTTGGGGATTATATGAATTTTCAGGGTGATGGAGACGGGTTTGTCGCCCCTAATGCCTTACAAGAGGTGATGGCAGGCGTGCGGGGGGGGGGGGGGAACACTCATTAGTGCACGGGTGGTGCGTGTAGATAAACAAGGAAATATGCTCTACACTTCTGATTATCTCAAAAATTTTGATAAAAACTCATTGCGTTTCAAAATGATCCACCATCAAGGGCTTTTGACCCATCGGGATTATTTTAGTACCTATGGTCTCTTTGATGAAGACTTAATTTTTAGCATGGATTATGAACATCTTTTGCGCGCTTATCATAACTTCCCCTCTTTTTTAGCCAAAGAAAATGTCTTAGCAAGATGGCGTGATGATGGGCTAGGCACACATAAAGAGTTGGAGATTTTTAAAGAATGGGCATATATCAAGCGCAAGAACAAGATCGCTGCGCCTTTGGTTCTCAAAGCTATAGAGGGGTGGATTTTGGCTAAGTTCTACATTAAAAAGGCTTTAGGATGGCGGGGCAAACACTAGATTACTTAATTATAACCCCCCTACCCGTCTTTTATAAAGTCAATCTTTACAATGAGTTGGTCAAATCCCTAAAAATTTGTGTGGTGTTTTTAGCCCAATACACCCAAGAAGTGCGCTCTAAGGATTTTAACACCCTAGAAAAGGCGCGTTTTGATTATAGTGTGCTCTTTGAGGGGGCACTGCAACAACGCCCGGTATTGAGCAATCTCTTAAAAATAGCCCAAATTTTAAGGCAAAAACCCCACAAACGGCTTTTGATTGGAGGGTGGGATTGTATAGAGTTTTGGGCAGGAGCATTTTTGACTCCCAAATCTTGTAATGGGGTGGTAGTAGAGTCAAGCATTATAGAAAGCACTACAAGCGGGCTTAAGTCGTGGCTCAAACGCCTCTTTTTAAGGCGCGTTAGCCATGCCCTTGTCTGTTCACACTTGCATGCTGATTTACTAAAGGCCTTGCACTTTAAAGGTGTGTTAAAAACTACGCATGGGGTAGGGGTCATCAACTCCCCTACAAGTCGCAGAGATCAGCGTCCGTATAGCCAGAAATTTATCTGTATCGCACGCTTGACATCCGTAAAAAATTTAGAATTTTTACTGCGTGTATTTGCTCAGTTGCCCCATCTCTCTTTAAGTCTTGTAGGCACGGGTGAGCTAGAAGAGAAATTAAAAAGCGCAGCGAGCTCAAATGTGTGTTTTTTGGGAGCAGTGAAAAACACGCACCTAAACACGCTCTTGTGTGCGCACGATGTTTTGATCCTGCCAAGTTTGCGTGAACCTTGGGGTCTGGTGGTGGAGGAGGCTTTAGCCGTGGGTTTACCTGTATTGGTGAGTGCAGCTTGCGGGGCGCAGGTGTTGGTACAAGAGGGGGTCAACGGACATATCTTTGATCCCAAAGATGAAATGAGACTAAAACAGCTTTTAGAAAATTTGAACCCTGTTAGCTACCAAACCCTTTTGGAAGGGGCGCTCAACTGGAGTTTGGAAGCCAAGGATCGAGAGCAGATCGGGGCTTACTTGTGACACTCAGCATTATCAGTGTGGTGCTCAATGGAGTCAAAACTTTAGAAGCCACGATCCAAAGTGTATTAGGTCAGAATTATCGCCCCCTAGAATACTGCATTATAGATGGGGGGAGTGTGGATGGGAGTTTAGAGATTATCCAGCGTTATGCCCAGCATTTAAGCTTTGTGAGTGAACCAGATAGGGGACTTTATGATGCCATGAATAAGGGCATTGCGCGCGCGCGAGGGGAGATCATTGGGATTTTAAATAGCGATGACATCTATGCCCACCCTGGAGTATTAGCTCAAGTGGTGCAGACATTTGAGAGCAATCCAGAGGCGCAGATGGTCTACGCAGACTTAGTGTATGTTAAGGACGATCGCATTGTGCGTCATTATGTCAGTGGGGAATTTAGTAAGAAAGGGTTTTTTTATGGCAGGGTGCCCGCACATCCTACACTTTTTGTGCGTAAAGGGGTGTATGAACACTTTGGGGGCTATAAGATTGACTATAAAATCTCCGCTGATTATGAGTTTTTATTACGCACTCTGTATGTAGGGGGTCTCAAGGTGGTGTATGTGCCACAAGTGTGGGTGAAAATGGGCGTGGGGGGGGTGAGCACAAGGGGGTTAAAAAGTTTGTGGATTGCTAATCAAGAGAATTTGCGCGCATGCCAAGAGAATGGGATTAAAGCCCATTGGGGAACCATGTTATTGAAATACCCTTATAAAATCCTAGGATTGTTTAAAACACACTCCCCTAGCTAAAGCCAAGGGCTTAGCGCAAGAGAGGTATTAAAATGTCCTCATTTTGCATGTCGTGGATTAATCGGTCAATGGCATGTCTTTGGGCTGCGCTGAAAGTGTATTGAAGTTGTGCGAGTTGCTTGATCCGATCGAGCACATGTGCATCAACGATGAGCAGGGCAATGACCTTATCATAGGAGGGAAGGGTAAGATATCTCCTCTCTTTGAAAATCTCTGGACTATCAATCGCCTTATCAATGCTGAAAAGTAAAATACTTTTGAGATTATCCGATCTGAGTTGTTTTCTACCCAAAGCCCAGATGAACTTTTGGTAAATGGAAAATGCAAGCATCCGTCTAGCGTCAAAATAAGCATTCTCTTTGGAATTCTCATCACTTTCTGCAGTTGCCATATTGCTTGAACCATAGCCCATTAAAAAATGGTTGGTTTTGATCTTGGCCTTGGATTGTGCGCCCTGTTTGAAATTCACGGATTCCCAAAGATTTGTTTCTTGGTCTGGTGTTGGTGGGGAATCTTGGGCGGATTTTGGAGGCGCTGGAGGAGGCGTGCGCTGTTGTGCTAGTTGTTTATTCAAAGCATCTACTTTCTGCGTATTGGCAGCCACTAGCGCACTGAGCTGTTTTAGAGTGGCCTCCAGAGGCGCTAATTCCTCCTTAATTCTGTCCTGTTGAACTGGTTTAGGCTCTTGGGATTCTTGGGGCTTTTGGGTTTCCACTCGAGGCGATTCCCTCTCAGACTTTGCCTTTTCAGTTTGCTTATGATGCTTGTTTTCTTCCCCTATCCTGCCCTGCACATCCCCTTCTTTAAAGTCAGATAGGGCATCTGGTCCCTGGTAAACACTGCATGCACTAAGCAAGATTACCAGAGGCATCGCATACCAATACGCTTTCACGAAAACTCCTTAAGGATTGCGTTAAACTTTGAACTTGCTGAGCTCATAATCAAAAATCTCAGCAGTTTTGCTCAACGAAACGCTTGCCTGCGCGACTGCGCGCACACTCTTTTGATTAGAGGCGGTCAATTCCCCAATTTTCTGGATTTCTTCCATAATGCCTCGAGTCAGTTGTGCCACCTCTTTGAATGCCTGCACATCTTCAATAGTTGTCTTAATGATCCCCTGGATTCCTTGCACATTACTATCTACTACATCCTGCAGACTGTGGGCAGCTTCTGAAACCTTGACAATTTCTTGCGCATTGCTGTGCAGGTCCTTGCTAATATCAGTGACACTTTGCACAACTCCGTTGATCGTGCTATGGATTTCACTCAAGCTAGATTGTGTTTTTTCGGCGAGCTTACGCACTTCATCAGCCACTACAGCGAAACCTCGCCCATGCTCACCCGCGCGCGCCGCTTCGATCGCAGCATTAAGAGCGAGTAAATTGGTCTGATCGGCAATATCAGCGATAATGGTCAATACTTTTTTGATTTCTTCAGTGTCGTAAGATGCCTGCTCAAGTTTGTTAGAACACTGTACACCTAGACGGGCATTGTTGCTCAAATTTGTACTAAACTCTTCAATCTTAGCACGCACTTCTTCTAGAGTATGGCTGGTATTGACAAGATTGTCGCTATTTTTAGCGGCATTGTCAGCCCCACTTAAAATATTAGCAACCACGCTCTCTCCATTATGCACAACAACCTGAATGCGTTGTTCTTCCTCTCGGGCATTACATGAAACAGCTTCCGAACTCTCTTGCAAGGTGCACGCAATCTGGGTATTTTGCGTGCTATTATGCTTGATGGTGGAGATAACTCCATGGGTTTTTTCTAAGAATACATTCACACTCCTAGAAATGGTTCCGATTTCATCCTTACCTTTTACAGCCAGGCGTTCGGTTAAATCCCCATCCTTAGAGGCAAGTGCCTGGATAAGTTGCGTGAGCTGCTTCAAAGGCTTAAAGAGAAGATTGGTGATAATCAAGATCAAGACAATCGAAACAATTAAGGAGACAAAGGAGATGATCAACAAGGTCCTTTGGATCGTATCCAGGTCTTTAAGCACAAAATTTTTATTGCTAACGGCCAAAATTCTCCAACTAAATCCAGGTGCTGTGTCCCATACATAGTATTTAGGCACTTTATCTACATTGGTCTCGACCAAGCCATGTTGTGTGGAGAGAATGCGGTTAATCAGTGCTAGTGCTTGTGGATATATGGTCTGTAATTGCTTGCCCTGCTCCAAGGTGCTCGATCCTAGAACATATCCACCAGGATCGACAAAATGGATTCGAATCCCCTCTGAAGAATATTCTTTAGCACTCTCTTGCACATAAGTGAGGGGGATATCCGAGCCCAACACCCCTTTAAAAACGCCATCTTGATAAAGCGCAATGCTATAAGAAACTACCAAGCGATTAGTAAAAAGATCTAGGTAGGGATGTGTGACCACGAGTTTATGGTTAGCGGCTTTGGCCTGCTGATACCAATCGCGCTTGCGCGGGTCATAGTCCTTAGGAGCATTTCCCACCAATTTGATCATACTCCCATCTTCAAAACCAACATGGATATCTGTCGAATCCATGCCATACTGCACATAGCTCAAGATCTCGTGGATGCGCTTGGCATCGTGCAAATCCAGTTTTTCTAATTGCTGGGCGGTGCTGTTCACGGCAGTCCTGATTGCTTCATCCCAGCCATTGACAGAATAGGCCAGCATGGATGTCAACTCTTTGAGACGATCCTTAGATGATGTTGTGAGTCGATGATACATCGTATAACTGAGAATTCCAGCTGTAACGCTGAAACTGACCAGTAGTAACACCGCAAATGTGAGAGAAATCTTGGTCTTAAAATTCATTAAGCCCCCTTATCTATTTCTAAATACTTAAAATGATAATTAAAATCAGTGAAAAGATATGTTAAGGCATTCTACCATAAATTTGTGCCATTTTTGGCAGAAATCCTAACAAATACAATGTACCTATCTTTGCCTACAAACAACACCCCTCACTATCGCATTCCTGATGTTGAAAGACTTATTCTCGCATGAATATTGTCAGGGCGTTAAGGTAAAACTTCTCATTATATAATTCTTTATAAGAATTTATGCTAGCATGCTCCCTTGTGTGGAGTGATCATCTATGAATGTCAAATTAGGTTCACGCCGGCAAACATCGGAAATGACTACTTGCGCCGTAAAGCTCTAGCTTTAGCTATGGGGAGTATGTCAACACTAGACAGCGATCTGAGCCTAGAACAGAGGATAAGACCCTCAGAATATGATCAAATTACCAGACCATCTACTCCATAAGCATCATCTGAGCAGAGTGGGTCTGTGTCCTTAAGAATGGTGCAGCGCTGCGGAGTTATTTCTAAGAGGGCAGCAAAGTTTTCACCCAAATAGAGGGCATTCGCCTTGGCTAAAATACTTGCCTTGAGGTCTGCTTTAGAGCGCACATATACAACACTCAATAGACCCAAACGCGACGCATAAGCGCACATGTTTTTGAGCTCTATCCCCAAAAGCTGCGCATCCAAAACCACCGCATCAGCGCCATGGATTGCGCTCTCCAAAAGTTGGTAGGGGTCTAAAAAATAATCCTTGTGAATTAGGGGTTGAGGACTCAAACGGCGGATGTAGCCTAATAAGTCTAAACTTTCCAAAGCAGGCATGCCATGGGTGTAGAGGGGCGTGAAGTCTATGAGGAGGGCCCTAGCCTCATGAATCCCGTTTAAGCGGGTGAGTAAGAGTTCTAAATCCATGCTGGCATCTAAGCTCACGAGTTTGTGCGGAGTGGCCTGCACGCGCTTCAGGTCATTGCCACTTAATCTAGGAACATAAGGATTGTAAGCTAAACTCCGCCCCAACACCTCCATAGGCGTAAGAGTCTGTTTGGTGGTTAGATAGGTCTTAAGAGCGTCTAAATCTAGTGGCATTTGGCAATTGCGCTAGCATGCTCTTGGAGTTCTGACTGACCTTTGAGCTCTGCGCTATCAATCTTAGCAAAGGTGTCTTTAGCCTGCGCACATTGACCCAGTTTATAGTATCCCCACGCTAGAGAATCCAAATAAAAGACCGAATCGGGTTCAAGCTGAAGGGCTGTCTTGACATAGGCAATGCCCTTTTTGATGTCTAGGTCATAATCGATGAGAGAATAACCCAAAAAGTTATAGAAAAACGCATCCTGGGTATTCAGGCTTTCCTTAGTGCGTTTGAGATTCTGCGTGCGTTCCACGATGGCTCGCTCCAGTTTCTGCGTGATTTTGATGATTTCAGATTTTTTAGGAGGAGTGTGAATCGTGTTGAGATGCTCGTATGTGTAAATCGCTTCCAGAGCAAGAAAACTGGGATCCTTTTTCTCATTGTAAATAAGACTAGCTTGTTTGGCAGCTAAAGCAAATTTCTTTTGCGCCGTATAAAGGTCTAGGAGTAGGCGGCGATCAAAGGGATAATTTTGTGCAATCTTTTGTGCCGTATTAAATTCCTTGAGCGCTACTAGGACGGCAATGTAAAGTTGAGCATTTTGCACGACAGGGTCTTTTTCATAAAGAGTGCCAAAGATATCCTTGGCTCTTTGTAATTCATTGGACTGAATAAGGGTATTGTAGGCGCGTTGGCATAAATCAGGTGAGCAACCATAATCCTTGAGATGGGAGCTGAGAAGATTAACTGCCTCTTGGTGACTATTTTGCATGAAGTAGATAGTGATCAACTTCTCCAAGCTATCTTCGCTATGAGTCTGATTATAAAGTTTGTTGAGTAGAGAAAAGGCTTTGTCATAACGCTTTTGGCTGAGGTACAAGGAACCCAGCACATCATCCAACATCAAGGATTTATCTTCACGACGGATGCTTTCTAAAAGGGCAATTGCCTTATCGGTTTGACCTGTTTGGATGTAATTATCCACCAAAATCTTATTGATGGAGACATCAGTCTTGTCTTTGGTAATTTTTCTGTAGAGCATGGCCAATTTGACAGCTGTGTTAATATCGCCCAAACTTGCCGCAGAAACGGCTGCCTCTTTGGCGTACAAGATATTGTTGGTTTCCTTATAAAGGTGCAAATAGCCTTGTTTAGCCGCAGCAAAATCTCCCCGATGAAAAGCGTCAGAAGTGATGAGAATTTGCTGATCCTCTGTCAAACTTTGGGAAAAGAGGATACCTCCTAGTGCCACTGCCAGCATCACCCCCCCCCTCTTAAAAGATGTCGCTCTAGTCATCTGTGCTCTCCTTAAGGTGTATATTTGACAAACCACTAACCATGGAAGGGATGAGCTGAAAGCTTTCGCAAACTCCCAAAAACCATCGTTTTGCCCTCCAGCTCTGCTCTCTTACTGCAAGAACCACGTCCAACACCCACATAGGGTTATATCATGTTTAAAATACATTTTCTATCTTTAAATGGGAAGTTCTACCATATGCCATAGACCTCTAGGTTTTTAGAACCACTCCCGGACATTCCTGTGCAGGTTCTTGCATGTTTGGGTGGTTTTTCCAAAAGGGATAGGTGCGACATTGCTTAGGACGCACGGGGTAAATACGGCAGCGTTTGCTCTCCATGTCTAAGAACACACATGGTTTAGGCGCTATATTCTGCTCCAGCAGGCTATAGGCATTCCCCACACGCCTAAGATAGCGCATACCGAATTGCTCTAAAGACATCGCTAAAAAACCTGCTATTTCTTCAATCTCAGCAAGACTGACAAAAACATAACCCGTGCCCATACAACAACGCGCGCCGCAAGTAGCGCATGCATTAGGGTTAAATTCAAAATTCTGTGAGTTTGTATTCAATGTGAATCCTAAAATCCAAAGCAAGCCCATGGGCTTCTTTGGCAATATTAATGGGGAGGGCCATCTGCGTGTAGGCGCTGATTTGACGCATTCCGTCCAAAAATGCGTAAAGTTCGCGCAGAGAACTAGCATGTGCCTTGACATGGAAGATTTCATGCATGATCTCATCCTGAGAATGTTTTTCTTCGGTGCTAGCCTGTATTTGAATCTTGCTAAAATGCCGCCCAAGGAGTTGATTAAGTGTATTCACGCTGTCTTTGTAATTTGGGTGAGCAAGTTTAGGGGCACTAGCCTGCTTAAAAGCTTTGTACTCCTTGAAGGCTTCAAAGAAGATTTCCTGTTTATGCGCCACAATCAAGCGTTTTTGGACCTCATCACCATGTTGACTACGAAATTTTTCCAGATTTCCCCATATTAAAAGCCGCACAGAAATAACAGCCACAATAATGAAAATCAGCGTGAACAGCGAGTTTCTTACAAGCCTCTCAAAAGCAAGATTACCCTTAAGGCGACTTCCCTGCTTTGTTTCTGGTATCCCTTCTTTCATTCATTGCCTTTATCAATAAAGGGCATTGTAGAAGAATTATGCGAAACAAATCGAAGCCATCCATTTCCCATGGGGTAAAACGCTACCTGACTATTTTCAAAGATAGAATTGAGTCGCTGTTGGAGAGATAGTTGAAATGCCTCCTTGGAGGGCACAACTCCTTTGACTACCAAACTGGAATAGTCGATCGTAATAGATTGAATCGTGATAGAATCGGGAATGATCTCCAAGATACCCTTGATAGCATCCCTAATATTGGTAGTGTACACTGCTCTGTGCGCTGTTTCCTCAACTTTTTTCTCTATTTCTTTGCGTCTATCCTTTAGGCGCTCACTCACATGCCCATAAATACTGCTTTCGATCAGGGCAATCTCACTTTGATGACTGGACGCCACTATTTCTCGATCCAAAAAACGCGCCATCAGCACACTTAAACCCACGGCCAATAGCATATAAAACACCCAAATCTTTGTATGGGGTCTAACCATGTGCTTGCCATGAGGTTTACTGTAACTAAAGCGCATGGTCATCCTGTTCTCGTCGAGCAAAAATGCTCAGTTGCTCAACCACAGAAATAGGCATGCAGGAGACATCTAGCATTAACCCCTCTTGTAATTTTGCTAACATACGCGGACCAACTTGATAGGTGTTGAGAATACACACTTTTTCTACAAAATCCTCCAAGGGATGCATAGGATGCGTGTAGACCATTTTAAGACTCTCTTGCAAACATTCAACAATGTCGGGCACGCATGCTAAATCCTCTTCTAACATCGCATGCATCTCTTGCACTTCTGGCGAAATTTCTGAATCCAATCCAGATTTGTCTTGAAGTCCTTGTGTTGCCGCATCCATGTGCGTTAAATCCGCTTCCATAGAGCTCAAAAGAGATTTCAAAAGCGCTTCTTCTTGTTCGTAATCCCCTTGTGGTTCTTGGGTGGGAGCACTTAATACCTCTGGAATCTTTAAAAGATAGCATTTACTATGGCAGATTCGCTTGTGATGGGTGATGAGTACAGAAAGCCTAGAATATTCTAACATCGCATAGAGAGTGGCTTCTTCTGCTAGGATAGAGCGGATATAGCCATACATGAGCAAGAAAGGTGAAAAAATATAGTCCGCCTTGAAGAGAGTGTTTTCAAAGGCTTGAATGTCTTCTTTTAAGGATTTCTTGGGAATAAAAAAATAGTATTGATCGACCTCTAAAACAACTAACTCCTTCTTGGGCACTGGAGCGTAGTGCTCTAAGTATTCCTTTTTACATACACCTTGATCCAAACTCTTGGCCATACCGCATAGATAAGAAAAAGGGTAAATGCGTGTAAAATCTTGCGCGTCTTTAAGGGCTTTGATGGGAATGACTCCATTCTTAACCGCATATATTCTATTGACGACCTCCAAGGTTTTACCTCGCTTGAAATGTTCTACGCGCCCTGCTAACATTTCGCGATCTAAATTGAAACAGATAAAGACATCAGAAAAAAACCATTCCTTAATCGTGTCATAGAAGATCGCTTTAAACGCCCGCCACATCAACCACACTCTCCCATACGAGCTGCCACAAGTGCCCTAGCCTGTTCTAATTCCATGTCTTTAGGGATGAAAAAGGGCTCACGCATGTGATAGTGCACTTCTGAAAAGGGTTTGGGCAGTTGGAAGCGATCCCATGTGTTGAAAGTGAAAGCATTTTTACAGATCACGCGGCACACCACCACCCCCACGCCAGTTTTTTGTGCCAGCGCCACCACGCCATCTGCCACACTATGGTAAGGCCCTCTAGGACCATCTGGAGTTAGGCCCACATCTGCCCCTGCTTTTAAAAGCTTGATTCCCTCCACCAACACCCTAACTCCCCCCCTTTTACTTGAACCACGGATGGCACGGAATCCAAAACATTCATAAAGCCTAGCTGCTAAGGAGCCATCAAAATGCTGACTAGCGATCACATAGAGACCATTTCCTTGTTTTAAGCGCAAGTAGGCAAAGGGCAGCATCGCAATCTCCCCATGCCAAAAACTTGCGATAAAGGGGGTGCTTTTCAAGCTATGTGCCAAATAGAAGCGGTTTTTACATGTTTTAAATAAGAGTCGCAAAACCCAATAGAGGAGTACGGGCAATGCTTTTAAAACTATCCCATTGCGTAAACGCTTTAGCACAAACTAAGCCCCTAAGCGTTGGGCTTGCAAACTCCCCTTGTGATGCGCAATCACCTGCACCGTCACCAGATCGCCCACGCCAACCCCCTGTGCCTCAAAGCTTAGTAAGCGACCCTGATCGCTCCTGCCTTGTGCTCTGCCCTCTGCAATATTCTCCACCAAGACCTCATAGACTCTCCCTAATTCGTTTTTAGCCTTTTGAACCAAAAGCTCTTGATGGGTGCGCTGTAAAACATTTAAACGCTCCTTGGCCACTGCGCTGGGTACTTGGTCGGCTAAGTGTGCGGCTGGAGTTAAGGGGCGAGGGGAATAGATAAAGCTATAGAGGGTATCAAATTGCACTTGTTGCACCATGTCTAAGGTGTCTTGAAAATCTGCCTCACTCTCTCCAGGAAAGCCTACAATAATGTCTGTACCAATGCCCACTTCAGGCACAAGCGCGCGCAATTTCTCTATGCGGTTTAAATACCACTCTCTGGTATATCCCCGCTTCATTGCTCTTAAGATTACATTTGAACCACTCTGTAAGGGGATATGAATACCCTTACACACCTTAGAGTGGTGTGCAAAGCACTCTAAAAAGGCATCGTCCATGTGCAGGGGGTGTGGGGAGGTGAAGCGGATTCGCGCTAAACCATCAATTTCACATAGAGCGCGCAATAACGCACTAAAATCTACCTTAGGGTGCGTGTGTGAAAAACGCGCACCATAGTTATTGACATTTTGCCCTAAGAGAATAATCTCTTTCACACCCCGCTCCACACAACGGCGTGCTTCTTGTAAGATGAGGTCCAAGGGAATGGAAATCTCTTTACCCCGTGTATGGGGCACGATACAATAGGTGCAATGCTTATCGCACCCAATGGACACATTGATAAAGGCCTTAAGCGCACTCTGCGTGCTCTCAAAAAGGTAGTGGCTATCATCGTGATCGAGGGCCACCTCAACGGCTTTGGGTTGGTGGATGATCTGGGTGATCTTGGAGATATTGCGTGCCCCTAACACAAAATCCACACTGGGGGCTTTTTGTAAAATACTAGCTCCCATGTGGCTCGCGCTACATCCACACACACCGATCTTAGCCCCTGCTTTTTTGATCTTAGCAAAATGCCCAATCTCAGAAAATAACTTCCGCTCGGGCTTTTCACGCACACTGCATGTATTGAGCAAGATCAAGTCAGCTTGCCTAGGATCATCAATCTCTTCATAGCCCACCTTCGCTAATTCACTAGAGAGATGCTCGCTGTCGCGACTATTCATCGCGCAACCCATTGTTTCAATGTAGAGTGTTCTTTGGGGGGTCATTGTGCTCCTTAGATAATGTGCAGGGAGTAGATAAAATCTTTGTCGTCTGCGCTGATCCTTACTTCAGATAAATACGCCCTGTAACCTTGTTTTTCCAATGATGCCACTGCTGCGAGCATATCCTTGTGTGCATTGCTGGGCGCAAAATAGAACATGCGTTCGCCATGACTATACTTGTGCAATAGATCCTCCAAACGCACCTTTACACTTTTGCTACTGTGTTTTTTGCTCTGTTTGGCTAAATGTAATTCCATCAAATCCCTCGTATTAGTGTTACCATGAACCTATAAACCCAATCAACACAGAACCGACATCCCTGCTCAACCATGCGGAATCGTCACGCTCAAGAAGCGCTAAACCCGCCACCACTTGACCTACTGGTCCGGCATTATAACACAAAATGCGTATTTTAGTTTGACGATCACTATTCTCTAAACGCATTGGTTATTGCAGCTTCGACTCTGTGTCAGAGCGTAGATACGGCTTGGAGTTCTAAGCAGAATAATTTGCGATCGATATGGTCGTAAGTGCCCACCACGCGCACCAAATCTCCTTCTTGCAAGCGTGGAAGTTTGTGAAACCACCATAGAACCTTGAGAACCCCGCTATCATCTTCGAGAATGAAACGCGCATGTTCCAGGGCGCGCCCCATGTAAGCACAATCCTTCAGACGCGCACACACGGCAAACCGCGGGATTTCATTGCCCACACCATAGGGCTCTCCCTTTTTAAGCAATTCCAAAAATTCTTGGGAATGCAAAGTAGCGATGCGATCGACTTCAAAGAGCATGGTATCTTCCCAAGTGAAACAGGGCGTTTTGAAAATCGCTTTGGGTGTTAAACACCACGCCACAAGCGCACTTGTGCCCGCCTCCTACCACACTCACCCCACAGCTTTGCCAATACCCCAAAAGAGCGATCAAATCTAGGTCTTTAGCGCGCAAGGAAGCCTCAATGCTTTCCCCTTCATAGCGCCAACATAAGCTCATACCAGTGGCATGCTGTTCTAATAATTGGTTAGCGATTAAGCCCATCAATCCACGCGCGATGACTCCGCCTACATGCACAAGTGTGCCCTGTTGCACGGGTTTTAAACTCTCTTTGATCGCCTGGATGTATTCTTTGCGCTGTTGGTTGGCTTGCACTAAGAGCACAGCATAAAGGGGGTTAGCCTCTTTAGTAGCGAGCAAGTCCACGACCAAATTGCAATGGCAAAAGCCCTTAATGCCATCGAGTCGCCCCACGGCGTTGATGAGCGGGATAATATCCCATGCCAGTGTGCTGAGTTTATAGGGAGTGGGGTATTTTTTGGCAAGGTAAAGGGCTTTTAGGGAGTGGGGCATTTGGGTCTTTAGGGTGCAATCCATGCGCTGGACAAGTTGGCGGTTATAGGGTTGGCTTAAATCCATCATGTCCCCAATCGTGCTAAGACCGGCTAACACCTGCATGTAGTGCAACTGATCCAAGCGCATCTTTACCCCATAGTGTTTGGCATAAGCTAGCAGAAGCAAATAGCCCACACATGCCCCGCTAATGCCCTTAAAAGGGTGAGAGTCGCTCAAAAGGGGGTGCACACAAGCATCGCAGGCAGGGATACGCCCCTCTAAAAATTCGTGGTGATCGCTTAAGATCAAGGGCGTATTATGGGCGTGCAAAAAAGCACACACATCATCGGGGATGGTTGCGCCATTGTCAATAGTGATAAATAGGCTATCTTTAAACTCTAGGGCGTGCCCGCCCATTTCTTGTCCCTGTGCGTTGTAATGCGTGCCTACAAGGCGTTTTTGGGTGGCGTAGCTCTCCAAGAGTTCCACACTCATCCCGTAGCTGTCGGTGTTGCGACGAGGGATGATAGAGTGAATGTGTGGGTAATCTAGCACTTCTTTGAAGAAGTAAAGGACAAGCGCGCTCCCGCACATTCCATCGCAATCATAGTCCCCTCCGATGATGATCTGCCTTTGTGCTGTAATGGCTTGGTGCAACAGCTCTAAAGCGCGCACCCCATCGCCCATCTCTAGCACACTATCTAGGCTAAATTGATGTTTACCATCCTCTTTACTGATCGCCTCAATGTGCGCCCTAAATACCTCTAACATCAACGCCCTGCCTCATTACCCCAAAGTTGGATGTGTAGCCTCTGCCCCAAAGAGTAACCATGCTCCAAACACACACTCGCCAAGTTCTCTAAACCCTCTTGGAGAGTTTGCATGTCTGTGGCTAAAGGCATGAGATAGACCAAGGGAGGGGTTTTAAAGCACAAATTCTTTAATAAGGCTTGCACCTCATCTATATCTGTGGGGCAATGCAGCACAAATTTAAACACCACTTCTAAGGCGTGATCGATGATGTTCTGTAAGGGTTTTAGGGGGGTTGTTTCACCACTAAAGGAGAGTTTAGGACTTAGGGTAAAGTGCAACGAATCTAAGGGTGGGTTAAAGTCAAAAAACATGCTTCCATTGCTCTCTGCCCAAATTTCATGCCCACGCTCGCCTAACACCTCCAAGGCTTCAAGTAAAATAGGGTTTTTAAAATGTAAACTGGGCTCACCCCCTGTAAGCACAATTAAGGGCAAGCGATCGGGGTTGAAGGGGGGGAGTTTGGCTAATAATTCTTGGGGGTTGTTTAAATACTGCCATTGAGCATTAGGGCGCACGGCATACGCGCTATCACAGCCTAGGACTTCCTTACCCTCAATGCGACTCTGCACTCCAAAGCCTACGCATTTAAAATTACACCCTCCCAAGCGGATAAACACGCTGGGTTGTCCTACACAAGAGCCTTCCCCCTGGAGACTATAAAAGACCTCTACAAGCGGGAGTGTTTTCATCAGTGTATTTGGGAGAGGGGTGGGGGAGCTAAAAAGGGTTTTTTGGGGGGGATCAACGCGCAAGCGCGCAGATTATAATAGAGTTTGAGTTTATCTAAGAGGGTCGGATCGCGCATCTCTTCTAGGATGCCCGCAGAGAAATGCACGCTCTCCAAAGAGATATGGCGCATTAAATGCGGATTTTGTAAGTCTGCTTTGAAACTCTGGGCGTAGCCGTAATTGGTTTCATGCACGCGCACAGAACTCACACTCAAGGGAGCTTCGCCATTATGAAACTCTGTGGCGCATACAATGGCATCTAAAAACAAATGAAACATCAGGGCATACCCTTCTGCGCTGGGGTTGAAACCTAGCTTGACATAGCGCGTACATGTAGAGGTGATACACTTTTGAAATTCTGCAGACTCGCGATCCCAGAAATGGTGGGCATGGTCAAAGGCATCGATAAAACTCGCAATCTCGTTTTTAAATAAACCAAAATCTAGGACCATCCCGGCATGATCTAGGCGATGCGCCTCTATAAAAACCTCGACTTGGTAGTTGTGGCCGTGGATGCTAGTCGCGCACCGCTTAGAGGTGCAGTTGCGCACAATGTGGCTGGCACAAAAGTGGAAAGTTCTTCTAATTTGCATGGGTTAGCGCTTATAACATGGCATGTAAATGGGGAGGCGATCGTAGTAGCGGTAATGTTCCGAGCGCGTGAAGTCAATGCGTCGGATAGTGTTGCCAATGAGGTCTTCATAAAGTCGATTGTAGCCGCAAGTTTTACCACTCACACTGCCATCGATGTAGAGCACGCGTTTGTTCAAGGTATTGTCCCACCAGTCCAAAATAAAATGCGAGCCCGCTAACATTGCACTAGAGGCAGAAAACCCAGTGATAGCATAGTAATTGGTAGGTACCCTAGCGCAATAAAACTGCCCCTCATGCCAGTAACAGCGATGCCGTTTGGCGCGCTCAATTAATGTGTAGTCATAATTATAAACCGGCTGGGCCATGATATTGCGCACAACCTGAATATAAATGGTATTTTTAGCCTGAGAGATGGGGTAATCTTGCGGTTTAAAAACATTATAAAAACCCAGTTGTTGTAACTCATAGATAATGAATTGTAGGTAGTAAGAGCTGACCATATCTTCTTTATCATGCACCACCACAATGGGCGCATTGTAGTTGAAGGCATAGTCTCCGCGCACTTCAGAGAAATAGCCCATATTCAAGCGATGACACCCTGTGAGCACAAAGATCAAGGGAACCAATAAAACCAAAAAAGCCCGACGCATCCACACGATCATTTTCATCTCCCCATTCTACTACAAAGTTTGGGCATTACATCCACTCTTGGAGAATTTGCAAATCTGTGTAACTAGTCATGTTGAGGGTGATGGGGGTGATGGAAACATAGCCATGGGCGATGGCTTCAAAATCACTTAAAACCCCCTCCCGCTCTTCCCACTTGAGAGGATTTAAACCCAACCAGCAATATTGTCTGCCTTTGGGATCTGTTTTAAGATGGACATTGTTGCTATAAAGGCGCACGCCTTTTTGGGTAATCTTGATCCCCTTAGGCACGCTTTGAGGAATATTGACATTGAGAAATTTACGCGCATGCGGGGCAAAGGGAAAACCATGTTTGAGATATTGCTGCACTAAACGCAAGGCAATCTGAGTCGCTGCACTAAAATCATGTTGGGCGAACTTTGTGCGATCTTGAATGCTTTGGGAAATGGCAATAGAGGGAATTTTATGCAAAGTACCTTCAATCGCGCCTGCTACTGTGCCCGAATAGAGCACATCTTCACCCATGTTAGAACCATGATTAATGCCCGAGATCATCAAATCAAAGGGGCGTTGATTCATCGAAACGGCTAAACAGACACAATCACTGGGCGTACCATCATCTACACGGAAATAGCCTTTGTCGATTTCTTCAATGCGCAGAGGCACGCTGATAGTAATCCCATGTCCACAGGCTGATTTTTCATTCTTGGGGGCAACCACCATTACATCAGCAATGCTGCTGAGCGCATCTCTGAGAGCGAGTAGTCCTCTAGCTTCGTAGCCATCATCATTGGTGAGCAAGATATGAGGTTTCATGCGAGTTCCTTGAGCAGAGTCTGCAGATAAAGTGGTAGATGATGTGGAAAACCTGCAAGCATTTGCAATAAATCTGCCTGAAGTTCTTGCAAATATTCTTGGGCTTTGGACAAGCCAAGTAGGTTGACATAATTATTCTTAAAAGTGTCCAAATGAGTGCTCTTACCTGATTCTTGAGGGCTTTGTGTGGCATCGATAATGTCATCACGCACTTGAAAAAATAACCCCAAGGTGAGTCCAAAATCAAAGAGTTGTTGTGGTAAATGGGAGTCCGTGCGATCGCACACCACCAACGCGCCCATTTTCAGACTGGCGGCAATCAACTTACCCGTTTTTAGTGTGTGTAGCGTTTCTAATTGAGCGCGATCAAGTTGTTGGTGCTCAAAATGGCAGTCCAGGGCTTGACCCAGGACCATGCCCGCTATGCCGCCACATTGTGCCAAAGTGGCGATGAGGGAGATTTTTAGGCAATCTGAGAGGGGTGCACTAGCCAAAAGCTCGAAAGCATAAGTGTTGAGGCCATCGCCCACTAAAGTTGCCATAGCTTCGCCATAGGTTTTGTGTAAAGTGGGGTGATGACGACGCTCATCGGCATTATCCATACAGGGCAGATCATCGTGGATGAGAGAATAAGTATGCAGCACTTCTAAGGCCAGAGCGATGGGGAAACACGCGTGCACCGCTTTTATGTCTGTTTCAAAGGCGCAGATCACTGCTAGAAAGAGTTTGGGCCTAAAGCGCTTGCCCCCGTTTAAAAGCATTTCCCAAAAAGCTTTTTCGAAAAAGGGATGAAAAGTTTTTATAGGAGGGTTAGCACGGGACACGTATAGCTTAAAATCTGCACAGACCTGTGCATAAAAGTCTAGGGCACTCTCAGAGGCGCACATAGAATTCAAAACCATTCCTTAAGATCAACATTTCAATCCGCCCCTGCATGAACGCTGCACTCAATGCTCTTTGCAAGGCAACACGCGGGGATTGCCCCCCACTCACAATGGGCCTTTTATTGATCCAGAGCAAGCGATCGCCCACTTGGAGTGTGTCTAAAGGGGGGGCAAGACGCGTAGCCTTGGTGATCACCAGATTATGATCGAGGGTTATCCCAAAGCGTTCCAAAAAAGTGTCGGGCAATAAAAACCCTCCATAGAGCTTACCTACCTTGACCACGACCTCTTTAGTGAGATTGCGTCTTTTGAGAGTAATGCGCGCGTGGCTTTGATAGGCTAGATTGCTCACCACCCACTCTATATCGCGGGCATTATGCACAGGCTGGTTATTGACTTTCAAGATCACATCGCCCTCTAAAAAGGGATTATGTGGAAAGAAAGGATCTACGCTTTGCACCACAGCACTCCCTGAGCGCATCCGCACCCCAATATCGCCATAGTAAGCACTTTTTTGGGCCAAGAAGCGTTTGAGGTATTTTGTTTCGACAAATTCATACTTGCCCACTCCTACACCATAAATTTGGTAGCAAATATTGCTCACCACGCCACCTACCCCCAAAGGGGCAGAGAAACGCGCAAAGTCCAAAAAACCCCCTTGGCGTTCCACAATAGAACCCGTCTGCGCACGCGCGTGAATTCCTGCTAAGGCACGCTTATAGGCCTGAGCATCAATGTCTAGGAGATTATAGGCAAAGCGAGTTTTAGGGGCTTGGATCAGATAAAAACCAATGAAAGGATCGCGTTTGAGGATTTTAACCCCCTTAGGCGGAGTGGCAGAGCGCAAAAAGGCAACTTGTTTATCATGCCAAAGAAGCGACACACTCATGCCATGGGTGGCCAAGCGATGGTATTGGACACATTGAGAAAAATCATAGGCATTCAAGGGTATACAACATAGCAGAACCGCCAAAGAACGCCCGCTCAAATTCAAAACAGTGCCTATTTTCCAAAGGGATTCAAACCGCCCAGCATGCCAAAGGCGGAGTTCTTGCGTCCTTCCTCTACTTGTTTGTATGCCTCGTTGAGCGCACTCATTAGGTAGATTTGCAAGGCTTCCTTGTCTTCTAAAAGGCTATCGTCAATCTGAATATCCAAGAGTTCACCCGCACCATTGATACAGACCTTAACAAGTCCCCCACCACTTTTGGCACTAAACTGCGCCGTCTTTTGCTTGGCTTCTACTTCCTTGAACTGCTCTTGAAGCTGGGATAAGAGTCCACCCAACTGGCCTAAATCTAGCATGGCTTTCCTTTCTCTAAGATCGTATTATCATCTCCGAGCAAAACAACATGAGGTTGGTGGGTGCTAACATGTTCCAAACTGAGTTGCATATAAGCTAAAATGATAACCTGATCTCCAATTTGCACCAAACGGCTTGCTGCTCCATTGACGCAAATTTCGCGTCCATCTTCACCCACAATGGCATAGGTGCTAAAACGCGCGCCATTGTTGATATTAACCACATCTACTTTCATCCACGGATACAACTTAGCTGCTTGCATCAAATCCTTGCCAATGGTAATGGAGCCCTGGTAGTGCAGATTGGCATCTGTCACCACTGCGCGGTGAATTTTTGTATATAGCACTTCAACAGAGGGAGACATCTATATTCCTTAAGTATTTCTCATCTTTTTAGGGGGCTTGGTGTGGCTTTTTTGTTTACACAGCACCTTGAGTTCCTGATTTTTGAGCACCACTCTCACACTCCCCCCTTCCTTAAGCCCACCAAAGAGAATCGCATCGCTGAGTTTGACTTTAATATGGTCATGCACCAGCTTAGCCATCACGCGCGCACCTAGCGGATCTTTGAAGCACAAAGAAGCCAAATGCGTACTCGCATTCTTTTCCAAACTTAGAGTGATGTTTCTAGGCGCCAGAAGTTCTTCGAGTTTTTGACACTCTTTGTAAGCGATACGCTCCAAATTTTCCAAAGTGAGGGGATTGAAACTCAAGATCGCGTCCAATCTGGAGCGCAGTTCAGTGCTCAATAAATCTTTAAGAGCCTGGTGGTATTTATGTGCGTGATCGTCCAAAAAGCCTACGCGTCCTAGCGCATTGCTCCCCGCATTGGAGGTTAGAATGAGGATGGTATGCTTAAAGTCGCTTTTGCGTCCATTATTATCTGTGAGCGTGGCATTATCCGTGATTTGCAAAAGCAAGTCGTAGACATTGGGATGAGCTTTTTCAATTTCATCGAGCAAAAGCACGCAGTGGGGATGTTTGCGAACCGCATTGACCAAAAGTCCACCCTGTTCAAAGCCCACATAGCCAGAAGGCGCACCAATGAGCTTAGAAATACTGTGGGGTTCTTTGTATTCGCTCATGTCAAAGCGTTCCAGGTGTAAATGCATGTGTTTAGCCAAAACCTTAGCTAACTCCGTCTTGCCTACCCCACTAGGACCTACAAAAAGAAAGCTGCCAATGGGCTTCTGCTCTCCAACCAGACCAGAAGCGTGGATTTTAATCGCTTCGACTAAGCGTTCAATCGCCTGATCTTGGGCAACTATCTCTTTTTTTAGCTTCTCTTCAAGTCCCTTGAGCTGATTTCTTTTCTCTAAACTAATATGCGCTTTGGGAATATCGATCTTAGAGGAGAGCACATTTTCAATGTCGTGTTTGGAGATCGTAGGGGGATGTGTTCCAGGGGCATAAATTTTTTTGAACGAACCAGCCATATCCATCAGATCGATTGCTTTATCAGGAAGAAAATTCTCATGAAGATAGTGCACCGATAGATCTACGCAGGCCTTGAGCGCCTCCTTGCTATAGTGTACATGGTGGTGGCGTTCGTAGTGGCTAGATAAACTATCCAAAATTGCATAGCAATCCTGCTTGGAAGGTTCTAAAATGTCGATTTTGCTAAAACGACGGCAGAAAGCCTTGTCTTTCTCCAGGACAGATCTAAATTCTTCAAAAGTTGTCGCGCCGATGCAACTTAAACTTCCATCAGCCAGCATAGGCTTGAGAATATTGGCCCCATCCAGCGCACCTGTACTCGACGCTCCCGCTCCTAACACGGTGTGAATCTCATCAATGAAGAGAATACTCCCCTTGTCTTTTTGTAACTCCTTAAGGGTCTTTTTCAGCCGTTTTTCAAATTCACCCCTGTATTTGCTCCCAGCTACCATTGCGCTCAAGTCTAAAGCATAAATTGTGCGTGCCAATAAAAATGAAGGCACCTCTTTTTGGACGATCTTAAGGGCCAACCCCTCGGCGATGGCAGTCTTACCCACACCTGGCTCACCCACCAAAAGGGGATTATTTTTCTTGCGCCGTCCTAACACTTCGATGACTTTTTGGAGTTCTGCATCGCGGTGTGAGATCGGATCGATGGAGTTTTGGCGGGCCAACTCGTTGAGATTGCGCGCAAACTTCTGTAGAGCAGAAACCTTCTCCTTAGAAAAAGAAAGAGGAGGATGTTCAAGGATTTTGAGACTATCAACTTGGAAAGAATGTAGCACGCGCGCGCTATAGCTTTTATTCTCTTGCAGCATAATGAAGAGAAAATCCTGCACATCGATAATTTTATAATGCGTGTCCTGGACATAATCTTCCAATGCGTGGAATAAATCTAGCAATTCCTGATCATGCTTGGGGCGTTTGCGCTCTTCCATACTGCCATAGATAGGCACATTTTCGACAAGATAGTTTTGGATCATCTGCCTGGCATCTAAAATATCCACATCTAGTTGTCGTAAAAACCCCTGAATCTCCTTATCATTGAGCATTACCAAGAAGACATGCTCGATGGTAGTAAAACGATGGGATAATTTAGATGCCAATGCCACGGAGGCATTGAGGACACGGTGCAATCTGATAGTGATAGAGGGCATTACCTACCTTTGGAGATTCATTTCGCGACTAAGACGGGGACTGGCGAATTGTCGATAAAACTATTTTGATGTGAGCCGAAAATTTTATAAAAGGCTGAGGATTCACTCGCCCCAATCACCAAGAGATCGAAGCTTGGAGCCATTTCTAAAATCACATCTACAGGATTGCCCACCTTGAGCAACCCTTCGCATGCAATACCCTCCTGTGCAAATAACTCCGTGAACTCTTCTAAGAGATGGTTGGACTGCTCATGGGCAATGACCTCAGTTTGGCTGTAATTCATAATTCCGCTCTCTGGGTAAATGAGCACCTCTGGACTCACATGCACAAGGGTAAAATGCACATCCCTAAGTTTCTTGAAAAGTTTGAGAGCTGCGTCCAACCCAGCCCTACACTCATGCGTGTCGCTGATCCCAAAAAGCACCCTTAACATACGCCACCTTTTTGACATAATCCCCATCACTAAAGCCAGGGGATCCCAGGATCATCAAAGCCTGCCCACTAGCGGACACTGCGACTTCTCCTCCAAGAGCTGATGCCCCAACTCTGCGAAGGCCATTATAGCATAAAATGCCAACAAAGCACCTTATGCATCCATGACTAAACCCAGAGGTTTACGGCACGCGTGTTGACATACTCTCCCATAACTAAAGTTAGGGGATTCTAGCTTTAGTGGAGATCGCGGCTTCAAGCGGGACAGCTCCGTTTGGAGTCTTACATTCCCTATTCCAAAGGTTGATGCCCCAACCCCAAGGGTATTACCCCTTGATTGCACGAATATTAGCACAGCTATGTTGGTGCTAGCCTTATGGCGCGAGTGGTAACTTCTGTAGCATTTTTAAAGCCAATATAAGAGAAATGAGCCTAAGCTACCGCCAAAATATTTGAAGGAATTTTCAATGTATGCTCCCATTTTTGTGAGTGCTACTAACACGGGTGTGGGCAAGACCACGCTTTCCTTGGAAATTGCCCGTTTATGTAAGGCGCGCGGAATCAAAACCTTACTAGCCAAACCCATTGAAACTGGCATCAATACAACAGAGCAGACGAGCGATGCAGAATTGTTTTTCCAAGAGAACCTGCAAGTTGAAGCGCATCTAAACTTGGAAGATATCAGTTTTTATCGGTATGTTTTGGGAGCAAGCCCCTTTGTGGCCATGCGTTTTGAACCCCACATCACTATAGATTTCAAAGAGATTAAAAGGAAGCTCGATGCGCTGCAAGAACGATGCGATTTGCTCATTGTAGAGGGGGTTGGAGGGTTACTAACCCCTTTGGATCATAAAAACAAAATTGTCGATCTCTGTACATTCCTCAAAATGAGGCCTTTGATTATTAATGCCGATCGTCTAGGCATGCTCAACGATCTCCTCTTGAATCAAGAGTATCTCAATACACACAAAATTTCCCATCACATGCTCATTAATGTGCGTGATAAGCGCGCCTATACCCAAATCTGCAAACCCTATATTGACTACCTCAACACCGCTTTAAAAACCCCTATCTTGGAGTTTCCCGAACAGAGTGCGCGTCTCTTAGACGCGATATTAGTCCCTTGTTGAGAATCTAGTGTTATAATGGGCTCCTAATTTAATTTGAAGGAGACACTATGTTCACTTTACGTCAGCTGCCTTATAGCAAAGACAGCATGGGGGATTTCTTAAGCCCTACCGCTTTTGACTTCCACCATGGCAAACACCACCAAGCCTATGTCAACAATCTGAATAACTTGATCCAAGATAGCGAGTTTAAGGATAGTTGTTTGTTTACTATTCTAACCAAATCCAGCGGAGGGGTTTTTAACAACGCCGCCCAGATTTACAACCATGATTTCTATTGGGACTGCCTAAGCCCCAAAGCCACTCAAATGAGTGAGGAGCTCAAAAGCGCACTCGAGCACGATTACGGCTCTCTTGATGGTTTTAAAGAAGCTTTTCTAAAAAGCGCAACAACCCTTTTTGGTTCGGGCTGGAACTGGGCGGTCTACAATCCCAAAACCCAAAAAATCGAGATCGTGCAAACCAGTAATGCCCAAACTCCAGTTACCGATCACAAAATCCCCATTTTGACTGTGGATGTATGGGAACACGCCTACTATATTGATCACAAAAATGCTCGTCCTGCGTATTTGGAGAAATTCTACCCTCATATCAACTGGGAATTCGTGTCTAAATGCTACGAATGGGCAAAGAAAGAGGGTCTAGGCTCTGTAGATCACTACATTAACGAGATCGTGCATAAGAAAGCCTAATGACAGATACCCTGACTATTGGCACAAAGGTCTTTCACTCTCGCCTCATCGTGGGTAGTGGCAAGTATAGGGACTTTGTCACCACTAAAGAGGCGACACTCGCCAGCGGAGCAGAGATGATCACCGTGGCGGTGCGTCGCGTGAATATCACCGATCCTAGTAGCGAAAACCTGCTAGACACCTTTAAAGGCACGGACATTAGTTTCCTACCCAACTCAGCAGGGTGTCGCACCGCACAGGAAGCGATTGCTCTTTTTAGGCTTGTCAAGGAGGCTACAGGGATTGATTTTATCAAGCTGGAAATCATCGGGGATGATCGAACGCTTTATCCGGATGTACTAGAAACTCTGCAAGCCTGTGAAGTCTTGGCTAAGGAGGGTTTCTGCGTACTGGCTTACACCAATGATGATCCCATCATGGCTAAAAAACTAGAAGATGCGGGTGCAAGCGCAGTGATGCCCTTAGCTTCCCCTATTGGGAGCGGGCTAGGCATTCAAAACCGCTATAATATCGGTTTCATCAAAGAGGCCGTCGGTGTGCCCGTGATCGTAGATGCAGGTGTAGGCTGTGCTTCGGATGCAAGCATTGCAATGGAGTTAGGAGCGGATGGGGTGCTTACTAACTCCGCTATTGCACTTGCCAAAGACCCCGTCTTGATGGCGACGAGCATGAAATTTGCCGTAATGGCTGGGCGGCAGAGTTATTTAGCCGGACGCATTCCTAAAAAAGCCTATGCGAGCCCCAGTTCGCCCGTTTTTGGGCTAGCCCAACTTTGAAAGATACTCTCTTTTGCACTCCCCTGCCCAAGCGTTTTGAATTTGACAACCAAGTGGCGGGCATGTTTGATGACATGCTTGCTCGCTCTATCCCCTACTACCATGAAACCCTAAAACTTGCTAGCCACTTTATAGCTCAAGATTTGGAGGGTGTGGTTTATGATTTGGGTTGCTCTACGGGCAACTTTCTAACTAATTTAAGCGCTCTGCTCTCCTCTGATGCTCCCCTAGTGGGTGTGGATAACGCTCCGAGCATGCTCGCCAAGGCGCAGGAAAAACTGAAGCTTGCCAATGTTTCCTGGCGCTGTGAGGACATTTTACACACCTCTTTGGAAAATGCAGGAGCTATTGCCCTGCTCTATACCTTGCAATTTATTAGACCCTTGCAACGCCAAGCCTTGATAGGGCGTATTTTCCACGCCCTAAAGCCCGGGGGGGTTTTGGTAGTGGCAGAGAAAATGATGAGCTTGGATCGAATCTTAGATAAACAAATGATCGAGCTTTATTATCTCTACAAGCAGGCTCAGGGATACACGCTCAACGAAATTAGTTTCAAACGCGAAGCCCTAGAAAATGTGCTAGTGCCCTATAGTTTGCAAGAAAACACCGCCCTTTTGGAGCAAGCCGGCTTTAAGCATGTAGAAGTGCTCTTCAAATGGGTAAATTTTGGACTCTTAATCGCGCGCAAGGCTTAGATTATCCTAAAAAAGAGAGAGATGACACGCACCGCTAAACACATCCTTAAAATAGCCTTCATTAGTCTGTGTTGTGTAGCAAGTCTTTTTGCCCATGACAACCAAACAAAAGCCCAACAAATTAAACAATACCTCTCTATAGCTAATAAGGCTTATCATCGCAAAGATTATGACAAGGCTTTCGCATACTTTCAAAAAGCAGCGGATTTAGGGAGTGTCAAGGGTTATATTGGTTTGGGGGATCTGTATAGCGACTATGATAGTGGTTTTAGTGATTATTCGCAAGCGTTGTTCTATTACAAAAAGGCGAGGGATTTAGGAGATGCAGAGGCTTATTTTAGCCTAGGCTATCTATATGAGTCGGGTGGCGATTGCGATAGATTCGAATGCGCTGTGAAGCCAGATTATGCAAAAGCCCTGCAATATTACAAAAAAGCAGGCGACATGGGATATGCAGCAGGCTATCTCGATGCGGGATTGATGTATGAGGGTGATGAAGGCATCCCCAAAGATTACGCTAAAGCCAAACAATACTACAAAAAGGCAGCAAACATGGGGAGTGCTGACGCGTATTATGGATTAGCACGCTTGTATCGAAGTGGCAGAGGTGTCGAGCATAACGAGAAAAAAGCGCGCCAATACTACCAAAAGGCTTGCAATATGGGTTCAAAGAGTGCTTGTGGTTTCCTAGAGGACTTAAAGCACAACAAGGACTAGAAAGTTTGCAAATACTAAGGCTGCAAAGTCTCTAGCAGATTTAAACCAAAGCCCTTCAAAGCCGTGTATTCGGGATTGTCCTGAGTGGTGATGAGTTTGAAATCCCCAATCCCTAAACTCTTTAAAATCAGTGCCCCCACTCCAAAGCTTTTCATGGTGTCCGTCTTAGCCTGTGGATCAATGAAGACGAGGTAACCCCCTTGGGCATGTAGTATCTGTAGGGCCTTTAGGAAAAAATTATACTGCTCGGGCTGACTCAAGAGAGCGTGATCGTTTTGCACCACATGGAAGCGCACCAAAGGCACAACCGGGTTACCAAATTGATAGACATGGTGTTCGCGCTGGAGATGATCCAAGAGTTTAATGTAAGTGCAATGATAATCCATAAAACACGCCGGCGCGTTATAAACCAAGTGCACGAGATTTTCGGTTTGGAGGCGATAACTCACTAAATCCGACACATATAAAATTTTAAGCTTGTGTTCTTGGGCAAAGTCTAGCAAAAACTTGTCCCCCCTTTGTGCCATCGAGCCATCTTCTTTCATGATCTCACAGATCACACTCACCGGCTTTAATCCAGCCAACTTGCATAAATCTACGCTTGCCTCAGTGTGCCCTGTGCGCACCAACACCCCCTCATCTTTAGCCACTAAGGGAAAAATATGCCCCGGGCGCACAAAATCCTGTGCGCTAGTCTTTTCATCGCATAGCAATTCAATCGTCAAAGATCGCTCATAGGCAGAAATCCCCGTCTTAGCTTGGCGCGCATCTATAGAAACCGTGAAAGCTGTTTCATGTTTGGAGTCATTGTGAGACACCATAGGTTGCAAATCAAAGCGGTGCGCAAGCTCCTTAGTGAGCGAAACACAGATGAGTCCGCGCGCGTGTTTAGCCATGAAATTGATCTTATCTGGGTTGCTAAATTCCCCCGCCATCACCAAATCCCCCTCATTTTCGCGATCTTCATCGTCCATTAGAATAATCAAACATCCCTGTTTAATGGCATCAATCGCCTCTTGCACTCTTGTTAAAACGCCTTGCATAATACCCCTTTTGCATTGATCATGCCATTGTAGCACAAAATGAAAACAACACTCAGAATTTTAAAAACCATGTTAGAATACGCACTTATCAAAGGATCGTCATGGAAAAAATCATTGGTGTAATGGGTGCAATGCCAGAGGAGATTGCTCCTTTTTTAGCCCTCTTTGGTGCACACACGCAAGAAAATATAGGGGGCAATGTCTTTTATTTGATCCCTTTTAAGGGCATGCGCATTGTTCTAGCCTATAGCAAGATTGGTAAAGTGCATGCAGCCACCACGGCGAGCACAATGTTATTGCGCTATGGGGTGCAAGCTTTGATCTTTAGTGGAGTAGCTGGTGGTCTTGCCCCTCATTTGCAAATCAATGATCTTTTATTAGCGACCAAACTCTGCCAAGCGGATGTGAATCTATGTGCCTTTGGACATCCTATAGGCTTTATCCCTGAAAGTGCGCTCTTTGTAGAGAGCGATGCTAAATTAAATGCCCTAGCTCAAAGCGTGGCGCAGGATTTAAATATCTCTCTTAAAAATGGAGTGGTGGCCACCTGCGATCAATTTGTGAGTTCTAAAGAGCGTAAAGTAGAACTTGTGCGCGATTTTGGGGCAGATGTGGTGGAGATGGAGGGGGCAAGTGTGGGTTTTGTCTGTGCGAATTTTGGCGTGCCCTTTTGTATATTACGTAGTGTGAGCGATAGCGCCAATGGAGAAGCCCCACAGGACTTTGATCGCTTTTTAGAGCAGGCGGCCCAAATTAGTGCTCGGTTCGTCTTTTCCATGCTAGAAAAGCTCGCTTGTTCTTGACAAGTTGGTTGAGAAAATGTTATAATCGAAATTTGTGTTAGTGCTGGCTTAGCTCAATTGGTAGAGCAGCTGCCTTGTAAGCAGCAGGTTGGGGGTTCAAGTCCCTTAGCCAGCTCCAGAGTAGGTGAGATACTCAAGTGGCCAACGAGGGCAGACTGTAAATCTGCTGACTTTCGTCTTCCGTGGTTCGAATCCACGTCTCACCACCAGCGCGGGAATAGCTCAGTTGGCTAGAGCATCAGCCTTCCAAGCTGAGGGTCGCGGGTTCGAGTCCCGTTTCCCGCTCCAGGGTGCCCATATAGCTCAGGGGCAGAGCACTTCCTTGGTAAGGAAGAGGTCGGCGGTTCAATTCCGCTTATGGGCTCCAGTGTAGCTATCCCTAATAGGTTTTAAAAATTTAAATATCAGGAGCGCAAATGGCAAAAGCAAAGTTTGAAAGAAACAAACCCCATGTCAATGTGGGCACTATCGGACATGTTGACCATGGCAAGACTACTTTGAGTGCAGCGATTTCCGCCGTGCTATCTCTGAAGGGCTTAGCCGAGCTCAAAGATTACGACAATATTGACAACGCCCCCGAGGAAAAAGAAAGAGGCATTACCATTGCCACTTCCCACATCGAATATTCCACAGAAAATCGCCACTACGCGCATGTCGACTGCCCTGGCCACGCCGACTATGTGAAAAACATGATCACCGGTGCAGCCCAAATGGATGGTGCAATTCTAGTTGTGTCTGCCGCTGATGGTCCCATGCCCCAAACCCGAGAACACATTCTACTCGCGCGCCAAGTGGGTGTGCCCCATATCGTAGTGTTCTTGAATAAGCAAGATATGGTGGATGATCAAGAATTATTGGAATTGGTAGAAATGGAAGTGCGTGAGCTTTTGAGCGCCTACGACTTCCCTGGAGATGACACTCCCATCATTGCTGGTTCTGCTCTTAAGGCCCTCGAAGAGGCTAAATCTGGTAATATCGGGGAATGGGGCCAAAAAGTCCTAGATTTGATGGCGCAGGTGGATGGCTATGTACCCACTCCTGAGCGCGACACCGAAAAAGCCTTCTTAATGCCCGTAGAAGATGTGTTCTCCATTGCTGGCCGTGGCACTGTTGTAACTGGTAGGATTGAACGCGGTGTAGTGAAAATCGGGGATGAAGTGGAAATCGTAGGGATTAAAGACACCCAAAAAACCACAGTTACCGGTGTGGAAATGTTCCGCAAAGAACTCGATAAGGGTGAAGCAGGAGATAATGTGGGTGTGCTCTTGCGAGGCACAAAGAAAGAGGAAGTCTTCCGTGGTATGGTTCTCTGCAAACCCGGTTCCATCACACCTCATAAAAAGTTTGAAGGTGAAGTGTATGTGCTCTCTAAAGAAGAAGGTGGGCGCCATACTCCCTTTTTCAATGGCTATCGCCCCCAATTCTATGTGCGCACCACCGATGTGACCGGTTCGATTACTTTGCCTGAAGGCACTGAAATGATCATGCCTGGGGATAATACAAAAATTATGGTAGAACTCATTAGCTCCATTGCTTTGGAAGTGGGCACAAAATTTGCCATTCGTGAGGGCGGTAAGACCGTGGGTGCGGGTGTAGTGACTAAAATCCTTGAATAGGATATTGGCATGAAAGTTAAGGTTGGTTTGAAATGCGCAGATTGTGCGGAGATTAATTACAGCACGACCAAAAATGCCAAGACAAACACAGAGAAACTGGAGCTCAGGAAGTTTTGTCCTAGGGAAAATAGGCGCACCACACATAAAGAGGTAAAACTCAAGAGTTAAGGGCGCTAGGAGAGGGGGATAGAGGTCAGTAGCTCCAATGGTAGAGCGCCGGTCTCCAAAACCGATTGTTGGGGGTTCGAGTCCCTCCTGGCCTGCCATGGTGGCAAGAGAAAGTTGGTAGAATGAAGAAGTGGTTATCCCATTATAGATTGACAAAAGAAGAGCTATCAAAGGTGATCTTCCCACTCAAGGAGCAGATCCGCAATGCCCTTGTATCTGTGGTGATTGTGGTGAGTATCATCACTTTGTTTTTGGCTTTGATAGATTTTGTTTTGTCGTCCTTTGTCGCTAGCATTCTATAGGGGGACTTGTGAGTATGGAATGGTATGCAATTCAGACCTATTCGGGTAGTGAACAGGCGGTTAAGAAAGCCATTGAGAACATGGTGCGCGAGAATAACATCGGGGATCGGGTGCAGGAAGTCATCGTGCCCACCGAGGATGTGATCGAACTCTCCAAAAAGAGTAAGAATAAGGTTACAGAGCGCAGCTTATATCCGGGTTATGTATTTATCAAGGTGGATTTGGACACGGTGCTATGGCATAAAATTCAATCCCTGCCTAGAGTGAGTCGTTTCATTGGAGAGAGTAAGAAACCCACCCCGTTAAGCGATGCGGACATTGGAAATATTCTGGAAAAAATGACCCACCGAGCAGCTCCTAAACCCAAGATTTACTACGAGAAGGGTGAAGTGGTACGCATCATTGAAGGGCCTTTTGCTAACTTCACCGCTACGGTGGAGGAATACGATGTACAACATCGTAAGTTAAAACTCAATGTATCCATTTTTGGGCGCAATACTCTCATTGAGATTCTCTATTCCCAAGTGGAAAAAATTATTTAAGGAGAACGCATGGCAAAGAAGGTTGTCGGTGAAATTAAATTACAGATCCCCGCAGGAAAGGCGAATCCTTCCCCTCCTGTAGGTCCTGCTTTGGGCCAGCGAGGTGTGAATATTATGGAGTTTTGCAAGGCTTTTAACGAGAAGACCAAGGACATGGGGAATTTTAATATCCCTGTGATCATTACGGTTTATCAGGACAAGAGTTTTACTTTTATCACCAAAAAGCCTCCAATGACCGATCTCATCAAAAAGGCTAGCGGGGTGGCCAAGGGAGCGGATAACCCTCTGAAAAATAAGGTAGGTAAGCTCTCTTTAGCGCAGGTTGAGGAGATCGCTAAGAACAAAATGGAGGATCTCAACACTACGGACCTAGAAGCTGCTAAGCGCATTGTCATGGGCAGTGCGAAGAGCATGGGTATTGAAGTAGAAGGATAGGCATGGCAAAACTAGCAAAGCGTTTAGAAAAATTAGCGGATAAGTTTGACAGAGAAAAGGTCTATGATTTGGATGAGGGTGTGGGTGTAGTGAAATCTTTGGCATCTGCAAAGTTTGATGAAACTGTGGAGGTGGCCCTGCGCCTAGGTGTAGACCCTAGGCATGCCGATCAAATGGTGCGTGGCGCGGTGGTCTTGCCTCATGGCACGGGTAAAAAGGTGCGTGTAGCCGTCTTTGCAAAAGATATTAAACTAGATGAAGCTAGAGAAGCAGGTGCAGATGTGGTGGGGGGCGAGGATTTAGCTGAAGAGATCAAAAATGGCAATACCAGTTTTGACATGGTAATTGCCACCCCAGACATGATGGCCGTTGTGGGCAAGGTAGGGCGTATTTTGGGTCCTAAGGGTCTGATGCCTAATCCTAAAACTGGCACCGTAACTATGGATGTGAAAAAGGCCGTGAGCAATGCTAAAAGCGGACAGGTGAATTTTCGCGTGGACAAAAAGGGCAATCTGCATGCCCCCGTAGGCAAGGTGAGCTTTTCGGTAGAACAGATTAAAGAGAATATGCTGGAATTGGTGCGTGCGGTCAATAAACTCAAGCCCAGCACCTCTAAGGGGAAATACATCCGCAATAGTGTGGTATCTCTGAGCATGTCTCCAGGCGTGCGACTCAATTCTCAGGAATTGATGGATATCAAGTAGTTGATCTTAGACTAGAGAAACAAGGACTTTAAGTTTAAATTACTTCTTGGGTAGCCTTGTGGAAGTTAAGTCGGAAAGGAGGAAGCATGCATAGAGAACAGAAGAAAGAGTTGGTTGCCACCCTGAAAAATGCCTTCAGCGACATGGAAGCGTTAGCAGTGTGCGATTATAAGGGTTTGAGTGTAAAACATTTAGAGCAGTTACGCTCCCAAGCGCGCACGCAGGGCATTAAAGTGCAGGTAATCAAGAACACCTTAGCCGCTCTTGCACTCAAAGGGGCTCAACTGGAGCCCTTAGAGCTCAAAGAAACCAATCTGTTTGTGTGGGGCACAGATCAAATCGCGCTCTCCAAATTGGTCATGGGTTTTGCTAAAGAGCATAAGGAGCATTTCCGCGTCAAAGCTGGATTGTATGAAAAACGGGCTGTGGATAGCGCACACATCGAAGCGATTTCTAAACTGCCCAGTAAGCAAGAGCTCATTGGAATGTTGTTATCGGTTTGGAGCGCGCCTGCGCGTTATTTTGTTACAGGTTTGGACAATTTGAAAAAATCAAAAGAAGAGGCATAAAGGATTAATATGGCGATCAGCAAAGAGGAACTTTTAGAGCATATCGGCAATATGAGTGTGCTAGAGCTCTCTGAACTTGTGAAAGCGTTTGAAGAGAAGTTCGGCGTGAGTGCCGCACCCACCGTGGTGGCTGGAGCTGGAGGGGGAGCTGTAGCTGAAGCGGTGGAAGAAAAAACAGAGTTTAGCGTGGTGCTAGCTGACACTGGAGCGGAAAAAATTAAAGTCATTAAGGTAGTGCGCGAGATCACTGGATTAGGCTTGAAAGAAGCTAAAGAAGCCACCGAAAAAACTCCTCATGTGCTCAAAGAAGGCGTGAATAAAGAGGAAGCCGAAACCATCAAAAAGAAACTAGAAGAAGTCGGAGCAAAGGCTGAAATTAAGTAAATTGCCTTTTCAAAGGATGGGGGAAATGCTATTTCAAGGGATTTCCATGCGTATTTGCTAAAGCAGACATTTTAGGTAAATGCGTGTGACTATTTATCTACAATGCCAACTTTACACATCCCACAAAGGTTCAACATGCAATATTCAGCCTTAGCGCACCGCTTGCGTGCGGATTTCACTAAATTGACTCAGGAGTTGGAAGTTCCCAATTTGCTATTGTTGCAAAAAGACAGCTACGAGGCGTTTCTCTACCCCAAAGAGGGGCGTGAAAGTGGGATTGAGCGGGTTTTCAAAACCGTCTTCCCTATTCACGATACCCAAAACCGTGTCAGTCTGGAATATGTAGATTGTGAATACGGCAAAGGTAAGTATACTGTGCGCGAAGCCATGGAGCGGGGCATCACCTATTCCGTGCCCTTGAAAATTAAAATTCGTCTGATTTTATGGGAAAAGGATGCTAAAACCGGGGAGAAGTTGGGGGCTAAGGATATTAAAGAACAAAGTATCTTTATCCGTGAAATCCCCTTGATGACCGATCGCACTTCTTTCATTATCAATGGGGTAGAGCGGGTGGTTGTCAATCAACTACACCGAAGTCCGGGCGTGATTTTCAAAGAAGAAAAATCTACCACCAGCGCTAACAAGCTCATTTACACAGGCCAAATTATCCCCGATCGCGGGTCATGGCTCTATTTTGAATACGACGCTAAAGATATTTTGCATGTGCGCATCAACAAGCGCCGTAAGGTTTCTGCTACCATCCTTTTCCGTGCACTGGGCTATAGTAAACAGGATATTATCCGTATTTTCTACCCGCTTTTGAAAGTACGCTATGAACAAGGCAAATACTTTATCCCCTTTGAGAGCATTAACCTCAGTGAAAGAATTGAATTTGACATCAAGGATGCCCAGGGAAATCTCTTGGTCGCTGCAAACAAAAAGGTTAGCAGCAAAAAGACTAAGGAGCTCAAAGAGAGTGGGATCGAATGGGTGGAATATCCCAACGATATTTTGCGCAACCGCTACTTGGCTGAGCCCATTGTAGATGCACAGGGAGAAATGCTGCTCGATAGTCTTACTCTGCTAGAAAATTCTAAATTAGAAAAACTCAATGAAGCGGGGGTGTGCGAATTTTTGATTGCTAACGATTTGGCGCTAGGCCATGATGTTGCGTTGATTCATTCTTTTTTAGGCGATGCAGATGCCCTGCGCTTGCTCAAACAAAGTGAAAAGATCGACGATGAGAGTGCTTTGGCCGCGGTGCGCATTTACAAGGTTATGCGTCCGGGTGATCCAGTGACTCCTGATGTAGCTAAGGCTTATGTGCAACAACTCTTCTTTGACCCTGAGCGCTACGATTTGACGCGTGTAGGGCGCATGAAGATGAATCACAAATTACATGTGAAGGTGCCCGATTATGTTACCGTGCTCACCCATGAGGACATCATCGCCACCATGAAATACCTAATCAAAATCAAGAATGGACAGGGGCAAATTGACGATCGCGATCACTTAGGCAATCGCCGTATCCGTGCGGTGGGCGAGCTCTTAGCTAACGAGTTGCATGAAGGCTTGATGAAAATGCAAAAAACCATCAAGGATAAACTCACCACCATGAATAGCGCATTAGACGCACTCATGCCTCATGACCTTGTCAATTCCAAGATGATCACAAGCACCATTTTAGAGTTTTTTATGAGCGGACAGCTCTCGCAGTTTATGGACCAAACCAACCCGCTCTCTGAGGTTACGCATAAACGCCGTCTCTCCGCTTTGGGTGAAGGGGGACTAGTCAAGGATCGTGTAGGCTTTGAAGCCAGAGATGTGCACCCTACACACTATGGACGCATTTGTCCCATCGAAACTCCTGAGGGGCAGAATATCGGATTGATCAACACGCTTTCTACTTTCACACGCGTAAATGAACTTGGCTTCATCGAAGCCCCTTACAAGAAGGTAGTGGATGGTAGAGTGAGTGATGAAGTGGTGTATCTCACGGCTATACAAGAAGAAGGCCAGGTGATTGCCCCAGCAAGTACGCGCATAGACGCGCAGGGCAATATTTTAGATGATTTTATTGAAACACGCGTGGGTGGGGAAATTGTCATGCGCGAAAAACACAAAGTAACTTTGATGGATTTGAGTTCGCGCATGCTCGTGGGGGTAGCGGCGTCCTTGATTCCTTTCTTAGAACATGACGATGCCAACCGCGCGCTCATGGGCACTAACATGCAACGCCAAGCTGTCCCCCTTTTAAAAGCCCAAGCCCCTATTGTGGGAACTGGGATTGAGAGCATTGTGGCACGCGATTCGTGGGGGAGTGTCAAAGCAGCGCGCAGCGGGGTGGTGGAAAAGGTCGATTCGAAAAATATTTACATTTTAGGAGAAGGGGAACAAACCTACATTGATGCCTACTTGTTGCAGAAGAATCTACGCACCAACCAAAACACTTGTTTTAACCAAAATCCCATTGTGAAGGTAGGTGATCGTGTGGAGGCGGGGCAAATTATCGCCGATGGTCCTAGCATGGACAGAGGTGAGTTGGCTTTAGGCAAGAATATCCGTGTGGCTTTCATGCCTTGGAATGGGTACAACTTTGAAGATGCTATTGTGGTGAGCGAAAAAATTACTAAGGATGATGTGTTCACCTCAGTGCATGTCTACGAAAAAGAGATCGAGGCACGCGAACTCAAACACGGCATTGAGGAATTTACTCCAGACATTCCTGATGTTAAGGAAGAAGAGGTGGCTCATTTAGACAGTGGCGGGATTGTCAAAATAGGCACCTATGTCAGTGCGGGCATGATTTTAGTGGGTAAGGTCTCCCCGAAGGGAGAGATGAAAAGCACGCCTGAAGAGCGTTTGTTGCGCGCTATCTTTGGGGATAAGGCCGGGCATGTAGTGAATAAATCGCTCTACTGCCCTCCTTCTTTAGAAGGCATTGTGATTGGAGTGCATATTCTGACTAAGAAAGGATATGAGAAAGACGCGCGCGCAATCAGTGCTTATGAAGATGAAAAAGCCGCGCTGGACATCGAGCATTACGATCGTCTTACTATGCTCAATCGCGAAGAGCTCTTGCAAATTAGCGCCTTGTTTTCTAAGGAACCTCTGCAAGAAAGCACCACACTCAACGATACCACTTACCCTAAAGGCGGTAAAATCCCCAAAGAGGTGGTGATGGAAATCAATCGCTTTGGATTAGCTTCTCTAGCCAAAAAATACAAAAAAGACATTCAAGATCAATTTGAACATATCAAAGCCAACTTCTTGGAGCAAAAGAAAATTTTGGGAGAGGAGCATGAGGAAAAACTATCCATCTTGGAAAAAGACGATATTCTACCCAATGGCGTAATCAAAAAGGTAAAGGTTTATATCGCTACTAAGCGTAGGCTCAAGGTGGGGGATAAAATGGCTGGACGACACGGCAACAAGGGAATTGTTTCTAACATCGTGCCCATTGCTGACATGCCCTACACTGCCGATGGAGAACCTGTAGATATTGTGCTCAACCCTCTAGGTGTGCCAAGCCGTATGAATATTGGGCAAATCTTGGAGGTGCATTTAGGGTTAGTGGGAAAACAACTGGGTGCGCAAATTGACATGCTTTTAAAAGACCACACTCAGGATATGCTAACTAAGTTGCGTGCCAAGATGCTCGAAATTGCCCATGCAGTCAATATCAAAAATGACACTCTGGCTAAAATGCTAGAAAGTTGCTCGGATGAGACCTTACTTGCCTACGCGCGTGATTGGAGCTCGGGTGTAAAATTTGCTATCCCCGTTTTTGAGGGCATTAGCGAAGAGCAATTCAAACGCCTCTTTGAACTAGCCCAGATCGATCCTGATGGCAAAGTGGAGCTCTATGATGGGCGCACGGGCGAAAAGATGAAAGAGCGGGTCAATGTAGGCTATATGTATATGCTCAAGCTTCATCACCTAGTAGATGAGAAAGTGCATGCTAGAAGCACGGGACCTTATTCTTTAGTCACCCAACAACCCGTAGGAGGTAAAGCACTCTTTGGAGGCCAACGCTTCGGGGAAATGGAGGTATGGGCACTCGAATCCTATGGCGCAGCACACACGCTCAAAGAAATGCTCACGGTGAAGTCTGATGATATCAAGGGGCGCGAGAACGCTTATAAAGCCGTGGCACGGGGCGAACATGTGGGTGAGTCTGAAATTCCCGAAACCTTTTATGTGTTGACCAAAGAGCTGCAGTCTTTAGGGCTGGATGTGAATATTTTTGGAGATGATGTGGATGAGCTTGGTGCGCCCAAACCCATCGCCATTAAAGAAGACGAACGCCCTAGAGATTTTAGCTCTTTTCAACTCACTTTGGCTAGCCCAGATAAAATTCGCGAGTGGAGCTATGGGGAGGTGAAAAAACCCGAAACCATCAATTACCGCACTCTCAAACCTGAACGCGATGGTCTCTTTTGTATGAAAATCTTTGGGCCTACCAAGGATTATGAATGTCTGTGTGGGAAATACAAAAAACCCCGTTATAAGACCATTGGGAGTTGTGAGAAATGTGGCGTGGCAATCACCAGCTCTAAGGTGCGATCTTTTCGCATGGGACATATCGAGCTGGCCACCCCAGTAGCGCATATCTGGTATGTCAATTCCTTACCCAGTCGTATTGGCACACTTTTGGGCATTAAAATGAAGGATTTAGAGCGCGTACTCTACTACGAGGCCTATATCGTGCAAGAACCCGGGGAAGCCTTTTACGATAGTGAAAACACCAGACCGGTTTGTAAATACGATATCTTGAATGAAGAACAATTCCAGAGCATCGCGCGCCATTATGAGGGCAGTAGTTTTGTAGCGCACATGGGGGGTGAAGTGATCAAGGAACTCTTAGAGGAGTTAGACCTAGTTTCTTTACTCAAAAGCCTCAAAGATGAGATCAAAGAAACCAATTCAGATGCCAAGAAAAAGAAACTCATTAAACGGCTTAAAGTGGTGGAAAGCTTTTTAAATTCAGGCAATCGCCCCGAGTGGATGGTGCTCACTGCTCTACCCGTATTGCCTCCAGATTTAAGACCTTTGGTCGCTTTGGACGGGGGTAAATTTGCTGTGAGCGATGTCAACGAGCTTTACCGCCGCGTGATCAATCGTAACCAGCGCTTGAAACGCTTGATGGAGCTGGGTGCACCTGAAATCATCGTGCGCAATGAAAAACGCATGTTGCAAGAAAGTGTGGATGCGCTTTTTGATAATGGGCGCAATGCCAATGCGGTTAAAGGGGCAAACAAACGCCCCCTTAAATCCCTCTCTGAGATCATCAAGGGCAAGCAGGGGCGTTTCCGCCAAAACTTGCTGGGCAAGAGAGTGGATTTTTCAGGCCGTAGTGTGATCGTGGTGGGACCCAATTTGCAGATGGATCAATGTGGCTTACCCAAGACAATGGCTTTAGAGCTCTTTAAACCCCATTTGCTCTCTAAGCTCGAGGAGAAAGGCTTTGCCACAACCCTCAAACAAGCCAAGCGCATGATCGAGCAAAAAACCAATGAGGTTTGGGAATGCTTAGAAGAAATTGTGCACAACTATCCCGTCTTACTCAACCGCGCTCCCACTTTGCATAAGCAATCTATTCAGGCTTTTCACCCAAAACTCATCGATGGTAAAGCCATTCAGCTACATCCTTTGGTGTGCTCGGCTTTTAACGCCGATTTTGATGGCGACCAGATGGCCGTGCATGTGCCCCTTAGTCAAGAGGCGATCACGGAGTGCAAAGTCTTGATGTTGAGCTCCATGAATATTCTCTTGCCTGCAAGCGGAAAAGCGGTGGCAGTGCCCAGCCAGGATATGGTGTTAGGGCTCTATTATCTCTCGTTGGAAAAAAGCGGTGTGCTAGGAGAGCATAAGCTCTTCTCGAGTGTGCATGAAGTCCTCACGGCCATTGATGCTAAGGAGTTGGATATCCATGCCAAAGTACGCGTGCTACAAGGCCATCATGTTCTGCACACAAGTGCTGGGCGCTTGGTGCTCAAGTCCATTTTACCAGACTTCGTGCCCCCTCACTTGTGGAACAGGGTGATGAAAAAGAAAGACATTGGGGTTCTAGTGGATTTTGTCCATAAAGAGAGCGGGATTGGTAAGACGGCGCGCTTTTTGGACGATCTGAAAATGTTGGGCTTTAGATATGCTACCAAAGCAGGCATCTCCATTTCCATGGACGATATTATCACTCCAACTCATAAGATACGTATGGTTGAAGAAGCCAAAGAGAGAGTCAAGTCTATCCAGGGGCAATTTGAAGCGGGAAATCTAAGCGACCAAGAACGATCAAATAAGATCATTGACATTTGGGGTGAAATCAATGAATTGATGGGTAAAGAGATGATGGGAGCCATCGCTCAGGACAAAGAGGGCTTTAACTCCATCTACATGATGGCTGATTCGGGCGCACGGGGTTCAGCCGCTCAAATCCGACAACTCGCCAGCATGCGTGGTCTGATGACTAAGCCAGATGGTTCTATCATTGAAACTCCTATTATTTCCAACTTTAAAGAGGGCCTAAATGTGTTAGAGTATTTTAACTCGACGCACGGAGCACGCAAAGGGTTAGCCGATACCGCACTTAAAACTGCCACAGCCGGTTATCTCACCCGTAAACTCATTGATGTGGCCCAAAATGTTAAGGTGGTGCAAGAGGATTGTGGCACGCATGAGGGTATTGAGATCACGGATATTACAGTGGGGAGTGAACTCATTGAGCCCTTGGAGGAGCGCATCTTTGGGCGTATTCTGGTAGAGGACATCATCGATCCGCTGACCAATGAAATTTTGCTTAACACCGATACCCTGATTGATGAAGAAAAGGCAAAAAAAATCATCGAAGCGGGGATCAAATCCGTTACCATTCGCACTCCTGTTACCTGCAAAGCCCATAAGGGGGTGTGTGCGAAATGCTATGGTCTGAATTTGGGTGAGGGCAAAATGGTCAAACCTGGAGAAGCTGTTGGGGTGGTGGCCGCCCAATCTATTGGGGAGCCGGGCACGCAATTGACCTTGAGAACTTTCCATGTGGGTGGAACAGCTTCTAGGAGTCAAGAAGAGCGTGAGATCGTGGCGAATAACGAGGGCTTTGTGCGTTTCTTCAATGTGAAAACCTATCGCAATAAAGAGGGGAAAAATATCATCATCAACCGCCGCAATGCGGCAATTTTAGTGGTGGAGCCCAAGATCAAAGCTCCTTTTGATGGAATCTTAAAAATTGATCATAGCCATGAAGAAGTGATGATGCGTGTGGTGGGCGAATCGCAAGAGGTGCGCTTTGTATTACGCAAAAGCGATGTGGCTAAACCCAATGAGTTAGCCGGCGTGAGCGGTAAAATTGAAGGTAAGATTTATTTGCCTTATGATAATGACCATGTGGTACGCCAGGGGGGTAGTATCGCAGATATTATCAAAGATGGCTGGAATGTGCCTAACCGCATCCCTTATGCCAGTGAGATCGCCATTAACGACAACGATCCGATTACACAGAATATTACCGCTAAAGAAAAAGGTGTTGTGAGATACTACAACTTGGTGGGCGATCATCTGGAGCGTGCTCGAGAGATTAAAGTAGGCGATGTGGTAGAGGAAAAGGGGCTTTTTGCCGTTGTGGCCGATGAAAACGATCAGGAGGCAATTCGTCACTACATCGCGCGCGGTTCAATTGTGAGAACCCAGGACAATAGTGCCGTGGAAGCGAGCACTTTGTTAGTTGAGGCTAATCAAGAAGCGAAAAACCTCATTGCCACATGGGACCCTTATAACACACCTGTTATTGCAGATGTAAAGGGTGTGGTGCGCTTTGTAGATTTGATTGTAGGTGTGAGCATTAGCACCAAAGAGGACGAAAACACAGGGGCTATTTCCACGACAGTCAATGAACATGTCCCCAGCGATCTCAAACCCCGTCTTTATATCGAACGGGAGGAAGGAGAGGGAGTTTTCTACTCTTTAGAACCTAAGACCTCTATTGTGGTTGCTGAGGGTACGGAAGTGGAAGTGGCTGATGTCTTGGCCAAAATTCCTAAAGCCACCGCTAAATCTAAAGACATTACGGGGGGTTTGCCGCGCGTTTCGGATATCTTCGAGGCGCGCAAATCCAAACCCAAAGACACCGCCATTCTTTCAGAAATAGATGGTGTGGTGAGTTTTGGTAAGGCTGTCCGCAATAAGGAACGCGTGTTGGTTACTTCCCATGATGGGCGGAGCGTAGAATATTTCGTGGACAAGGGCAAGCAGATTTTGGTGCATCCCAACGAATTTGTACACGCAGGGGAAGCGATCACAGAGGGGGTGGTGAGTAGCCATGACATTCTGCGCATTAGTGGCGAAAAAGAGTTACATAAGTATATCGTGAGTGAAGTGCAACAGGTTTATCGCCGTCAGGGGGTGAGTATTGCTGATAAACATATCGAGATCATTGTGTCACAGATGTTACGGCAGGTACGTATCTTGGATAGTGGCGACACAAAATTCATCGAGGGGGATTTGGTGAGCAAGAAGCACTTCAAGGAAGAAAATCAGCGCATTTTAACTCTCAAAGGAGAACCCGCCATTGCTGAACCTGTCCTGCTGGGAATCACCCGTGCGGCTATTGGAAGCGATAGCATTATTTCAGCAGCCTCTTTCCAAGAAACCACCAAGGTGCTCACAGAAGCCAGTATCGCGATGAAAAAAGATTTCTTAGAGGACTTGAAAGAAAATGTTGTCTTGGGACGCATGATTCCTGTGGGAACAGGACTTTACAAGGATAAGCGTGTTTGTGTCAGAGTCGAGGAACACGACTAAGATAGAACAAAGATTGTTTAAGCTACAATGGCGGTTTTGGAAAGAAATTTAGAAAAAGGACGAGTGTGCCCACTATCAACCAGTTGATTAGAAAAGAAAGGAAGAAAATCCTTAAGAAAACCAAATCTCCGGCTTTGGTGGAATGCCCCCAAAGAAGAGGGGTTTGCACGAGGGTTTATACCACAACCCCTAAAAAACCTAACTCTGCCCTTAGGAAAGTTGCCAAGGTGCGCTTGACAAGTAAATTTGAAGTCATTAGCTATATTCCCGGAGAGGGGCATAATTTGCAAGAACACTCCATCGTGCTTGTACGCGGAGGTAGGGTTAAGGACTTGCCCGGGGTGAAATACCACATCGTGCGCGGGGCGCTAGACACCGCTGGGGTGAATAAACGCTCGGTTTCTCGCAGTAAGTATGGGGCTAAAAAAGCCAAAGCCGGGGCTGAGAAGAAAAAATAAAGGGAATAGATGAGAAGAAAACGAGCACCCATTCGAGAAGTTTTGGGCGACCCAGTTTACAACAGCAAGGTGATCACCAAGTTTGTTAACAAGATGATGTATGATGGTAAGCGGAGTGTAGCAGAGAAGATTATCTACGCAGCGCTCAATAAGATTGAGGAAAAAAGCGGAGAGAAGGGCATTGAGGTTTTTGAAAAGGCCTTGGAAAATGTGAAACCCTTATTGGAAGTGCGCTCTAGGCGTGTGGGCGGGGCAACTTATCAGGTGCCCGTAGAAGTGCGCCCGGCCCGCCAACAATCCTTGTCTATTCGCTGGATTTTAGAAGCTACTCGCAAGCGCAATGAACGCATGATGATTGATAAATTGGCTAATGAATTATTGGATGCAGCCAGTGATAAAGGGGCAGCTTTTAGAAAAAAAGAAGAGATTCACAAAATGGCAGAGGCCAATAAAGCCTTTGCTCACTATCGTTGGTAGGCGGAATACATGGCACGTAAAACTCCTTTAGAAAAAATTAGAAATATTGGGATTGCCGCCCATATTGATGCGGGCAAGACCACTACCTCTGAGCGTATTTTGTTTTACACTGGGGTCAGTCATAAGATTGGCGAGGTGCATGATGGTGCAGCCACAATGGACTGGATGGAACAAGAAAAAGAAAGAGGAATTACCATCACTTCAGCTGCCACCACTTGCTTTTGGCAGGATCACCAAATTAATTTGATCGACACCCCCGGGCATGTGGATTTCACCATTGAAGTAGAGCGCTCTATGCGTGTGCTCGATGGTGCAGTGGCGGTGTTTTGTTCAGTAGGAGGGGTGCAGCCCCAGAGTGAAACCGTGTGGAGGCAAGCCAATAAATACGGCGTGCCCCGCATTGTGTTTGTGAACAAGATGGATCGCATTGGGGCTAATTTTTACAATGTGGAAAACCAAATCAAAGAGCGCTTGAAAGCTAACCCCATACCCATCAATATCCCCATTGGCGCAGAAGACACTTTTCAGGGCGTGATCGATCTGGTTGCCATGAAAGCCATTATATGGAACAACGAGGCAATGGGGGCTAAATACGATGTGCAGGACATCCCTAGCGATCTGCAAGTCAAAGCTCAAGAATACCGCGATAAACTCCTAGAGGCCGTAGCTGAACAAGATGAAGCTTTGATGGAGAAGTATTTGGGTGGAGAGGCCCTAAGCGTGGAAGAGATCAAGCATGGGATTAAAGTCGGGTGCTTGAACATGGCGCTCATTCCTATGCTCTGTGGCTCCTCTTTTAAAAATAAAGGCGTGCAAACCTTGCTAGATGCCGTCATCGACTACCTACCTGCTCCCACAGAAGTAGCGGATATCAAGGGAGTAGACCCCAAGAGTGAAGAAGAGATCAAGGTGCAATCTGGGGACGAAGGCGATTTTGCTGGGTTGGCTTTTAAAATCATGACCGACCCCTTTGTAGGGCAACTCACCTTTGTGCGGGTGTATCGTGGGAAACTCGAATCAGGAAGCTATATTTATAATTCCACTAAGGATAAAAAAGAACGGGTGGGTCGTTTACTCAAAATGCACTCTAATAAACGCGAGGATATTAAGGAAGTCTACGCAGGCGAAATTTGCGCCTTTGTAGGACTCAAAGATACCTTGACAGGGGACACGCTCTGTAATGAAAAGAGCCCCGTGGTGCTAGAGCGCATGGAATTTCCCGAACCTGTGATCCACATCGCTGTTGAGCCTAAAACTAAGGCTGATCAAGAGAAAATGGGCGTGGCTTTGGGCAAACTTGCCGAAGAAGACCCCAGCTTTAGAGTGATGACCCAAGAGGAAACCGGGCAGACCTTGATTGGAGGCATGGGCGAATTGCACTTAGAGATCATCGTAGATCGTCTCAAAAGAGAATTCAAAGTCGAGGCGGAAGTGGGTCAGCCTCAAGTGGCTTTCAGGGAAACCATTAGGAGCGAGGTACAAAAAGAGCATAAATACGCCAAGCAGTCTGGCGGGCGCGGGCAATATGGGCATGTCTTTATCAAGCTTGAGCCCCAAGAGCCTGGAAGTGGCTATGAATTTGTGAACCAAATCAGCGGGGGCGTGATCCCCAAAGAGTATATCCCTGCGGTGGATAAGGGAATCCAAGAAGCGATGCAGAGTGGGGTTTTGGCGGGTTACCCAGTGGTGGATTTCAAGGTTACCCTGTATGATGGAAGTTATCACGAAGTAGACTCTTCGGAAATGGCCTTTAAGATTGCTGGTTCTATGGCTTTTAAGGAGGCTTGCAGAGCGGCTAACCCTGTGCTTTTAGAGCCGATGATGAAGGTCGAGGTTGAAGTGCCTGAAGAATATATGGGCGATGTGATCGGGGATTTGAATCGCCGCAGAGGGCAGATCAACGCGATGGAGGATCGCTTAGGGCTTAAGATCGTGAATGCTTTTGTGCCTTTGGTGGAAATGTTTGGTTATTCCACCGATCTGCGCTCTGCCACCCAAGGTCGGGGCACCTATTCGATGGAATTTGACCATTATGGTGAAGTACCTGCTAACATCGCTAAGGAAATTGTAGAAAAACGCAAGGGCTAAGTAGTGGTTCATCTCTTGGTGGAAAAGCCAGAAGTCTAAGTAGGACACTTGGCACAGGCTAGTTAGCTGGTGTTGAGTAGGTGTAGGGTTTTTTGGGGGGATTGTTCAGCTAGGTTTATTATCACGGATACATGGATATAATAACAGCTGGAATGTGCTTTTATGCTTGAGATTTTAACACGACTAAGTATCGCGCTCACCGCGATGCTGTGGGTTGTATGTGGGTGTTTTTTAGAAGCGGGCACGCCATCTAGCGCGCAAATCCGCTATATGCAAACCAACTTCAGGCAGTATCTCTTAGATTTTACGGAACAAGACATTAAGCAGGGTAAGCGGGCTATGCGCTCCCTTGCCCTAAATTCTACTGTGATTTTTAGTCAATACCCTGACCTCACGCAAGTCAAGCAGCTGCATGGCAGTCTAAAAGGACTTGCGGATTTAGCCAAACTCTACGCCAACCCTCAGAGTCCACATTACAGAGATATCAGTCTTAAAACGAGTATCCTAGAGGGCTTGAAAATTTTTGCTAGGTATTATGCTGTGGAGGGGATGGAGGTGGGTAATTGGTGGCCCTGGGAAATTGGCATTCCTAAAACTCTCAATGAAATTTTAGTCATCATGGGCGATTCCATTCCTCCCCCTTTACAAACGACCTTATTGCAAGCCCAAGCCTATTATCAACCAGACCCTAGATATTCTGGCTTGAGCGTGGGTGCGCGTAGTAGCACCAATCCTAGGGCCAGAGAGAGTCAGGGGGCTAATCGGGTGGACACCGCTTTCATTGGACTTATTAGGGGGGTAGTACAACAGGACCCAAACCAGATTTTAGCGGCCATAAAGGCGGTGAAAAGCGCGTCTACAATCGTGCATGCAGGCAATGGCTTTTATGCAGATGGGTCGTTTATTCAGCACGAACATGTCCCCTCAAATGGGTCGTATGGGATAGTGCTTTTAAAAGGTTTAGCCCAGTTTATGGTCGTGCTCGAACACACTCCCTTTAGCCAAAACCTCATCGATCCCGGGCTTTATGCGAGTGTGCTTAAATCCTATCCCTACTTTCTCATTCAGGGGGGCTTAAACGCTTCGGTGTGTGGCAGGAGTATTAGCCGCGATCGTGAAAATGATTTCAGTAGGGCCAAGGGTTTGATAGAGGCTCTAGCCATCCTCTCAGAACACGCCCCTAGTCCTTATAAAAACCTCTTGCAGAATTTGATCGCTCAAAATCTTAAATCTCAACCTAATCTAATCAACACTAGCCATACCATCTCTCAAAAAATCCTAGCACGCATTGCCGCAATAAACTTCCCTCCCCTATCCTTAAAACCTGTGCAAATCTTTGGAGCGATGGATCGAGCCGCCCAAAGGGGCACGCGTGGGGGGCAAATCGTGCTTGCCCTGCATTCAAATCGCATCTTAAACTACGAAACCATGAATGGTGAAAATCTCAAGGGTTTTGATAGCAGCGATGGAATGAGTTATATTTATGGGGATGCCAATGCATTTATAGACTTTTGGCCCCTTGTCAATCCCACCAAATTGCCCGGCACTACCGAGTTAAAAGGTCAGGAAGAAGTTCTTCAAAGACGGGGTAATTTGGGGTTGCAGTCTTGGGCGGGTGGAGCCTCTAATGGGATATACGGCTTTGTGGGTATGGATCTGCAAAAGGTGGGTTTTAGGGCACAAAAATCCTATTTGCTTATGGGCAATGCCATGGTAGCACTGGGTAGCGTGCAAAGCCCTAAACCCACAATCACAGCCATGGATAATCGCAAAATCAGTCCCCAAAATGCAATCTATACCAATGCGCAAATTCTCCAACAGAGTGCTAGCTTGACAAAAAAAGGAGATACTCTCAACTTTAGCAATCCAATTAAGCACAGCAACATCGGTTATGTTTTACTACAAGACATGCAGGTTTCTGTTGACAAGGTGTCAAGACAGGGAAGTTATGCAGACATTGGAGGCAGGAGTACGCGCACCCTAGAAGCCCCCTTTTTAGAGGCAATTATTCATCATCCACCCAAACAAGCTTCTTACGCTTACTTAGTCTTGCCTCAATTTAGTCCTCAAGAAGTGCAAAACTACCCATTGGAAGATATTGAGATCATCGCTCAAAATCCTAAAGTCCACGCCTTGCGTCTCATTTCCAAAAACCTGCTGGCCATTAATAAATACCAATCTGGCTGGCTTAAAATAGGCGATTTACAATTCAAGGAACCTCTCTCCATTTTAGAAATCAAAACCCAGCACCACCTACAACTCAGCATTGCTGACCCCACTCAACAACTCACCAATCCCATCACTCTGATCTTAGAGGGCCGCTACAGCCTAGCCAACTCAAAATCAAGCGCGCAGCTCACCTACAAGGGCAAACACACTTATTTAAGCTTGCAAACCCTCCCCCTCGGTGCCTCGCTAGTGGTTGAGTTGGTGAAAACCTCCTAAATACTAGACTTGTAGCCCTGCTTGTATCTGGCACACATAGTCGCAGATGTTTTGTAAATGCTGGGCTTGAATCTGTAATTTCAGCTCTAAAATACTCAAAGGCAAAGAGCAATCTTGGAGTTTAACCGCGTCTTTGGTGGTAACCAGTAGAGAAGTCGCCTTGTGCGCCCTAAATGCCTTTTGCAGGGTTTGTTGGTCAAAATAGGCGTGATCTTTAAAATAGAGTTTGCCCACCACTTCGGGCAAGTAAGAATCTAAACGGCTGGGGTTAGCAATGGCAGTTACTAGGAGCATTCTAGGACTGGGGCTACTCACCCACACTTGACGGGTGTAATCTTTTCCTTCTTGTAAAAGCAAATCCGCCTGTTTGTAGCCACGCAAAAACTCCCGATATGCCCCGCTGGGCAACACAAAATCAAAGTAAGGCGCGCGCTCTGGTTTGAGCACAATATTTAATTTCTTAAAGTTAAAGCGAAACCCATCATCTAATAGGATCACCTGCGCGCCCAACTCTTTAGCCCTTAAAATGCCTGCCCTGCGATCAGCACTCACCACCACACTAGCTTTTAGGCGACTGGCGCACAAAAACGCTTCATCCCCAGCTTCTCTCTGCTCTACTAAGAGGTGTCCGCGCTCACTCACCACCACTAAGCCCTTAGAAGTGCGTCCATAACCCCGACTAACTACACCCACATGCAAGGGTTCTAAAATCTTGCCCAATTCTAAAATAAAGGGAGTTTTGCCACTCCCTCCCACTACTAGGTTACCTATACTAATAATAGGAATCTCCAAATCCTCATAGGGGGCTAGGGCGCGCTTGAGGGTGGCAATGCCCCCATAAATGAGCGAAACGGGCAAGAGCATGTAGGCTAAGAGTTTCTGCCCCCTGGTAGGGGTGTAAAAATAGCGTTCAATCCAAGTCATAGAAAACTAGGAGGTTGGCTCTTAAAGGCGTTTTTTTGCACTCTACTTACAATGCTTGCCACCAAGTCAGGCATATATCCTAGAGCACATAGCGCGCCAGCATCAATGTGTACCGGGTTTTCCCAGCGCGCACTGATTTCTTGCAAGAGTGGGTCAATTTGGGTGTAACTAAAACCCAAATCTGCCTCATCACTCTGTCCGCTATAGAGGTCTGCGCTGGGGGGTTTGCTTAAAATCTCTTGGGGGATTTCTAGGGCTTGGGCTAGGCTATATACTTGGCTTTTAAAAAGGTGGGCAATGGGGTTAATTAGCCATGCCAAATCCCCAAAAAGCGTTCCATACCCTAGCATGATTTCGCTCCTATTGCTCGTGCCCACCACCAACGCGTTAATTTCCATAGAAAAATCATAGAGCAAAGCCATGCGCATGCGTGCACAGAAATTGCCCACACGCCCCAAACTCACATCAAGGTTATTGGCTTTGAATAACGCTTCATAGGGCGCGATGGGGCGCTGCGTGTAAGGGATATTAAAGTGATTGCACAGAGCGATCGCATCTTCTGTAGCACTGGAAGTGTGGGTAGCAGGCATTAAAAGCGCGTGCGTAGGCAAGACTCTTTGGCATAACACACCCACTAACGCGCTATCTACCCCCCCGCTCATCCCCACTACAAAACGCTCAAAGCCCCTTTGTGCACCCTGAGTTTGCAAAAACAAGAGAAGTTGATCCAGGATATTTTTCATTTACAAATCCGGCAAAAATTTGGCACACTTAGGATTGAGGGTGTTATCTTGATCGCGGATAGAAAGATAGGGGTTACAACCTAAGTAATAAACCTCGCCCTTGCGATTTTGGATGGTAAAACTCCCGTCCCCATTAATCTCAAAGGTGTATTTTTGTCTCTCTAGCATCCAGCTCCTACTCCAAGAGTCGATCCCTCAAAAATATGGAAGGCATTATAGCGCAACATGGTGGCAAACAAGGTGATTGCCATGTATCTGTGTAAGAGAAAAACCTCTCTTCACTAATGTCAAATCGGCGTATTTAAATGCTGAAATTACTCAAACACTTAAGCAAAAATTAGTTACAATGGCGCAAAAAGCTTGTGGAGAAGTGAGCATGAAGAAGGGAATTCATCCAGAGTATGTGCCTTGCAAGGTAACTTGCGTTACAAGTGGGAAGCAAATTGAAGTGTTGAGCACCAAGAGTGAGTTGCGCATCGATATTTCGAGCTTTTGCCACCCCTTTTACACAGGGAGTGATAAAATCGCCGATACCGCAGGGCGTGTGGAGAAATTCAGACAAAAATACAAAATGCAGTAAGTTTTGTTGAGTTTATTGCCCACCCCCATTGGCAATTTGAAGGACATGACATTGCGCGCTTTGGAGGTTTTAGCGCGTTGTGATGTGCTCCTGTGCGAGGATGTGCGCGTAACCAAGAGGTTGTTATTCCTACTCGCTCAGGAAGGGGTTTTGAAAACCCCTGAGCAGTCGTTTTACTCTTTCCACTCCCATAATCAGGAAACATTTTTGAGTCAGATGGGGAGTTCTTTTTTTCAGGGTCGGCATGTGGGATTTGTCAGCGACGCAGGTATGCCCTGTGTGAGTGATCCAGGAGCTAGACTGGTAGACTTTGCTCAAGAACATGGCATTGAGTATGAGGTTTTGCCCGGTGCGAGCGCATGCGTGAACGCTTATAGCGCGAGTGGTTTTACTGCAAAGTCGTTCCATTTTGTGGGCTTTTTGCCTTCCAAGAATGTGGAACGGCGTGCTAAGATTGCTAAACTTGTTGCCAGTTGCACTGCATTGCAGGAGGAAGTCGCATGTGTGATTTATGAGAGTCCTAGACGTCTGCTGGAAACCTTGGATGATCTAGCTTCCATCCTGCCTGAGTACCCCCTATTTGCTATTAAGGAGATGACCAAGCTCCACGAACAGCGTCATAAGGGTAGTGTGCTAGAGGTCTATCAGAAGCTCAAGGCTCTTCCACCCAAGGCTTTACTTGGAGAGTGGGTGTTGGTGTGCGCCATGCGTCCACGCGCGGAGCCTAGCCTCTCTTACCAAGAGATTGCGGACATGGATCTCCCTCCTAAAATCAAGGCGAAACTACTGGCTAAACTTAAAGGAATTTCGACCAAAGCGCTTTACGCATTAGGCTTGGATGCATGATTATCTTTGGCAAGCAGGTGATCTTGTACATTCTGACGCATTATCCAGATGTGGTTTTAGAATGGTATTTGGCTAAAGAGGTGGATAAAAAAATTTTTGCGCGCCTGCGTGCCCATGCTAGAGAGTATCAAAGTACCATTACACGCATAGATTCTCAAAAAGCCCAAGCTATGGTAAGGGGTGGCAATCATCAAGGGTTTTTGGCTAAGGTGCGTCCTCCCCAAAGCACTACACTGGCTACACTCAAAACATTGGACCGAATCCTCGTGCTATGTGGTTTGAGTGATGTGGGAAATGTAGGTGCATTATTCCGTAGCGTTGCATGTCTGGGCTTTGAGGGGGTGATCATGGACACACATCTGCCCTACGAAGGGTTGGTACGCACGAGTATGGGCGCGCTCTATGAAGTGCCATTTTGCATATACCCGCATTTATTAGATGCTCTACAAGAACTCAAAGATGCTGGCGTGCATCTCTATGGCGCACACATGCAAGGGCAAGATGTACGCCAGATGGTATTTGAACACCCCTTAGCAATTTTTCTGGGCAGTGAGGGAGCTGGCTTATCTCCCAAAATCCTGCGTAAAATGGATCAAATTGTGCGCATTAGCATGCAGGGTAGGATAGAGTCGCTCAATGTGAGTGTGGCGGGAGCAATTATTATGGACAGGACACGATAATGGAAGACCAAGCAAAACTAGCAGAATTGGACAAAAATCTTGCCTCTCTCAAAGAAAGGGGTATCCAAGAAATTGCCCAAACAACCAAGATCGCTCATCCCAAGATCACGGCAATTTTAGAGAAGCGTTTTGAAGATTTGCAACGCGTGCACGCAGTGGGTTTTATTCAAATTTTAGAGAAAGAGTATGATCTGAACTTGGGTCAATGGCTTATAGAATACGATAAAAGCTTTTTCTTCAAACCTCCTATAGAGGATAAGCCTGATACATCAGAGAAGTCGCCCTTTGTGAATACTCCTCGCTCGGACCCAGAAGCACTTGCTTCTTTCCAACCTAAAAAAACTTCGAAGCTGACGTGGGTTTTGCCCTTGGTTTTGCTGGTAGGAGTTGGGGCCTACATTTATTACAATCGCTACACTCCATCACAAGAACCAAACCAAAAACAAGATACATCTACACCATCTCCTACCCAGGATAACGCAGAGTCTAGCGTGGCTGAACCGACTTCAACCATTCCAGAATCTGCCCAAAAAACTCCAGAACCCAGTGTATCTCAAGCCCCACAAGCAGAAACACCACCTCCAACAACTCCTGCTTCCAATCAAGAGGAAAAACAAATTACCCAAGCAAATCAACAGGTCCAGGAGGGTTCGCCATCTCAGGAGGCTGCTCAGGAGGCACCCATTGATAAGTCTAAGGTAATCGTTATCACACCCAAGGAAGAAGTGTGGATGGAGCGCATCGATTTAAATACTAGGAAAAAGACTCAAGTTACCATAAGAGATCCCCTTATTTTAGAAACCAAGGGGCATAAATGGCTCCTAGCTTTTGGGCGAGGCAATGTATCTTTAGAGGCCAATGGCCAAGTTTCTGATTTCCGTCAGGATAAGCCTTTAAGACTTCTCTATACACCCAAAAATGGTTTACGCCGCATCAGCTATACCCACTATCAAGAACGGAGTAAATAAGTCTTGAGATTTCTAGCATGCCTGGCAATTCTCGCAACTTGGCATGGGTTTCTCCTGGGCGATGCCTTGGAAGACAAAATCAAGAATCTGGTGGGTGAAAAGTTTTATCAGGTCAATAAAAACTTCATCTGGCGTGTGTTTAACAAACGCGAGACATTTTACCAGCAAGGGCAGCTACAAGTCAAAAAAGTGGTGGACGCTTTGAAGGACAATGGTCTCTTACCTTTGAAATTTGGCAAACCCAGCACATTGCAGGTGAGTTTTCAAGCGAAAACTTCTCCTCTATTGCTTTTGAAAACCATCCAAAGTGTGCTTGCGTCCATGGGCTATGCGTATTTTACGGTCTTGGAGGTGGATTACAAAGACGCATGGAGCAAAGCAGTCTTTACACTTAAGACAGAATACGCCCTAGACCCAAACTTGATCGCTGTGCTTTTCGCTAGGAAAGGTTTCATCTTAGCGGATTTAAAACGCAATAATTTGCGGGACTGGGTGTATTATTTTGGAGTGCGCACTCCAAAGTTAGCTAATGCAACTACGATCATTCCCTCAGGCAATTACTTGGCGCTTAAAGAAATTAGCGGAGAGTATTGGTTGGACATGGGCTATAGCGGCAGGTTACACATCATTGCCAACACGCCCGAATGGTATCCTCAAATTAGTTTTTTTGATTCTTCATTACACATGCTAGATTTTACACATAGTGTCAAGGCCACCCCGCAGGTGAATTTAGATATACCCGATCGCGTGCGCTTTATCAGGATAAGCGACATGAAGAATCCTCTTGTGCTTAAAGCGGGTATTAGAGTGCTCCTAGAACCTCTACAACCTTAAACGAGTCTTAGTTTTGGTTATTCTGTTATAGGGATAGTAGCATGTGGGCACTTCACGATGGAAGTGCAAGCACTTAGTTTAGTTATGCTACAATCCCTACGATCGTCCTCTGGAAGTGGTCTTGTGAGAGGCGTTCGATGTGGAGTTTTGTTAGTTAGTGTCCTTTGGGACACTTTAGTTAGGAAATTCTTCCCTCGGGGGAGGGGGGGTGTTTCGCGCCAAGATGCATCCATGGAGCAAGATTCTGATGCTATTATTTTCTCGCTACAAACATGTTTTAGCCACACTTAGCACCCTTTTTATATCTCTCAATGCGGAGGGCAATGGAGCATTTTTGGGAGGTGGATTCGTGTATTCCCACTTCATGCGCGATTGGAACTTCAAGATGGTCATGGAAAACCTATTTGAGCCTTTTGCGCCCATACCTCGTGTGGGTAGTGAAATTTTGGGAGGTGATAAATATTCTGGGGCCCTCTTTGGGGGCGATTTACAAGTGGGCTATAAACAATTTTTTGGCAAGGAAAAACGCTTTGGTTTGCGTTACTATGCCTTTGGAAGCGCGCAGGGAGGATATTATTCCTACCTTGCCTTTGGTCGGCAAACCCAACAGAGAATCAATGCCACCCAGAGTGTTGCGGTGTTTTTTTACGGCGCAGGAATCGATCTTCTCTCCAATTTTTATGATAGAAAAGAAGTTAGTCTAGGGATTTTCGTGGGAACAATTATAGGGGGGGAGAGCTGGTTACTGGGAAAGAGTTATGCCAGCAACAAGAGCTGTCAAACCCAAATTCCTAGCGAACCGCACCGCTGTGTGAGCGCTGACGCTTACTGGAAAAATCAGGCAAGCTTGATGGAGTCCTTTGGACAGGAGGCCAAGTTTTACAACATGCCCAGTTTTCAGATTGCGCTTCAAGGGGGTTTTAGAGTGCATTTGACCAAGCACCAAGGGTTTGAGATGGGGGTGCGATTCCCCTTCATGGCACATAATTATTACACAGAAAAAGATCGCAACGACTGGGGCAATTATGGCAAAAATGGTTCAGCTAGCATTGTCTTCAGGCGCAAACTCGCCCTCTTTGCTAACTATATCTACAATTTTTAAGCCATTCATATTTTGATAATCTGCGCACCTGAACCGCCCAGATTATAGGGTGCGTCCTCAAAAGAAATCACCTTAGGATGGGTTTTGAGCCACCCCTTAAGGGCTTGGCGTAAAATCCCCTTACCCTTGCCATGTACAATCAACACTTCTTCAAAACCGGCTAAAAGCGCGTTGGCTAAGAAGTCTTGGGCTTGCTCTAGGGCTTCTTGCACCTCTAAAGCGCGCACATCTAGGCGCATGCGCGCGTGGGCTTGGGGCTTGCACTCTAATTTAACTTGGGGCTTGGGGGCTTGGGGGCGTGTGTGAGACACTTTGAGGGCATGGGCGCGAGTCTTGATCTTGAGTCCATTCTCTAAGAGCACGACAAATAATTCCCCACTCAAACCCACAATCTGCCCTTTTTGTTTTCCATAGACAACCCCCATGCCAATGGTAAGGGAAGTTTCTAAAGACTTAGACTCTGGGGGCTTGGTTAGCTTTAAACCCTCTCTGATGGCTTGGATTTGCTGGTGGGCGTGGCTTTTATTATGGGTGCGTTCAAACTCTTTAAGCGCATCTTGTAGCGCTCTTAATGCCTGCTGGTAGCTTTTTTCTAGGGTGCGCTGTTTGACTTCTTGTTGCTCTTGAGCATCTTGCATTTGCGCCAAGTGCGCTTGCACGCTCTGCGCATGGGCTTGTTTAGCATATTCTAACTGGGCACGCTCGTTAAGGAGCTCTTGCTCTAGCGCGCTGGTGCGCTCAATTAAAGCATTTAAGTGGGTTTGCTCTGCGCCATAGAGGGCGCGCGCTTGCTCTATCAAATCCAAAGGCACACCATAACGCAGGGCACTCTCAAAGGCGTAACTCTTGCCAATGAGTCCCGGGGTGAAGGTGTAGGTAGGCATTTGAGCTTGCAGATCATAATTAGCTGCGAGCAGTTGCACGGCAGGATTTTTAGCCAACAACATCGCTAAATGCTTGTGGTGCGTGGTTACCACCACCTTAGCCCCCTTAGCTAACAATGTTTCTAGCAACACTTTATACAAACAACTTGCCTCTGATGCGTCCGTGCCTAGTTCGATCTCATCCACTCCTAGCAAGAGATGAGGGGTAGTTAGAGCATGGCTAAAATCGAGCATGCGCCCGGCGAAGGTGGAGATGTCATTTTGGCTATTCTGTGGGTCGTTGATGATGGCTTGGATATTTTCTATATGGGGGATTTGGGAGTGGTGCGCGTTGATCTTAAAGGGCAAAAAGTGTTTAGCCAGCCACGTCGCGCTCAAAATGGATTTGAGCAACATCGTTTTACCCCCCGTATTAACCCCCGTAACCAACAGCAGGGCTTGGTTGAAGTCTAAACAAAGGGGTTTAGGGTTGTTGAGATTGGGGTGTTCAAAATCTTTGAGCACAAAATGCCCGTGTGCGTTGGGCTTGATAAAGCTTAGATTCGCGCTTTTAGCAAAACATATGCGAGCCTGCAGATGGTCTATATAGTCAAATTCGTGATTAATAAAGCGCAAAAATAAAAAATAGGGACGTAATTTTTGACTCCATTGTGCGCAGATGTACGCGACACTCTCTTCTATTTTATTGCGCGTTTCTTGGATTTTGCGCGCTAAACTCTTCACTTCTAAGGGTTCTATGTAAAATTGCCCACTATGGGAGCGCGCCACCACCGCGCCCTTAAGCACGGCAGAAAAGCCCGGCTTGAGTAGCAAAGTTTCGATCCCCTGCACAAAATGCACTTGGCGATCGGCTAGATAGAGTTGCAGAGTCGAGCGGCTTAAGATTTGATTGAAGACTTGTTTTTGTTGGACTTGCAAACGCCCTAAACTCTCTAACAACGCGTCTAATTCGGGGTAAAAACCCTCTTTGAGAGCGGGGACATCTTGCATGCACGCCTCTAGCTCTAACAGAGGAGCGGGGAAGTGAATATTTTCTAAATAGGCGCATACATGGGGATGTTCTTTGGGGCGCGCGCGCGCTTTTAGATAGGCAAAATAGCGCGTGATCTTCACAAATTCAAATAAAATTTCTAAACGCCATACCCCTCCCTTTTTAAAGGCTTTGAGAGCTTCTTTTAGGCAGATGATCGCGCTAGGGGGGGCAAAATCTAGACTTTCAAATTCTTGCAAATGCTCCCAAGTGCTGGGGCGCAGGGTTAGGGTTGTTACTTCTTTGGGGCGGGCTAAAAAGTTGGCAAAGTTAGCTAAAAAGCGTTCTAAATCTAATTGGTTAGCTAGCGTGTTCAAGAGGCTTTTTCTGGCAAGATTGTAAATCGATCAAGGTATCTTTCATGGGGCTATTGGGTTTGCCTAAAAAACTCAGAGTGCCGGTTACCAAATTGAAGTTTTTATTATTGACCTCTACATGGTTACAGAGTAGAGTTTCGCCCCGCAAAAAGGCGCGTTGCAAATCTATTTGGGTACGATTGGCGCGATCTTGCTCATAAGTGTAAAACCCCACCACACCCCCTAAGAGCGCGAGCGCAAATACACCCATTAGCTTTTGTTTCAAGCGCGTCAACCCAAAATCCTTGAGTAGTAGCCATAGTAAGAGCAACACTAGAGCTAAAACAATCCACGCCCCCATTAAACCTCCCCTCTAAGTTGGCTGGTAATATCGCCTGCTCCAAAGCCTATTACCAGCCCGCTATGCAAAGTGCGTATCTTAACTCCCTGCACAAAGAGCTCTAAGCCTTTTGGGGTGCGCCACACAGAATCGATAAATGTGGGTTGCAAATGCCCAAAAAGAGTATGCATGTCTACCTCGCGGGGCTGCTCGCCTGCGCGCCATACGGGCAAAATGTAAAGTTGACTCACAATAGGGTGTTTAAAGCACGCTTGAAAATCCTCCAAATTATCCAATAGACGCGAGAATTTATGGGGTTGCCAAATGACAATGCTCTCTTGCAAGCCTTTGAGTTGCGCGTAGGTTTGCAGTGCCTGCAGGGTAGCACTAATTTCGGTAGGGTGGTGGGCGTAGTCGTCAATGAGCAAGAGTGAGTCTTTTTGAAGAATGTCAAAGCGCTTTTTAATACCCTTAAAATTTAGCAGATTGGCGCGCAAACTCTCTAAGGGCAACTCTTCCAGGGCAGCTAGAATAGCCAAAGCCGCATTGCTCGCCGTGTGCTCCCCCAAACCCCACACCTCAAAAAAGCCATAATCTCTGAGCTTAAAACGAGTATAAGGTTCATCCTCCCTTAAAAAATAGCTAATTTGACTAATGTCTTTGGCGGGGTCTAGGCGTGTCGACTCTAGGCCGCACTCTTTTAAAAAGGGGTCCCCCACATTGATCACGCGCTTTTGGGCTAACTTTAAAAAGTCTGTATAGGCTTGATAAAAGGCATCTAAATTATAATCATAACCCTCTAAATGCTCCACCTCAGCATTAGTGACCAGCGAACAATAGGGATTAGAGTGCAAAAAGCTTTGATCGGATTCATCGGCTTCAAACACCAAACTAGAGCTATCGCTCCCGCGCACATTTGAACCAAAGTCTTTACTAGTCGCCCCGATAATCGCCCCAAAATGAGGCAACAATGCGCTTAATATTGCGCTAGTGGTGCTTTTACCATGCGCCCCACACACACTAAAGACCCGCTTACCTCCCAAAATGTATTCTAGCGCCCGCTTACGCGAGAGAATAACGCAATTTTTCTCCATCGCCGCGACAATCTCCACATTGTCCACCTTGATAATGGCGGAGTGGATCACCACTTCTTGATCGGTGAGCGCGCTTGGGTTATGCGGGATAGTGATGGGAATACCTAAGTTGGCTAAATAGTCTGTAATGGAGCTTTGCACCAAGTCCGAGCCACTCACTACTGCCCCCTGTGCTTTTAAATATTTTGCTAAGCCAGAAATACCAATTCCTCCAATGCCAATGAAATGGATTTTATAGGTGTGGATGGGGCGATCTAGCATGCCACACCCTTTAAATAATTTTGATGGGCGTTTTTTAAATCTTCTAAGATAGGGCGCATATTTTTATAAACCAACGCCACGCGCACAAAGGGCACGCTATGGGGGCTATTACTAGGGCTTAAAAACGCGCCGGGCAAAACTTTAATCCCCGTGTGGGCGAACAGATAGCGCGCAAAATCCTTCCCATTACGCGCCTCTAGCCACACATAAAAGCTTGTGGGCGCGATAGGTACGCTTAAGACTTCTTGGGCTAGTTGTAAGTTGGTGGCATAGAGCTGGCGGATTTGCTCCTGTTGCTCAAAATCTAACCACCCCACCGCACCAGCATGTTGCAAGGGCAGAGGAGTTGCACATCCACTATAACCTCTAAAAATCTTGTATTGTTTTAAAATGCTGGCATCTCCAGCGATATACGCACTACGCACGCCCGGCGCGCTCAAGGCTTTAGAAAGCGAGTTGATCGCTAAGACATTTTTGAACTCAGTATTGCCTATCTCAGTGCAGGCTTGCAAGATAGAGGGGGGAGGTGTGGTGGCGTAGATATTGCTATAGCATTCATCATTGAGAAGCACAAAATTCTCTTCTAGGGCGCGTAACACCCAAACTTTCAATTCCTCTAAACTCAAGGTGCGCCCGGTGGGGTTGTTGGGGGAGTTTAAAATGACTAGGTGGGGTTTTAGTGCAGGGTCTAGCTCAGGGGTGAAGTGATTAGCTGGGCTCAGGGGCATAAAAAGGGGTTGTGCCTTAGCCACCTGCGCGCTCCCCAGGTAGACTTGGTAGAGCGGATCAGGCATGGCGATCTTGGGCTGAGATTTGTCATGCAGATAAAAAATAGGAAAGCTGAAGAGAGCTTCTTTAGAGCCCAAAGTGGGTAAAATCTGATCATCTCTTAAGCACACCTTGAAATGGTGTTCTATAAAGCACCTCTGTGCCTCTTTTAAAAAATCTTCTCCCCCGCTTTTGGGGTAAAACCTCAGTGTGTCCGTGTGGACCTGCAAAGTTTGTTGGATAGATAGAGGTGTGGGAAATTGGGGTTCACCAATGCTTAAATCGGTGATCTTGGAGGGGGTGATACCTTGTAAAAGGGTATTGAGACGTTCAAAGGGGTAGGGGGTGAATTGCATTCAGGGGTTACTCTCTTGGATGGAATGATCGGCATTTGGCATTTGAGCATGAGGATAGGGCGAAGATTGTTTTGTCTTGTAAAAAGGGGGGGCTTTATAACCACAACCGGCTAGCAAACATGCTAATATGCTAAAATGAAAGATTCGCGAAGTATTTTGTCCGATCTGCAAAACAAGCCCTTTCTCAAACCCCTAGATATGCGTCTCAAGCTCAACCGGCTCAAGCTTTTTTTGCCCCTCCCAATCAGGGAGGCGATTAGCTCCATTATAATCAAAAACTCTAAACTCTGGCTTGCTTTTGGCCACCCTAGCGCGTACAGCTATTTTCGCAAACATGCCCAGGAATTTAGCCAAATTTTACTCAGAGAGGTCAAACGCTTAGATTTAGAAATTCCCGATCAACTTGAAGTAAAAGCCTATGTGCCCCAAGCGATCAGGGCAAAGTTCAAGCCCAAGCCCTCTAAACTTTATTATGACGAATGCGCACAGGGCACTTTCACCAACCACGCCCAAGACCCTGAACTAAGGGCTGCATTTGAGCGCATCCGCTTGTATATCCAAAAGCATGCAAATCAGTCAGCTTGAAAATCTGCCCGAGAGTTGTGGGGTGTATCTCTACTTTGATAAAAACCACAATTTGCTCTACATTGGCAAGGCCAAAAACCTTAAAAAACGCATTCTAAGTTATTTTAGTCTGCAGGAGGGGCACGCTTTGCCCAGCCCTAGAAATAACGCCCGTGTGCGCGATATGGTATCTAAAATTATACATTTGGAATGGCATTTAACCTCCAATGAGCACGAAGCGTTGCTCTTAGAAGATCGTTTAATCAAAAAACACCAGCCTCGCTATAATATTTTGCTTAAAGACTCCAAAACCTATCCCTATGTTTGCTTTGACCCTGCTTTGCCCTATCCTGTGCTACACCTACAAAGACATCCTAGCGATTCTCTGCGTTGTTTTGGCCCCTTTAGCTCTGCAGCCAAGGAGATTTTAGAAAGTGTGTTAGATTTTATCCCCCTAGTGCAGAGCCCAAGTTGTGTACGGGGTAAGCACACTTGTATTTTTTATGAGATCAGGCGCTGCAAAGCGCCTTGCGAGGGCAAGATCAGTCCCCAAGATTACGCGCTTTTAATTCAAGATGGGGTGGAGCTTTTAGAAAATCTGCCCAAGTTGTGTGCGCGTTTAGAGGCGCGCATGCGCGCTTTAGCTTCTCAAGAGCGCTTTGAAGAAGCGACAATTCAGCGCGAGCGCTGGGCTAAAATTCAAACCCTCTTAGAACGCTTGCAGCACCCTTTGGAGGGACACACACGCGCCCTGCAAATTCTCTTAGGACTTAAAGCCCCTATAGAACGCGTTGAGGTCTTTGATGTGAGCCACCACGCCCAAAGCCATTGTGTGGGGGGTATGGTGGCGTTTGAAAAAGGAGAGTGGGTTAAAAAAGCCTATCGGCGTTATCTGTTACAGAGCAAGGACGAATACAGCCAAATGCAAGAGCTTTTAGAGCGGCGCATTAAGAGATTACAGCACCCTCCCGATCTATGGCTCTTAGATGGAGGTAGGGCGCAGGTGAGCTTGGCTGTGCAGATTTTGGAGCGCGCCCACATTAAGGTAGAAGTGATGGGCATTGCTAAGGCAAAGGTGGCAAGTAAAACCCGGCGGTCTCTGGGCGATGTGCCCGATATTCTCTACACGCGCGATCGCGTGTTGCGCTTGAAAGCTAACGACCCCTGTTTGCAATTTTTACAGCGCTTGAGAGATGAGGCACATCGCTACGCTCTAGCTTTCCACCGCCGCAGATTCCTCGCCCAAATTAGGGCACAATAAGCCAAATTAGGCTAGAATGTGGCGGAATTTTTCCAACAAGGGCATTTATGGACCATAAGGACGACATTATCAGGTTTTCCGTATCTTTGCAACAAAATCTCTTAGATGAATTGGATAATCGCATTATTAAAAATGGTTACTCTTCGCGCTCAGAGCTGGTGCGTGATATGATTCGTGAAAAGTTAGTTGAAGATAATTGGTCCACTGATGGGAATTCTAACGACGCCAAGGAAGGAGTTACTGTGGCGGTGTTGGTGATTATCTACGATCATCACCAACGCGAGCTTAACCAAAAGATTATCGATATTCAGCACGAAAGTCATATTACTATTATGTGCACTACCCATGTACACTTAAACTCCAATAATTGCCTAGAAACCATTATTTTAAAGGGTAAGCCTTCAGAAATTATGCATTTGCACCTAGAAATTGGAGGGCTTAAAGGGGTAAAATTTTCCAAACTCACGAAGGCTTCCAGCTTTGAGCAAAACACCTAGCGGATTAAGAATTGCCCTATATGGGGGGAGCTTTGATCCACCCCACATCGCCCATTTAGAAGTGATCTATCAAGTGTTAAAGCATTTGGATATCGATCAACTCATTGTATTGGTGGCCTACCAAAATCCCTTTAAGGACGCGCCTTGTTTTAGTGCTACTCAGCGCTATACATGGATGCAAGAACTTTTAAGAGGCTTGGCTAAGGTAGAAGTGAGCGATTTTGAAATCCGCGCGCAACGCCCTGTGCCCAGTGTGGAGAGCGTATTACATTTTTACCGCACCTTGCAACCCAGCGAGCTCTATTTTGTGATCGGCGCAGACAATTTGGCGCATTTAGACCAGTGGGAAGGTTATACGACCATGCAAGAGTACGCGCAATTTGTAGTGGTGCAAAGAGAGGGCTACATGCTTAAACCCTGTGCTTCCTCCCTTTACATGCCCCTTCCTCAAATCCGAGAATGCATCTCATCAAGCCAAATTAAAGCCCTTTTAGCCCAACACAAAATCCCTCCCCACATCCCTGCTGCCCTGCAAGGAGGTGTGATTCAAGCTTTCAAGGAGACCCATGTCCGATCCTAGAATTAGTAGAATTATAGACTTGCTAGAAGATAAAAAAGCAGCTGATATTGTGGTCTTTGACTTGAGCGATCGCGCTTATGTGACTCAAAAGGTGATCATTGCCACCACTCTAGCCCCTAAACATGCTCTAGCCTTGCTCGATCATCTCAAAAGCACGCTCAAGCCCTTAGGCGAGCAATTTTATGCGGTGGATGCTCAAAATGAAGAGTGGATCATTATCGACCTAGGAGACATGATGGTGCACTTATTCACCCATGATCAACGCGTGCGCTTCGACTTAGAAGGATTTTTAGCCACTTATAAAGCTCCCTAGTGACTAGCCCCACTCTAATTGCCATTTTAGGGGCGAGTGGAAGCGGCAAGAGTGCTTTAGCTCTTGAGCTCGCCCAAGATTTAGACGCGGAAATTTTCTCTCTGGACTCTTTGAGCATTTATAAAGATTTTAACATTGCCGCAGCCAAACCCAGCGCACGGGATTTGCAACGCGTGAAGCATTATGCGATTAATGTCCTAGACATCCACCAGCCCAACAATGCCCCCATCTTTGCCCAAGAATTACAAAAGGCTCTAGCCCTTACACAAAAGGGCGTGTTATTGCTCGTAGGAGGGAGTGGGTTCTATCTCAAGGCGATTTTAGAGGGTTTGAGTCCCATGCCTCCCGTAAATGAGGCAGTGCGCGCCCAGATCGCTCACTTATCCGATTCTCATACTTTTTTAACACAGGTAGACCCCGCTTATGCGTCCAAAATCCACCCTAAGGATACCTACCGCATTCAAAAGGGTTTAGAAATTTACCTAGCTGCCAAAACCCCTCCTAGTGCGTATTTTAAAACCCACCCCAAAACCCCCTTTAACCTGCCCATTAAGCTCTATGCCCTCACTCTGCCTAAGGAAGTCTTGCGCGCTCAAATTGCTCGACGCACCCAGAACATGCTCGATCAGGGCATTATTGAGGAGGTAGAGGGCCTCGCGCACACACACGGAACGCACCACCAACCCTTTAAAGCAATTGGACCTAAGGAGTGTTTAGCGTACTTGGAGGGTAAACTCAACTTAGAGGGGCTTAAAGAAGCGATCTATATCCACACCTGCCAGCTGGCTAAACGGCAGATCACTTTCAACAAGACACAATTTAAAAATGTCACCTTCCTAGAGTCCAGGGCACTTTGTGAGAACATTATTGCACATGCTCAGGCTCACGCAACACCGCAGAGCTCTTAACAATCACGCTATTGTAATCTTTTTGGGGTGGTCGCCTATTTTCAACATAATGCATGATCTTTTTAAGAGCTTCTAGTTGTTCTTCTGACACACTTAAGGTTTCTTCAATAATAAACCACGCCACCCCCTCTGTGCAGGGGGGAGTGGTGAGCGAGCCATTGAAATGGTAATAGTTAATCGTAGAGGGGAGCAAGTTTTCCAAATCCAAAGCTTGAGGGATTTTTTTGCGTGCATAAGCCTCTAAGAGGTGGGCGATCATCTCATTGGGTTCGCCGATCTCAAAGCCAATTCCTAAAACCAGTAACGAACCATTTGCATCCTGATGAACCATGTGCATGCTTAAGGGTTGACGCTCTTTGTGGATACTGAATTCCATTGGGGCATGGAAATGCAAGTTCACTAGCTTGTAGACATGATCGCGGTAAGAAACATGATTTTTAGGCGTATTGAACTTAGCAACAAAAGTATGGTGGGAATACTCCAAAGAGATGGGCCTAGCATTGTTCTGATAAAAAACCCCAAAATTCTCCTTGTCTGGAGCGTTGTAGTAGTGCTCGATATCGATGGGAGATTGATTCTTCCCACTTTTACACATTTCAAAATCTTTGTGCAGATCCCCCCACTGGCGAGGGGCTGTGGGATGTTCGTAGCTCCATTTATGAGCCTCAGCAGCCCACAAACTCAAGCTTAAAGGCAGGGACAAAAGACAATAACGCCACATTCAAACTCCTTTAATCAATTTTTAAGATTGCCAAAAACGCTTCTTGGGGAAGGTGCACTTTTCCAATGGCCTTCATGCGTTTTTTACCTTCTTTTTGCTTTTCTAGCAGTTTGCGCTTGCGGGTGATATCCCCACCATAACACTTTGCTGTAACATTCTTACCCACAGATTTGATGGTTTCACGGGCAATAATCTTATTGCCAATGCTGGCTTGTAGGGCAACTTCAAAGAGTTGGCGAGGGATCAAGTTCTTCATGCTCTCTACCAATGCCTTACCCTTCTCATAGGCTTTAGAGCGATCGACAATGATGGAGAGTGCATCTACTACTTCGGAGGCGACCCGAATATCCAACTTCACTAATTGCCCCTCTTGATAGCCAATTGGTTCGTAATCAAAACTTGCATACCCCTTGGTGCAGGATTTAAGCTTGTCGTAAAAATCCATCACAATCTCATTACTAGGAATGGAATAGGTTAAGAGCACGCGACTTTGGTTTAAATACTCCATTTTTTCCTGCACCCCGCGCCGCTTATTGAGCAAGTTAATGAGATTACCTAAATATTCACTAGGCGTAATGATATTAGCCCGCACAAAGGGCTCTTTAATGCAGACAATGTTCCCTTCGGCAGGCAATTCGCTGGGATTTTGCACCATCACAACCTGCCCATTTTGCAAATGCACTTCATACACCACAGTGGGGGCTGTGGCAATGAGATCGAGTTTAAACTCCCTCTCTAGGCGCTCTTTAATGACTTCCATGTGCAAGAGTCCCAAAAATCCCGCTCGAAATCCAAACCCTAGCGCCACACTGCTTTCAGGCTCAAACTGCAAAGCAGCATCGTTGAGTTGGAGTTTATAGAGCGCATCTCTAAGAGTTTCAAATTGATCGCTCTCAATAGGGTAAAGTCCGGCAAAGACAAAGGGTTTAGCAGGGATGAAGCCTTCAATGGGAGTAGGAGTAGGGGCTTTGGCATCGGTGATCGTGTCACCCACCGCGATGTCTGTGAGATTCTTAGAACCCAAAGCCACAATGCCAATTTCTCCACACTCAATACGAGGGCTTTGCACTCTATGTAGAGGGTGAGGGTAGTAAAGCCCTAGTACTTGGTGTGTTTTTTGGTTGCCCATTACTAGCACCTCTTGTCCCACCTTTAAACACCCCTCTTTGAGCCGTACTAGCGCCAATGCTCCCAGATAATTGTCAAACCAAGAATCATAAATCAACGCCTTAGTGGGTGCATCAGGATCGCCTATGGGTGGGGGAATTTGAGTAATAATTTTCTCAAGTAATTCTGTAATACCAAGCGCATTTTTAGCGCTCACACAGGAGGCTTCAGAGCAATCTAGTGCGATAGTGTCTTCAATATCTTGTTTTACGGCTTGCACATCAGCGTTGGGGAGGTCAATTTTATTGAGCACGGGTAAAATTTCTAGGTGATTGTCTAGGGCAATATAGACATTGGCGATGGTTTGTGCCTCCACACCCTGCGTGGCATCTACCACTAAGAGAGCGCCCTCACAAGCGTGCAAGGATCGCGAGACTTCATAGCTAAAATCGACATGACCTGGGGTGTCGATGAGGTTTAGAATGTAATCCACCCCTTCAAAGCGGTAGCCCAAACGCACTGATTGGGCTTTAATAGTGATGCCTCTTTCCTTTTCAATATCCATGGTGTCTAAAACCTGGCTGGTCATCTCACGCGTGTCCAAGGCCTTACAAGCCTGAATCAGGCAATCGGCTAAAGTGCTCTTGCCATGGTCAATATGGGCGATAATAGAAAAGTTGCGGATGTGTTTTTGCACAAATTCCCCTAGGTAAGCATTTTCAAACTCAAGATGTGTAATAATAGCACAGAATGCGCTTTAAAAAGAGGAGAGATGAAAATAGCCCTGGATTGCCATTCTTTACTCTTAAGCCATGTGCTCGAGTCCTATTTGCAAGATTTTTTGTGCTCACCTGAGAGCTGTGATTTTATTCTGAGTGATCACTTCATCGAGAAGCCCATCAAGACGACTTACTTCATTGGTTCAGCGGAAGGGATGCATGTGAGCGTGCCCTTTACGCGTACAAGTCTTTTAGAATCTCTACAGGAACTCTACACTCAAAAGCTCCAGGCAGAAAGCTTAGAGAGCAGGGTGCAGACTTTATTAAGTGAATACACCCGTAAGCTTTTAGATTTAATACAAGAGTATCGTCCTTAATGTCCAAATCCCCTTACGCTTTAAAGATTTTGAGCGGGGTGTGCAAGGGGCTTAGTTTGCGCATACCCCCCAAAGAGATTACCCGCCCCACGAAGGCTATTGTGCGCACTTCGCTTTTTAATGTTCTGCGACCCCAAATTGCTTCTAGGGTTTTTATAGAGGTCTTTGGGGGGAGTGGAAGTGTGGGGCTGGAGGCTTTAAGTTGTGGAGCATGTGAAGCCTTATTTTTTGAAAAAGACCCGTTAGTTTTTGAGGTATTGCAAACCAACATTGATACCTACCAGCGAAGGGATAGTGCGCGCGCCCATGCCATTCAGGGTGATGGGCTCATTTTGCTGCAAAATTATTTAATAGGGCTAAGCATGCCTTATATTCTCTATTTTGATCCCCCCTTTGGAGGGCTTTTAGAGGCAAGCTTGCAGTGTTTGGAATGTTTAGATGTTTTGAAAGATACCTTGGCAATTTTTGAGCACGCGAGCTCCATTCCTATGCCCAGAAATCTAGCAAGCTTTAGTATAATCAAGCAAACTAGATTTGGGCGCACCAGTCTAAGCTATTATTCTAAATCATAAAAAGGACTTTGAATGCCAGAAGAAGCAAAGGCTCCTAAGAAGAGCAAGGCGATGTTGTTTGTGGTGATGGGAGCGGTGTTGGTCATGCTGATTTTAGTCGGCGTGATTGTGATCTTGTTTATGGGAAAAAGCGCGGAACCTAGCAGCACACCTAGTGCAAGTGGGGGCAAACAGATGCGTAGCGCTCCTATGAATGAAAGTCCAGATGCAGGTTCCGTGATGGTGCGCTCCTCAGATTATCTCTCTTTAGGGCCACTCTATCCCTTGAGCAGTGCTTTCATTGTAAATTTGATCAGTCAGAACGGGCGTCGTTATCTTAAGACTAGTATTTCATTAGAGCTAAACGATCCTAAGTTATTAGAAGAAGTGAAGGTTAAAGAGACGGCGATTAAGGATACCATTATCGAGATCCTTTCCTCTAAATCCGTTGAGGAGATTTCTACTCTTAAAGGGAAGAACAAACTCAAGGAAGAAATTCGGAGCAATATCAATAGTTTTTTGATCGATGGGTTTGTAAAAAATGTCTTTTTTACGGATTTTGTAATTCAGTGATTGGGGTCGATCTGATTGCAGTTGATCGCATCGCTAAGGTTCTAGCCCGCCACCAGCAACATTTTCTCGATCGTTTTCTTTCCCCTTACGAACAAACCTTTTTTGCAAAGCCTGCTAGTTTGGCTGGGGCATGGGCGGCTAAAGAAGCCTGCTCTAAGGCTTTAGGAGTGGGTATTGGAGCACGATTGGGTTTTTTAGATATTTGTCTGCACAAGAATGCTAGAGGGGCTCCACAAATCACACTATTACCTGAAAAAATGCGTGCTTTTCATTTGCAAAGCCTGCATGTGAGCATTAGCCATGATAGAGGATTTGCTATCGCGGTGGTTGTGTGTCAGTTCCAAAGTTTGCAAAAAATCTTAGATAAATAGATTTTAGTCATAGTAGTAGGGTGTGTGAAAATGTGAAAAGAGCTTTGGAAGTACATCGTGTAGGTACTTATGCAGGTAGGAAAAAACTTTTATTCGTTCACACAAAGGCACAAAAAAATAAGTTTTAGGTGATTTTTAAAGGGCTTTTTACGCACTTGTGAATACATGTCGCTAAACTCATGTGAATAACATGTGAATAACATGTGAATAACATGTGAATAAATAACAATCTCCATCAGGTGAAATATCCAAATGCCAAGGACATGTAGGTCCCCTGGGTCGATGCTTCTAAGTAGAGAGAGTGCAGTTCTCGCTCTGTGTTCTTATGGTAGAGACCTTCCCCCCCACCCCAAACCCCTAGCTTTGACTAGGCGGATAATTAGTGCCTGCTCTTTGAGCATACTCATACCCTATATTTTCCGCAGAAGGCGCGCCTTTGGAAGTGATTAAACAATGCATCGCCAATCAACAAAACTCTGAAAGACCCAAATAAAAGAACAAGTGGAAAGATTATATCAACTCCTCCCCCAATCCCTCTACCTCATTCTCTCACAACTCCCTAAACTAGGGGCTCTAAATCTTAAGCAGATAGGCTAAGACAAGCTACTTTTCAGCACTTGGCTCACTGCGTCTCATTTTTTGACACACCGACACATCAAAGAACTTTTTTAATTGCGCGCATTCTAGCGCAATTTTTGTCTCTGTGTCAAGTCTGTTTTTGCACAATGCAAAGAGATATGAATGCCCATGTAGTGGGGATTATAGGAGGTTTAGGCAAAGTAAACGCATGGTATTTCGTTTGCATTTTTGCTTGCATGGCAACTTGAAAATTTTAAACTTTTAGGGGATGGGCTGTGCCACACCCTCATCAAACCCTCCCCCACATTTTCTTTCTAAAAGCTTTTAACCCTTTTTTCCTCTTAGGCTTTT